>DFBO01000154.1:7357-22997 GCA_002366675.1 Flavobacteriaceae bacterium UBA3078
TTATAGCTAGTAGAGAAAGATACTCCATTCCTTTTAAACAAGCATATCCATAACCTTTATTGTTTTCGTTTAAAATAGTTGCTCCAGCATTCTTTGCATTATTTTCTGTATTGTCTGTTGAATTATTATTAACTACTATAATTTCATCTACAATTTCAGGAATGTCTTGAATAACTTTAGCAATAGAATCTGCTTCGTTAAAAGCTGGAATAATAACTTTTATAATGGTCATTGAAGGTCTCTTAAATTATTTTCTTTTTTGAAGGATTCTATATCAGTCCATTCTTTAATGAAATTGTCTTTTTTATATTTTTTTATGGAAACAATATTATTATTCTCATAAATTAGACAATAGCCATTTTTTAAATTGTTTTTAAACTGACACTTATATGTAATTATATTTTTATCGTTATAAAAAACCCACCAATCATTTTTGAATCCTCTAATAAAGTGTCCATCCATTATTTTAGTGCCATCTTCCCGATAAAAAAACCAGTATTTAGTTTCTTTTCCATTAATAAAATGACCTTCCTTTTTTACGGTTTTGTTTTTATAATAAAATTTCCAATAGTCAGTTTTTTGTTTCTCTATTATCCAGCCTTCAGATTCTAAAACACCATTATCGAAATAGTTTTTCTGATAGGTTTTTTGAGCATAAATAGTAAAAGTGGTAAGTATAAGAATGATAGTAAGTCGCATTATTTCTGATTTAGTAAATCCATTAAATCAACATCATTCCCTAAAAGGATATCAGTTGGGTTAATACGTCCTTTTTCTGGTCCATTTTCTAGTTTTAAAACACCTCTAGGGCAAACAGCAGAACAAATACCACAACCAACACAACTAGCTCTGACAATGTTTTCTCCCTTTTGCGCATAAGCTCTAACATCTATGCCTTGTTCACAATAAGTTGAACAGTTTCCACAAGAAATGCATTGACCTCCATTGGTGGTAATTCTAAATCTAGACTTAAAACGTTGAATAATCCCTAGATAAGCTGCTAATGGGCAACCAAAACGACACCAAACACGATTACCGAAAATTGGATAGAAACCTGTGCCAATAACTCCAGCAAATATAGAACCTATTAGAAACCCATAAATATCTTGTATTGTTTGAGTTTTTATTACTAAAACTGCTTCAGATCCAGTGAAATAGGAGTATAAAGTAAAACCTGTCATCACCAAAGCAAACACTAAAACGCCATGAACTATCCATCTTTCAAATTTCCATGCTTTTAATGATTTGTCTGACAACTGTCTATATGGATCTCCAAGTGTTTCAGCTAAGCCTCCACAACCACAAACCCAAGAGCAGTACCAACGTTTACCAAAGAAATAAACCATTACTGGAACAATGACTAATGTTAATACAATTCCCCAAACTAAAATGAATAATCCGAATCCTCCACTTGCAATAAGTTGATCTATATTCCAACTAAAAAAGAAATCGTAATCTAATGGAAAAGCATTTTTGAAATCGTACCAAGGTTTCTCGAATCGCACTAAAATCTCAGGAATTAAAAAGGCAAATACTATTTGAAAAAATAAAACGGAAGTAGTTCTTAATATTTGATATTTATTATGACGATACTTAATATACATTCTTACTGCCATAACAGACATAACTGTACAATACAAAAAGCCATACAAAAACCATTGACTCGCTAAATTACCACTTAAGCTTTCGCTAATTGGGTCAACAATATATGTCCAATTAACAATGTAATCTGGCCTAAAATATAGTAGTAAATAAAAGCCTACTAAAAACATAAAAGCGAACCAGCCAATCCAACCTCTATTGGTTGAAGCGTTAAGCCAAATGCCATTGTTTTTTATTCCTGGAGGTCCTTTTATAACCACATTTGGAATAATGTACATGAGTGCTCCAAGAATTCCAAGACCAAAGGTAAGCCACCAATACAGCCATTTGTTTTCTTTTATAAATCCACTTCCTGCTTTTTTTGCAATTTGATAAGTGAAGCTATGTGGCTTGTCCCAAATTACTTTATCCCATTCACTGTTTTGTTTATGAGTTTCATTTGCAGTTTCTATAGCTGAAGTGATTTTAGATGAAAACGAAAATGGATTTGTAAATTCTTTACCTACAACGTTTGCTTTAATATCGTTAATAAAAAGTTCGCTTTTAATACCTTTATTATTTACTATTTCTTCTAGTAACTCTAGAGAGACTTCATATTTTCCAAAGAAAATCAATGAGGTAAATAATGTGAGACCAACTAAAAATAAAGCAAGTCCTGTGTTTTGTATTTGCTTCATATTAATTGGGTTGAAAGATTCGTTTCCAGTTTCTCTTTTTTAATTGAATGTTTGTGTCGTTTTCTGTATTGAATTTTTCTACTATCTCTTTTTCGTGGAGTTTGTAAAATTCAGGATCAAAATTTGCATCAGCTAAATGTTCTAACACATATTCTACCGATTGTTTTTTAGTTAATACTTTGTCAAAAAATTCATGACGCATTCGTATCCCAAAGGTGTTAATGCCAATAAACTCACGTGTATTTTTATCATAATTTATATGAATGCATTTTTTTCCACTTTCATGTTCCCAATAAAAACGAGCTTCATTGTCTTTTGTTTGTGCCCAAACCCATCCGTAAGTTTGGTATTCTATATCAAAAAACTTAGCTGAATTAAACCAATGTCCTGGGTTATATGCTCTTCTATTTCCACAAATAGTTTGTGCTACTGTTTCTCCCATCATACGCCCTGTGTACCAAACTGCTTCAATTGGTCTTCTGTATCCAATGGTTTCATGCTGTTCAGCACAATCTCCAATAGCATAAATATCTGATATATTAGTTTCTAAAAAACGATTCACTTTTACACCACGATTAGTTTCAATATCAGAATCTTTTATAAAATCGATATTTGGTGAAACACCAGCTGTTAATCCAATTATATCACATGGAATTTCTTCTCCTGTTTCTTGAATAATTATGGATTTAGCTTTCCCATTTTCATCTGAAATAATTTCTTTTAAATTTGAATACAATCGTAAATCAATGCCATTACTAATAATTTCTTTATTTATCATTTCGCTTTCTTCTTTTGGCAAAACACCATTCCAAAAACTAGATTCACGAACTAAAAACGTCACAGGAATATGGCGTGAATGTAACATTTCTGCTAATTCAATCCCAATCAATCCTCCACCAACAATTACAGCATGTTTACAAGCTTTATTGTTTGGAGCATAAACTTCAAGACTGTCTAAATCTTGTTTACTGTATAAGCCTTGAACACATTCAAGGTCTTGTCCTGGCCAACCAAATTTGTTTGGTTTACTTCCTGTAGCAATTATCAGTTTGTCGTATTGTAATGTATCACCTTCAGCAAAATGAAGTGTTTTAGAATTTGTTTCAATAGAATTTACAAAACCTTGTTTAAGCTCAATTTTATTCTTCTTCCAAAACCAATCTTCATAAGGTTTCGTATGCTCATATTTCATGTGCCCCATGTATATATACATAAGCGCAGTTCTGGAAAAGAAATGTTTGGTTTCAGCAGAGATTACTGTAATTCTATTTTCTGAATTTTTTCTAATATGTCTTGCTGCTGTAACACCCGAAATTCCGTTGCCAATAATAACAATATGTGCCATAATTTGATTGGTTGTTGCTTATAAGTCGTAACTAAAGATAAGAACTTATATTAGAGCAAAGAAAAGATTTAAAAAAGTTGTTTTTTGTAAGCTACCTAACATATTGTTCGACAGATAAGTTCATACTTTGTAATAAATTATAAATCATGATAAAAATACTAGCTATAGTTTTAGTTTTTTTTGGAACACAGAATCTAGAAGCACAAAATTTGGAATCCTTTTTTAATAAAGCTGATGCTTTTTTTAAAACAAATGTGTCTAACGGAAATGTGGCTTACTCAAAAATCTACAAACACCCAGAAGCACTTAAAGACGTTTTAAAGATAGCCGAAACAGTTTCGGTTTCAGAAAATGATAAACAGGCATATCAAGCATTTTGGGTTAATGCTTATAATCTTGCTGTTATTAAAGGTGTTATAGATAACTATCCAGTAAAATCTCCATTAGACGATGCTGGATTTTTTGATAAAAACAAATATAGTTTTGGAGGAATGAGTGTGACTTTAAACGATATCGAACACAAATTATTAAGGGCTAAATTTAAAGATCCACGTTTTCACTTTGTGCTTGTTTGTGGTGCTGTTGGCTGTCCACCATTAATTAGTGAGGCCTATTTGCCAAGTACATTTAATAGTCAGTTAGATATGCAAACAAAATTGGCATTAAATGGAAGTTTCTTGATTGTAAATTTTAAGAAAAAGCGTGTCGAAGGCTCAGAGATTTTAAAATGGTATAAAGAAGATTTTACTATGAATGGCACATCCGAAATAGATTTTATAAACATATATAGAACAGAAAAAATACCCGCAAACTTTAAACTATCATACTTTCCATATAATTGGAATTTAAACAAACAATAGCATTCCTACTTATAGGAATTTCATATTCATATTTTAATAAACAAAATTTCAATGAAAAAGATAATAGCATTACTCGTTTTAACAAGCTTTTCATTTTCTGCTATAGCACAAGATGATCCTCAAGATGGTGAACAACAAGAAAGTAATATTCAAGAATATACACCTTCAAAATTATTAAAGAAAGGGCAATGGGATATTAAGTCATTTAACAGCCTTTATACACAAACAGAACGAACAGATTCTGGAAGTGAATCTGTTACAATACCAAGAGAAACATATCTAACTAATACAACAGAAGCTTATACTGGAATAAGTAAAAATACTAGAATTAATATTGGTGTTATTATTCAGTTTCGTGCCAATACTTTTGATGGAGCTGGAGCATTAGAAGTTTTAAAATTAGAAGATAATAGTGTAGATGCGAGAAGTGGTTTAACAACAATTGCACCTTCTATTAGAGTGCAACCTATTGCGAGTATTCCAAATTTTTCATTTACAAGCTCTGTTTATTTTCCAATATTTAAAGACAAACCAAATGCTCCTTATTTAGATAAACGAAGTGTTTTTTGGGAAACTAAATTCTTTTTTGATAAAACCTTTGGAGGTGGAGATTGGCAAGTATTTACTGAAGCTGACTTTGGTTTGAATTTTGGCGAAAGTCAAGCTGATGCTAATCCAGCAGATTCTAATATTAGTGAGCGATTTGCAAATAATAGTGCTTATGTTCCTTTAAGTGCATTTTTGAGTTATTTTCCAACAACTAATTTTACTGTCTATGTAAATGCGAAGCAGAATTTTTTAATTGACCTAGGAAATGATTTTTCACAAAATGCAACCTCACTTGGTTTTGGAGGAAAATATCAATTAACTAAAGTGATTAATGTTGAAGCTTCTTTCGATAAATTTATTAGAGGAAATAACTTTCAAGGACTAGGTCAGACATTTAGTGCTGGATTTAGGTTATTATTTTAGAAACAGTAAATTAGAAGTTTATAAAGAAGCATTTCAAGATGAAAATAGATAGATATCTAATTATTTTTTTGTTTTTTATAATACAATCTTGTTCAAGCCAAACTCAAAAAATTAATGGCTTGAGCTTTGTTGCTTCTCCTAAGCCTATTGATATAAATCATGTTTCTCCAGTATTAAATATCAATGCCAATTATTGTGCCATTATGCCTTTTGGATTTATAAGCAGTATAGAACATCCTGAAATAGTTTTTAATACGAATAGACAATGGTTTGGTGAAACTATAAGTGGTGCAAAACAATATATTGAAACCTTAAAAAGTCAAGGGGTGAAAATTATGCTGAAACCACAAATTTGGGTTAGTCATGGTAGTTTTACTGGTTTTATAAAAATGAATAGCGAAGCTAATTGGAAATTACTTGAAGCTTCATATTCTAAATTTATATTAGATAATGCTGTTTTGGCTGAAGAAATGGGTGTTGAAATTTTATGCATTGGAACTGAACTTGAGCAATTTGTTGCTAATAGACCTGATTATTGGAAAAATTTAATTCAAGATATCAAAAAAGTGTTCAAAGGAAAGCTTACTTATGCCGCTAATTGGGATGAATTTAAACGCACACCATTTTGGAGTGATCTAGATTATATTGGAGTAGATGCTTATTTTCCAATAAGTGATAGCAAAACACCTACTGTTGAAGAATTTAGAGAAGGTTGGAAGCCACATGTAGAAGTTATTAAAAGTATTTCAGAGACTCATGGTAAACCTGTTTTGTTTACCGAGTTTGGTTATAGAAGTACAGATTATACCGGAAAGGAACCTTGGATAAGCGATCATACAATAAAGTCTCTTAACCTCAATGGACAAAGCAATGCCACAAAAGCACTGTTTGAAGAATTTTGGAAAGAAGATTGGTTTGCTGGAGGATTTGTTTGGAAGTGGTTTCACAATCATGATCAAGTTGGAGGGAAAAACGATAATCAATTTACACCTCAAAATAAACCGGTTGAATTAATACTAAAAAATTATTTTTCTAAAGGATGAAAAAAGTAATTCTACTTCTATTTATTTTGATTTTTAGTCATAGTTTTTCTCAAGAAAACATTGTAGATAATTTAATAATTCAAGGAAATAAAAAATTAAAAACCTCTTTTGTATCTAAAATATCTTCCATTAAATCTGGAGCCAAATTAGATTCGATTACTATAGAACAAGATATTAAAAGATTAAAACGTTTGCCTTCAGTTTCACATGCTTATTATCAAGTATTTCATGTTATTGATAATAAATATAATGTGTTTTATAATATTGAAGAAAACTTTACAATTATTCCTTCAGCAAATATTTACACAACTAACGAAGGTGAGTTTGCATATCGATTAGGACTCTATGAATTTAATTTGTTTGGAAGAAATATTATTTTTGGAGGTTTCTATCAAAGAGATTTTTACAGTTCTTATGCCATTAATTTTAGAGCGCCTTATTTGTTTAACAAACATTTTGGACTCGCTATAAATTATCAAGATTTAACAACACTTGAGCCTGTTTTTTTAGAAAATTCTCAAGCAGATTATAAATACAGAAATACGTCTTTTGAAATATTAGGATTGTACGAACTAAATTTTAAAAACAGATTTGAATTAGGAGTGAACTCTTTTACAGAAGATTATCAATATGAATTTGGAGCTGTTGGCAATGATGTGCCACAAGAATTAAAAGTAGATAAATTCCTTTATAAATTTATTTATGAATATAATAATTTAGATTACCATTATCAATATGTTTCTGGATTTAGAACTTTGTTAAATTTTCAATATGTCACTGCAAAGAATGATAATTTATCTAATTTTTTAATTGGATGGACCGACTTTTTTTACTTTCAAAAAGCAGGAAGAAAAGGGAATTGGGCTAATAGATTACGCTTAGGTTTAGCCACAAATAACAAAACGCCATTTGCTCCTTTTTCTGTTGATAATAATATTAATATTAGAGGTGTTGGAAATACGATTGATAGAGGTACAGGATCAATTGTTTTAAATACAGAATATCGATATACACTTTATGAAAAGGATTGGTTTGTACTGCAAAGTAATGCTTTTGTGGACGCAGGAAGTTGGCGAAATCCTGGAGGAGAATTTAGTGATTTTAGTTCTTCAGAAAATTTAAGAGTATATTCTGGATTGGGAATACGTTTAATCCATAAAAAAATATTTAATGCTATTTTTAGGATTGACTATGGTATTGGTATCACAGAAGGTTCAAACCGAGGATTCGTTTTTGGTATAGGTCAGTATTTTTAAGCGATATACTTTTTATAATAATCATGTAATTCTTCAGAAGAAGATCCAAGCCATTTTTTGACATAAATAGTCCAAAAGTGATATTGTAATTTCCAAATGCCATGTTTTTCATAACGTCGTGCTGAGGTGATTAGTTTTTTATTGATGACTTTAAACTGTTTACGTTTATAAAGTTCATTTATTAAGATGTTGTCCTCGTAAATAATATAGTTCTCATCAAAGCCACCAATTTCATTAAATAATGTTTTAGTTATAAATTGACTTTGGTCACCACCTCTACAAGCTCTCCAATGAAATTGTGTCAACCAACTAGCTAGACTTAACCACCAATGGTTGTGCTTAAATTGCAGTCTGAAACATCCTGCTAAATTTCCATTTTCAGCTTCATTAATGATAAGTAGGTCAAAGTGTTTTGGAGGAAAAGAATCTGCATGTAGGAAGTAGAGAATGTTTCCTGAAGCATTTTTTGCTCCAAGATTCATTTGTTTGGCACGACCTCTTTCAGATGAAATTAATTTTACATCAGTTCGAGTGGAACTCGAATTTTCGAATTTTGTATCGAGAACTTCTTTAGCTGCTTCTCGATACATTTTTTTACTTTGTTCTAAATCACTCGAAGAGACGAATTGATTAACTATCTCTTTAGAGTAATCAGAACTTCCTCCATCGACCACAATAATTTCTGAAATATTTTTAGGTTGAGAATTTTGAATTAAATGCTGAAGCAAATTTTCGATATTTTCTGCTTCGTTTAAAATAGGAATAATGATAGAAATTCTATTCATTTAAATCCCAATTATAGTCTTTATAACTAATTTTTACATTTTCAGAAATTGAAATAGTTGAATATTGATTTATAAAATTGATGAGACTTCCATTTTCTGTGAAATCTTTAGTAAACCATTTGAAAATTTTAGAAATTTTAATTCTATCAGGAGCTATTTCATTCTTACTGGTATCTGCCAAAAATTCTGAAGTAGCATGAGTTAATTGCTCTTCTAAATTGGAAGCAGTAAAAGCTTCATTCTGTAATTTAGGACAAGAATAAGAAGCACAAACAATGGCAAAGTGAATTCTTGGCTCATTCATTTTACGTAAAATTTGATGTTCTATTTCATCTAGATTATACCATTTTTCCCCAAGCTGCCAATAACGTTTTTCCCAAGGATCTTTAATGTTTTTAATACTTTTTACAGGATAATTTCTAACAATTAAATCTACTGTCATGGCGTTGTAAGCATTAATCCAAAAGGCTAGTTTGTCTTCTTTTGTCCAATCTTCAGCAGGCATGTTTTCACCTAAAGAGTCTAAATATACAACTAGTTCAGATAGATTGTTTTTAATAGATTTATAGTCTACATTGCCAGTTTCAGTAACATATTCTTGTAATAATTTGTTCCATCTAGTGTGATTAAATACTTCTGGATAACCTTTAATTGGTTCAGGTGGTTTTGGAGGTTCTGGTATTTGCGTTTCTACTACTTCTTCAACAATGGGTTTTGGTGTTTCAATTAATGCAATTTCATTTTCCTGTTCTGCTACAACTTGTTTTTTTGTACAGCAGGATGATATTAACAAGGCAATTAATAAAAGGCTTAAATATTTCATTTCTTTTTTAATGGATATAATTCTTGACTAATAAAATCTTTAGGAAATTTTTCATCACCTTTAAAGCCTAGTTCAATATCTCTGCCATTGTATGGAATGTAATTAGATTTAAAAAGATAATCCCAAAGACTAAGAGTAATTCCATAGTTAACGCCAAATTTCACATGCTTAGGGAGTTGCTTGGCATGATGCCAAATATGCATTTTAGGATTGTTGAAAATGTATTTTAACTTACTATAATCCCACCCTAAATTGGCATGATTTAAATGTCCAATTGTAATATTGAAAAAGTGAATTAGGGCTACATCTTGCGCATCAAATCCACCAATAATGGCTAACGGAATATATAAGATAGATTTGTAAACAACAGGTTCC
This sequence comes from Flavobacteriaceae bacterium UBA3078, assembly GCA_002366675.1. Taxonomy (GTDB): domain Bacteria; phylum Bacteroidota; class Bacteroidia; order Flavobacteriales; family Flavobacteriaceae; genus Xanthomarina. The sequence goes on from DFBO01000154.1 coordinate 17,096, forward strand.
ATCCAATGGTAACGCAAATGTGCTGCAAAGCCCATTTCTTTAACAGAATGGTGTACTTTATGAAAATTCCAAAGTAAAGGTACACGATGTAAGAGTCTGTGAGTATTCCATTGCACAAAATCTGCCACTATAAAAAAGATAAATAAGCCCAAAACTCTAGGAAGATTATCGACATCAAATAATTGAAAACTAGAAATGGAAAGATTAACAGTGCTTAAAATATCATTAAAAAATTCTGCTACAGTGTTAGATAAGGCAATTAGGACAATAAGGTTTAGAATAAAAAAATTAAAGAACATGTAAAAAGTATCTAACCAAAAATCTTTTCTAAAAATTGATTGCTCCTTTCTCCAAGGAAAAGCGATTTCTAGAATCCATACTATTAATGAAATTATAATTAAGCCATAAAAATAATTGTCCCAATGGTTAATTGTAATAATCTCGTTTTTAAGATAATTCCAATATCCAGAATAGGAGTTTTTTATAATGTCAGTATATTTTTCCATAAAGTATTTTTACGTTTGATTGATAAAAATAAATGGCGATTATCGCCTAACAACAGCCACCACCATCGTAATGATAAGTAGATTCGCTAATAAAAATATCATCTCGTTTAAGATTTGCCAAAGCATTTGCTGTTTTATCGCAAATAGCAAGTGGTTGGTTTTTAACTAAAACATGACCTTGATTATCGTCTAAATAGTCTTCTTCGCCAAAATAAATTGCTGCTTTACCAGTAAATATACATGGACCATCTTTAGGCATTTGGTCTTTAATAGCTGCAATCTCAATAGATTCAATATAAATCAATTCATCTGTAGCATATTTTTTTGGGTCTAAGATTCTATACGGTTTTCTTGCTCTTATTTCAATAGTTCCAAAACCAGCATCTGTAAGCATTTTAACATACTCAGTAATAGGTAAACTTCCACTCAAACAAAGTGCACGTAACCTATCGTCGTTTCGTAATTCGTCATTCATTGGTTGTTCGCAGGTTGGATCACTCATTACTAAGCGTCCATGAGGTTTTATAACTCGATACATTTCTGCAATAGCCCTTTTAAGGTCGTCTGCTTTAAAAATATTGAATAAGCAATTTTGAGCAGCCACATCAATGCTATTATCTTCAACAGGAAGATTCATTGCATCACCTTTTTTAAGAGCAACAAATTCACTCTTAAACCAATCATTTTGCACTTCGGCTTCTTTAAAATTTTCTCGTGAAGCTTCTAACATTTCATCAACCACATCGATGCCAATAACACCGTTTTTTTGTCGATTAAAATAAGAGAATTGTAATAATTCCATGCCACCACCAACACCAACATAAAGCATTTTTGGGTTGTTTGTTAAATCGCGAGCATGAACTGTTGAACCACAACCATAATTCATTTCTTGCATAATTTTAGGGATTTTCAAACCAGGAAGTTCCCAAATAGGATTTGTGGTACAACATAAACCAATATCAGGAGTTAATGCTGCTTCTTTATAAACGTTATGTGTTGTTTCGAGATAACTCATATTATAGTATCTGTTAAATGTCCTTGCGAGGAATGAAATGACGTGGTAATCTCTTTAAAAAGATTCCTTCACTTCGTTCGGAATGACGTTATAGAGTTTTTATTAATTCTTTAAATAAAATAATCATTTCTGGTTCTGCTTTCCCAGCCATGTCAATTATTTCACTAATATTTACCGGTTTTAAATTGTCTGGATCGCATTCATCTGTTAAAACAGAAACAGCAGCAGCTTTTAAATTTAAATGATTTGCTACAATAATCTCAGGAACTGTACTCATTCCAACAGCATCTGCTCCTATAATTTTTAACATTCTATACTCAGCTCTAGTCTCTAATTGAGGGCCTACAACACTTGCATAAACACCTTCGTGTAACGTGATATTATTTGATCTTGCAATTTGTTTAAAAGACATGTTTAAATCTTTGTTGTAAGGTTCACTCATGTCAGTAAAACGTTCTCCCAAAAGTTCGACACCTTTAAAAGCCAAAGGAGAGCTTCCTTGAAGGTTTATATGATCGTCAATTAGCATCAATTCTCCTTTTTTGAAATTGGTGTTGATAGCTCCTGATGCATTTGAAACTAAAAGCGTTTGTATTCCTAATTTTTCCATAACACGAACTGGAAAAGTAACGTCTTGAAGTGAGTAGCCTTCGTAAATATGAAAACGGCCTTGCATGACAACTACTTTTTTGCCTTCTAAATTACCATAGATGAGTTTTCCTTTATGAAACTCTACTGTCGCAGTTGGGAAATTTGGAATGTGGTTGTAGCTTACCTCAGCAAGAATCTCAATATTGTCAACTAACTTACCTAAACCTGTGCCTAGAATAATGCCTATTTCTGGAGCAATAAACCCTTTTTCTTGAATATATTCAGCAGTTTCTTTTATGTATTTATCCATTTTTTGTAATTAATTCTTTTAGTGTTTGATTGTCTTTTAAGTCTTCAAAAGTATCAATATCATTTAATTCTTCTAAATGAAAAACATCAAGATGTTGTAAATCTTTTAGTGTGTCTTTTAAAACAGTTGCAGTTCCCCAATCTTTATTTTCAAAAATATTAGAATGTATTTTTTTCATTCCTAATAAATAATAACCACCATCTTGTGCTGGACCAATTATTACATCATTATTGTCTAGCATTTTTAATGTAGTTGATATGTGTTTTGACTTCAAATCAATTAAATCGCTTCCTATTATTATAACTTTTTCATAATTTTTTTCAAAAGCATATTTAAAAGCGTTTGACATTCTTGAACCTAAGTCTTTTCCTTTTTGTTGAAGTTTCTGGTATATATTGGAATTCCAAATATCATCTTCACGAATCTTTACTGAATAAAAGACTGCCTTATCGCAATTTATGTTTCTAATTGTTTGTTCAGTATATTTTAATAAGTAATTGTATATGTTTAAAGCTGATTGATTACCTAAGATTTTTGCTAATCTGGTTTTTACTTTACCTAATTCAGGGTTTCGCGTAAAAACAATTATTAAATTCTTACTCATATACTTTTTCACCATTGATTAACCATTTGCTCCATTCTGAAGAAAAAGTATGAATTTTTTCGGTTTTAGTATAGGTTGAGTCATATACATCAAAACCTTTGTTTTTCCATTCAAAAATGCCTCCATATAAGTTTAAAACATTTTTGTATCCTGCTTTTGATAGCTTTTCAGCTATATCTTCAGAACGAATACCCAAAGAGCAATACACAACTAATGTCTGTTCTTTGTTTTCAATTAGCTTTGTTGTTTCTGCTATATCAAATTCGTTATAGCCAACATTTATGGCGTCTTTTAAATGACTAACCTCATATTCTTTAGGTTCGCGAGCATCTAATAGTATAACCTCAGTTTTTGGCATAGCTAATTCTTCAACAGAGATATAAGGAACACTTTTAGTATTGTGTTTATTTAATAAATCTGATAGGGATTCTTGAGAAAAACCTAATGCTGGTATTGATAATAGTATGAATAAAAATATTTTTTTCATTTTAAATAATATTTCCTTGACAGCTACTTCCTGCTCCAGCAGTGCATCCATAGCAATGTTGAGATGTTATAATGTTTCTATTTTGGAGCTGATCTTCTTTGTATTCGCTTATGTGTTTCACCTTGCTGCTTACTGGCAATTCAAGCATTTGGTTGAAGTCGCAATCGTATAAAAAGCCATCCCAACTTACTGAAATAGTATTGGTACACATAACATTTTTAACAGCTTCAGGATTATAAGCCTCCACTAAAGAATACATGTAATCTTCATAATTTTCTGAAGCAATCAAATAGTCTAAAAACCTACTAATAGGTAAATTAGTAATCGCAAATAAATTGTGGAACTGGATACCAAAATCATCATGCAATGCTTTTTTAAAATCTTTTTCCAATGCCACTTGGTTTCCTGGTAAAAATGCGCCAGAAGGATTATAAACTAAATCTAATTTCAAGTTGCTATTTGGCATACCATAACCTATTTTATTTAGTTCTTCTAGTGCTTTTATGGATTTGTCGAAAACACCTGATCCTCTTTGTTTATCTGTTTTCCCTTTAGTCCAGTGAGGCATAGAAGAGATGACATGTATGTTATGGTTTTTGAAAAATTCAGGTAGGTCATAAAATTTCTTATTCGCTCTTAATATGGTCAGGTTAGAGCGAACTATAAAATCTTTAATACCAGCTTTTGAAGCTTCATCTACAAACCATCGAAAATTAGGGTTCATTTCTGGTGCTCCTCCAGTTAAATCTAATGTATGTGCTTGAGTACTTTTTATTACGTCCAAACATTGTAACATCGTTTCTTTTGTCATAATCTCTTTTCTGTCTGGACCAGCATCAACATGACAGTGTTCGCAAACCTGATTACACATATAACCAAGATTAATTTGAAGAATTTCTAATTTTTTAGGACGGAGTGGGAATTGATTCGTTTCAGCTATTTTATTGTTGAAAGTGGCTAATTCGCCACCTTTAAAAATGCCATTAGATAAAAATTCAACCTGTTTGTTGCTATTTGCTAATTCGCTATTGCGTTTATGTAGGGATTTAATCATTCTTTAATTTTAAACTGTCACCTCGAGCTCAGTTGAGTGGTATTAATAGGTCTAGATTGCACTCGACCAGGTATTTACATTTCAAGCTTATTCACTTTATTCATCATTTGTACACCATGGACTAAAGATGCACCACCTCGAATAGCAGCTGCTACATGAAGTGCCTCCATCATTTCTTCTTTTGTAATGCCACGTTGCAAGCCATCTCCTGTGTATGCATCAATGCAATAAGGACATTGTATGGTATGCGATACAGCTAATGCTATTAGCGACTTTTCTCTTTCAGAAAGGTTACCTTCCTTAAAAACACTGTTATAATATTCGAAGAATTTAGATCCTAATTCTTCATTCCATTCAGATATTTTACCAAATTTTTTAAGGTCGGTTGGATCGTAATAAGTTTTCTGCATAATAAGTTTGAATTCAGTTTGAAAAAACGAAATATACAGTAATAAGTCGAAGTTATATATTAAAGATTACATAAAATTATGAGGTTTTTAAACTCTTGAAAAATTCGAAAAATAGTATATTGCATGAAATATAAAATATACTCATGGATTACTTTTATATTGTTACTATTCTTATAGTTATATCTGCTGTTTTTGGATATGTTAATGTTCGCTTTTTAAAACTTCCAAATACTATAGGTTTAATGCTGATAACTATAGTTTTTACCTTTATCGTATTTGCTTTGGATTATTTAGGTGCACCAGCATTGTTAAATGCCGAAAAGTTAATCATCACACAAATAGATTTCAAGGAAGTGCTTTTAGATATTATGCTAAGTTTCATGCTATTTGCAGGAGCCTTGCATACTAATTTCGAACAATTACGAGTGCAACGCTGGCCTGTATTAGTGTTTGCTACTTTAGGTGTTTTGGTTTCAACTTTTTTGGTAGGATTTGGCATTTACTTCATACTGCCTTTGTTAGGTTTGAATGTTGAATTTATTTATTGCCTGTTATTTGGAGCGCTTATTTCACCAACTGATCCGATAGCAGTTTTAGGTATCTTGAAAAATGTTGGTGCACCTAAACAATTAGAAGCCAAAATTGTTGGAGAGTCATTATTTAATGATGGTGTAGGTGTTGTAGTGTTCTTAACTATTTTTAAAATTGCCCAATTGAGTTCAGGTGAAATTGAATTGTCGGCTATTTTAGAGCTTTTTACTTTAGAGGTTATAGGAGGTATTACATTAGGTTTAATTATTGGTTGGATTGCGTATCGCTTAATGAAATCTATAGACGATTATGATATTGAAGTTATTATTACTCTGGCAGCAGTCATGGGAGGAACTGTTATTGCGCAAAGATATCATTTATCAGCACCTTTAGC
>DFBO01000154.1:23035-25180 GCA_002366675.1 Flavobacteriaceae bacterium UBA3078
TAACGGAGAGTTATGTCGATAAATTTTGGGAACTTTTAGATATATTATTAAATACTATTTTATTTGTGCTTATAGGTATGGAAATTTTGGTGTTGACTTTTGAAACAAATTATATATTTGCTGGAATTGTTGCCATTCCATTAGTGTTGCTATGTCGTTACTTGTCATTATTAATACCTGTTCGATTTTTTGAAAAACGATTAGATTTTGCTCCAAAAACAAATTTGATTATGACTTGGGGAGGTTTACGTGGTGGTATATCCATAGCCTTAGCATTAGGATTAACTATGGACATGAAACGCGATTTGTTTTTAGTAGTTACCTATTTTATTGTTGTTTTCTCAATTATAGTTCAAGGATTGTCTCTTGGAAAATTAATTAAGCGTTATACTCCAACTGAATAATAAATTGGTAAGAATATTTTATTTAATCTATCCTAAAGTAAGGTTATAAAAAAGAGAAAGACAAAAGCTAGAAATCATGATTAGAAAATTATTATTCATCTTCACTTTAATTACTTTATTTTTTTCAAATTGTATTATGGCTCAAGTACCAAAAAACGCAGAAGATATTAGTCCATTACTAATTGGAGAGCGTTTGCCAGAAGCCAATCTGCTTGATGTTGAAGGGGAAGATGTTTTCCTTCAAGATATTTTAAAAGAGAAACCAACTATACTTGTTTTTTATCGAGGAGGTTGGTGTCCATATTGTAATAATCAATTATCAAGTTTGGCAGAATTAGAAAAGGAAATCCTTGAATTAGGTTTTCAAATAGTTGCTATAAGCCCAGATCATTATGAATCATTAAAACCAACTGTTGATAAAGGTGAATTGGATTATAATATATATTCAGATTCTGGAGCTAAATTAATACAAGATATTGGTATTGGTTTTAAAACACCTGAAAAAGCAAAAGGATATATTTTTAAGAAAACGAACAAAAACGCAACAGATGTTTTGCCAGTTCCAACTGTTTTTATCTTAGACACAAAAGGTAAAATACTGTTTGAATATATAAATCCTGATTACTCGACACGATTGAGTTCTGAACTATTACTTGCTAGTTTGAAAGCTTTGGAGGGAGAATTGTAAGATTTTTTTAATTTTTAAAACCAAAAAACCCGAACATGTGTTCGGGTTTTTAGTGGTGGTGCCTCCAGGAATCGAACCAGGGACACATGGATTTTCAGTCCATTGCTCTACCAACTGAGCTAAGGCACCAGTCGCATAATTGCGGATGCAAATATATACTCATTTTTATTATTCGCCAAAAGAAAATAAATAAAAAATGGTTTTGTAAATTTACAACCTTTAAGTGTGATATGAATTTAATTATAGACGTAGGTAATTCATTTGTTAAATTTGCTGTTTTTCAGGAAGATGAGATTCTTTATTTGAATTCTGTTGAAGAAAATTTATTTGTTAATGAGCTTGAAATCATTTTACAGAAACATCCAGAAATTGATAAATGTATCATTTCTTCGGTTGGAAATTTAAATAAAATAGCTTTGAAACGATTAAAACATCGCTTAAAAGTAGTTGTTTTAAATTCTGCCACAGAGATGCCATTCCGTAATTTATACAAAACACCTAAAACATTAGGAGTAGATAGATTGGCATTAGTAAGTGGAGTGGTAAAGCAATTTCCAGATAAAAATGCACTTATAATAGATGCAGGTACTTGTATAACTTACGATTTTATTACAGAGAAGAAATCTTATTTAGGTGGAGCAATTTCTCCAGGAATAAGAATGCGCTACAAATCCTTAAATAATTTAACTGCAAATTTACCGTTGTTAGAAACAAATTTACCAGAAAATGTTATTGGGAATACTACTGAATCAGCTATTCATTCAGGTGTCGTTTTTGGTGTTTTAAGTGAAATAGATGGAGCAATTAGTCATTATCAACAAAAATATTCAGATTTAACAGTTATTTTAACAGGAGGAGATGCTAATTTTTTGTCTAAACAATTAAAAAGTAGCATATTTGCCAACTCAAATTTCCTTTTACTAGGATTGAACCATATTTTACAAATTAATAAAATCGAATGATAAAAAAACTTGTATTAGTTTTTATTGCTGTTTTTGCAATTAAAAGTTACGCTCAGGAAGGTACTGCTTCACCTTATTCATTTTATGGAAT
>DFBO01000212.1:0-1520 GCA_002366675.1 Flavobacteriaceae bacterium UBA3078
TCACATACAGTAGCAACTACTGGAGCAACTCCTTATGTTATTGATTCTGGTCATTTAAATCCAGGTTCACATCCAGATATTGTTGTTGGAACCTATGCAAATACAGTTGAAATTTACATTAACAATGAAGATGATACATTTGCTTCACCAATAGTTAAAACATTATCTCAGGTTAATGGTGTACATATTGCTGATCTTGATGGTATTAATGGAAATGATATTCTTGCATCATCTTACGATGGTGACAAATTAGTTTGGTATGCAAATAATGGAGATGGCACTTTTGCAGATGAAGCTATAGTATCAAGTACTGTAGATGGTCCAGGAACTATAGTCACTGGTTTTATTGATTCTGATGCTACCTTAGATATTGCTTTAACAGTTTATGGTGGAGATGGAGACACAGATAGAGTAGTTTGGTTTGCTAACGATGGTTTGCCTTGGACTGAACAAGATGTAATTCCAGCAACAGCTGGATTAGGTTGTGGAAATATGGATATTGCAGATGTTGATGGAGATACTGATTTAGACATTGTTGTTTCTAATGTAGATGCTGGAACTGTTGAATTATACTATAACAATTACAACCCTTTAACAGATAATGACCCAGTTAGTTTCACTGAATCTGCTGGAGGAGATATTTCTACTGGAAACACATACCTATTCGGTCTTTCTTTTGGTGATGTTAATGATGACTCTTATTTAGATATATTAAAAGTTGATTTATATGGCCCAGAAATAGCTTATTACGAAAACGATGGATCTGGTTCATTTACTGAAGTTATTGTAGATAACACGCATCCATTTCCTTCAATAGCATTTGTTGCAGATTTAAACAACGACACATATAATGATATTGTTGCAGCTGATGGTTTAAACTCGGGAGACGATGTGTTCTGGTTTGAAAGTGATGCTTTTGGTGGCTTAGGTTCAGAAACTATAATTAGAGATAATAATTTCCATAATCAAGTATATGGTTTTACTATAGATGACTTTGATAATGATGGAGATATAGATATAGCTACAATTGGTTATCAAGATAACAGATTAAAATGGATTGAGAATGAATTAAATCTTCTTAGTGTCCCTGAAAATGAATTAACAAATGGAGTTAGCATATATCCAAACCCAACTAAAAACAAATTGTTTTTTAATGGTTTAACTGAAGAAACAAATATTTCTGTTTATGATATTTTAGGTAAGAAAATATTAAGTCAGTCAATGAAGACCAATCAAACTTTAGATGTTTCTAAACTTCAAAATGGTATTTACATTTTAAGATTAGATGATTTAAGTACAAGCTATAAATTTGTAAAAGAATAACTTTTTATTATTATTGATAAAACATAAAACGCTAACATATACTGTTAGCGTTTTTTTATTCCCAAAAAAATAAGCAACTTTGAAAAAAATATACCATTTTGTCAATTCTAATAAAAAACATTAAAGAACTACTTCAAGTTAGAGATACACCTGTCACTCTAATTAAGGGGAAGGACATGAAGGTTTTACCAAATATT
>DFBO01000212.1:1602-2642 GCA_002366675.1 Flavobacteriaceae bacterium UBA3078
TAGTTTATGCAGGAAATAGAGAACAAGAATTTGTTGATAGAATAAATGGACTCAGTTACGAAGATATTGCAACTCGTGGAGGTGGGATCTTAAATTCAGCTGAAAAACTTCAGAATGCAAGTGAAGAAGAATTGTATCTTCAATCTTCTGAAAGGTTGAAAAATGTTATAAAACTTGGAACAGGAGCCATTGAAATTAAATCGGGATATGGCTTAACAGTAGAAGCAGAATTGAAAATGCTTCGAGTAATAAAACGATTAAAAAAAGAATTTCCAATAAAAGTAAGAGCTACATTACTAGCAGCACACGCTATCCCAAAAGAATATAAGAACAATAAAGCAGCTTTTCTTGATTTAGTAATAAACAAAATGATTCCAGAAGTTGCCAAAGAGCAATTAGCAACTTATATTGACGTTTTTTGTGAAAAAGGCTATTTTAATCTTGAAGATACTGAACGTATTCTTGGAGCTGGGAGAGAAAATGGCTTAATTCCTAAAATACATGTCAATCAATTTAATGCTTTTGGAGGTGTAGAAGTTGGAGTAAAGCATCAAGCATTATCCGTAGATCATTTAGAAGAATTAAATCAAGAAGATATAGATATATTAAAAACCAGTTCGACTATTCCTGTTGCTTTACCCTCTTGCTCTTATTTTTTAAGTATTCCTTATACTCCTGCTAGACAGATTATAGATGCTGGATTACCTTTAGCTTTGGCCACAGATTATAACCCTGGTTCAACACCAAGTGGAAATATGAATTTTGTTATTAGTACTGCTTGTATTAAAATGAAGATGACACCTGAAGAAGCAATTAATGCCGCTACTATAAATGGTGCGTATGCTATGGGTATAAGCAACACGTATGGAAGTATTACACGTGGAAAAAAAGCAAACCTTATTATTACTAAAAAAATACCTAGTTATGCCTTTCTACCATATTCCTTTGGTGACAACCTTATTGAAATTGTTATTATAAATGGTATAGCATATTAATTATAACTGTTAATAAACTGCATAAAAAAACCCGAAAGCAAAAAT
>DFBO01000212.1:2731-7140 GCA_002366675.1 Flavobacteriaceae bacterium UBA3078
CCTTTTTCAAATTTATCACCATTTGGAGAAACAAACTCACAAATATCTAAGTTAGCATTTTCGTAATTAAACTTACTTACTAAACTGTAATTAAGTGCTTCTTCACCAAACATTACTTGTTCATTTACACCTAAAGTATTGTTTTTAGGATCAATTACTTGAACATATAATTCTTGCTCTCCAGCATTAACTAAACTGTTTTTTGCTACTGTATAACAAACTCTAATTTTATCTGAACGTCCTGCTCTTTCTGTTGGCACTAATTTCCCAGAAGATCTTTCTATAACTCCAAACCCTTTTAATCCAACAGTTGTTAATACAGCTGCATTTTCAACAACTTCAGCTAGAGCTGTATTCTGAACCAGTAAAGAATCTGTAAACATAGTACGCTCTTCTAATCTTACTTTCGTACTATCTAATGAAGTAGCAAGTAAAGAATTTTCTATTTTTAACTTGTCGTTCTCAGTTAATAAAACATCCATTTCTTTTTGTAGAGATAGATATTTAGATTTATAGCCCCAAAGACTTTTTACATTGGTCTCAGAAATTTTTAGTGAGTCAATAAGTCCTTGAATACGCTCTTTTGCTTCAACTAATTTTTGATTTGCTGCTTCATTATCACCAATAACAATGTCGTATTGCTTAGCCATATTGCTAAGGTCATTCATTACTAATTGCTTTTCTTCAGTTAATTGAGCTTCAGTTTCTTTTTTATCTTTTAATAGATCAAAAGAGTAGAAAGCTGTCCCAATAAAAAGTGCTAGAGCTATACCTAATGCTACTTTTATTCCAATATTATTATTCTTGTTTTCCATTGTTATTTGTGTTTGTTGCTTTTAAATTATTTTTTGTTTTAGTTTTTGATTGTTTCAATAAATAAAATGTAATTTTAACTACTTTAAAACGCTTTTCAAAATGGAAGACAAACTTGTTTTATTTAATCAAACTACTTTAAAAAAGCTGCTTAATAAACGTCAAGCTGAGACCAAATTTGGTGAACATGTTAAAATGATTACCGACATTTCAAATATATACGAACAACTTAAAAGTTTGGATGTCGAATATGTAATTATTGGCTTACCTGAAGATGTAGGAGTTTTCGCAAACTACGGAAAATCAGGAACTTCAACAGCTTGGGAGGCTACAATTAAAATTTTGTTAAATATTCAAAGTAATAAGTTTACTCAAGCCAAAAAAGTGTTGATTTTAGGACATTTAGACTTTTGCAGCAAATTAAAAAAACTTTCATCTCTCTCTCAGAAAAATGCAAAAGATGTAGCTAAAGCAAGAAAAATAGTTTCTAAAATAGATAAAGAAGTGTCTAACCTTATCTATAATGTTATTAGTGCTGGCAAAAAACCAATTATTATTGGCGGAGGACATAACAATGCATATGGAAATTTAAAAGGCACCTCCTTAGCACTAAATAAGCGATTGAATGTAATAAATTTTGATGCGCATTCAGATTTTAGAAATGAAGAAGGTAGACATAGTGGTAATGGATTTAGTTATGCTTTCTCTGAAGGTTTTTTAAGAAACTATTTTATATTCGGATTACATGAAAATTACACATCAGATATAATTTTTAAAGCTCTAGACAATAATAAAAATATAGCCTATAACACATTTGAAGACATTGAAATTAAAAAAGAATTAAATTATAAAAGTGCCATGGAGAACGCTTTAAATCATGTCTCTAAAGATTCTTTCGGCATAGAAATAGATTGCGATGCCATTCAAAATATACAGAGTAGTGCTATGACGCCAAGTGGGTTTTCTGTTAATCAAGCAAGAGAGTTTGTTCATTTTTTTGGGAATCAAGAGAATGCTACATACCTACATATCTGTGAAGCTGCACCAACTCCTAAAAATGAAGCACAAGTTGGTAAATTAATCACCTATTTAATTACGGATTTTATTAAAGCAAATGCAAGTAAAAATAGTATCGTTTAAAGAAGAATTCTCAAAAGACTTTTATAATTTAAATGTTGAATGGCTTAAAAGCTACTTTTATGTTGAACCATTTGATGAAGAAATTTTAAGTAAGCCACAAGAATTTATAATCGACAAAGGTGGATTTATCTTTTTTGCTACTTATAATAGTGAAAATGTTGGAACAGTTGCTCTTATGCCTACAAATAGCAAAACCACATTTGAGCTTACAAAAATGGCTGTATTACCAAATTTAAGAGGCTTAAATATTGGGCAAAAATTATTGCAACATTGCATCGAGTTTTCAAAAAATCATAGTTTTAAAGAATTGATGCTCTATTCCAATACAAAATTAGAAAATGCCATCTATATTTATAGAAAATTTGGCTTTATTGAAATTACTGTAGAACCTAATTCACCTTATAAAAGAAGTAATATTAAAATGATTTATAAACTTTAAGAAAGTTTCCAATAAATTTATATTTTTATTCTAAAAAAAATCATCAGATGAAAAAATCATTTCAAATTTTAGTTCTTATCACATTCATTATTTTTGGGTGCAAATCGGACAAAAAAGATATAGCACCTCCTAACGATAAAATTATTGAAGTTGACACAACTGAAATAGCTACTAAAAAACCATTGTCGGATATTATTGTTAAACCAATAAATCATGCTAGTTTTATATTAGAGTATGAAGATATAGTTGTGTATATAGATCCTGTAGGTGGTCCTGAATTATATAAAAATGAGAAGCCTCCAAGTGTCATATTAGTAACCGACATTCATGAAGATCACTTTGATTTAGAAACTTTTAAAGAAGTAATAACAGATACTACGCAACCAATAGTTCCACCAGATGCTGCAATTAAAATTCCTGAAGCACTACTCTACAATCTATTTGCAGTTAGTAATAATCAAAATGTAGATTATACAAAAGCAGGATTAGATGTCGTTGTTTACTCAATTCCAATGTATAATTTAAGAGAGGAAGCTTTACATTTTCATCCAAAAGGTCGTGGAAATGGCTATGTTTTAGAATTAGGTGGTAAGCGCATATATATTTCTGGTGATACTGAAGATATCCCAGAGATGAGAAACCTTAAAGATATAGATATAGCATTTGTTTGTATGAATTTGCCATATACAATGACTGTTGAAAGTGCTGCTAGTGCTGTTTTAGATTTCAAGCCTAGACAAGTTTATCCTTATCACTATAGAGGTCCAGACGGGTTTAGTGATGTAGAAAAATTTAAATCTTTGGTAAATGAAGCTAATAAGGATATAGAAGTCATTCAATTAGATTGGTACAAAAATCAATAGAACTTAAATATAGTATTAAATTAAAAAACTAAACCATGAAGTTCAAAATTTTCACAGTTATCTTAATCTCAGTTATAATATTTAGTTGCAAAAAAGAAAATAATGCTCCTATTTTAGAAAAAGAAAATATAATCATAACAGATTCTATTCCTCAAGAAATTGAAGTAGATTCTTTAATTATAGATTCTGTTGTTATTGAAGAACCAAAAATCATAACTCCTCAAAAACCAGTTGAAAAGAAAACAGTTGTAATTCCAAAAAGCAATAACAGTTACACTAATAGTTCGATTAAATTTACACCAATTGAACATGCAACACTTGTAATTGAATATAACAATATAACTGTTTATGTAGATCCAGTTGGTGGTAAAGATGCTTTTAAAAACTTTAGATCCCCTAATTTTATATTAATTACAGATATTCATAGAGATCATTTAGATTTAGAAACTTTAAAAGCCATAAATACACCAAATACCGTAATTGTTGGCACAGCTGCTGTAAAGAGCAAATTACCTGCAGAAATATCTAAAAATTATACAACCATATTTAGTGGCCTAAGTCAATCGTTTTCCACTTCAAAAATGACTATAGATATAGAAGGTGTTGCTATGTACAATATACGCGATGAAGCCTTAAAATACCATCCGAAATCTCGTGGTAATGGTTTTATTGTCACTTTAAACAAAAAACGTATTTATATTTCTGGGGATACAGAAGATACTTTTGAAATGCGTCATTTAAAAAATATTGATGTTGCATTTGTTTGTATGAATTTACCATATACCATGTCTGTTGAAAGTGCTGCAAGTGCAGTATTAGATTTTAAGCCTAAAAAAGTATTCCCTTATCATTATAAAGGAACAGACGGATTTAGCGATGTTAAAAAGTTTAAATCATTAGTAAATCGTTCTAATAAGAACATAGAAGTTATTCAATTAGATTGGTATTAAAACCTATAGTACTATAATTATTAGTTGTTTAGTAAAAAGAAAATGATTATATTTGAATTGCTTTTACCAAATCGCAACCTATATGTTACACCTAATAACACAGTATAAACTTCATTTTTCCTTGCTTATCGAACAAGAAAGTATCGTTAAAGCTCTTTCAATTTCTGTTGCTTTTTTCTTAATTCTTTTAGTTCTTGGACTAAG
>DFBO01000117.1:0-6588 GCA_002366675.1 Flavobacteriaceae bacterium UBA3078
GTTTTGCGATAAAATGAGTTAATAACCAAACATAAAAAAGCCTTGTAATTTTATTATTACAAGGCTTTTTCTATAATATAATTCTAGTACTTATTGCTTGATTAACTTAATAACCTGAGAAGCATGTTTTGCATGTACATTCATAAAATAAATACCAGTTGTAACTTGTGTGATATCTATAGTTTGAAGATTTTGACCATTTGAAAGATCGATTGTTTTAATTAATCGTCCATTAATATCGAATATTTCGGCTTTAACCAATTCAATATTATTTAGGTTCCTAAGTGTAAACTCTCCATTTGATGGATTAGGATATACTTTTATATCGTTTTGCAAGCCTTCAAAATCTGTTACTGAAAGAATCATATCACAATTATAAACAGAGATATCGTCTACATACCATCCTTCTCTGCCATTACATCCATCTGTACCAAGTTCCCATCTAAATTGAACTGTTGAATTAGCTGTTACACCAATAGATGATAAATCGATATAACTTCTTCCCCAACTTCCTGAAGAAGATCCTCCATCAGAACCAGTAAAAACAGGTTCGCCTGCCATTGGATTATCGTTTGCTCCAGTATTAAGATCGCCATTATAACCATTGGCTGTAAAAGCACTGTCTGGTAATAGCTCAAAAGAACTTCCATCAATACTATACTTTAAATTCCCACCATCCCAATTTGTTTCAGTTGAAAGATAATGCATAAATGTCATTTCAAACGTACCAGTTTGTTGGTCTGGAATATTTATTACAGGACTCTCTAATCTTAGAATTCCATTTTGTAATGAAGTTGAGCAATTCCCATTAACAGGATCTACTCCAAAAATGGCTTGTCCGTTTAAGCCTTCAGGTAAATTTGCATCTATTTCCCAATCTCTTGGCTCCCAAGTCCCAGGGTTTGTAGGTATTTGAGAAACTGTCCATATACCAATACCAGACTCCCAATCTTCAAAGAAAATTGGGTTATTAATAGCTGCATCACATGGATCTGCAGTAGCAGATAAAATAGGCTCGTAACCACAGTTATCTTCTAAACGTAGCTCTACAGCTAATAAAACTTTTACAAGTTCATCAAAATCAGACATCGTTATAATCTCTCCTGAAGGTCCAGCAGGTGCATCTTCTGTGCTTAATCCTTCTAAATTAATTCCTATTAAATCTGTACATGAAGCTTCAAGAGAAGCAGCTAGCACTTCAAAATCACTTGTGGGAGTTAAATACTGACTTTGAGTTCTCCAAAAAATATGAGCAGCTTTTGTAAATCCTATCCCATTGATAGTTTGACCATTAAAAGTTCCACCATCTACTAAAAGTGCATAGGCGTGATTTGGAATTCCTGAATTAATATGAACGCCACCACTATCAAAAGTTCCACAAGAGAAATTTCCGTCGGTTACTTTCCCTGGATCACCATTACAAGGTGGATTCCATAAATCTCTAATGGCTCCACCAAAAGCAGTAGCATCTTCTCCCATTCTCCATCTGTCTGAACTATCACAAGCTGTTCTTAACGAATGGTCATCGTCTACATCTTCATAATTATTTAATAAATCAATAGTTTCTCCCCAAATATCAGAATATGATTCGTTGATAGCTCCAGATTGGTAAGCATAAATTAAGCCACTAGTATAACCAGTATAAGCGTGTCCCCATTCATGAGCAATAACATCATCAGAAGCAGTACCATTACAATAATTTGCTGTTACACCATTCCAATTGGCATTTGGACAAGAAATATTAGGGTTGTTATTTATAGTTCGCATTTGGGCATCAGCTCCATCATAAGACACATACCCAAAAGCATTATTAAAAAAGTTATATACATGAGCAGAAGCCACAACTTCATTCTGTTGCCAGATACTTAAAGTTCCTGGAAAAGCGTCTCCTTCTTCCCATACTACATTCGATGTATCATTTTCATAAACAACTCTATCTATAGCATGAATCCCTGTAAACTGTTCTACAAGCGTACCATTATGTGCGTCTATAAAAAGAAACTCTCTAACATCATTGTTATTTCTAACCTCAATTTCATATACCAAATAATCTGCTCCCAATTTATTTTGAACTAATCCTTTTTGAAAAACATACAACGTTGTTTTAAAAGCAAATAAATCCATGCCAGAATTATTTAAACCTTGATTGTTAACAATAGATAATGCTTTATTGTTTGCCTCTTCTAAACTAATTGTAGGTGTAGTATGTATTTTAATATTAGGAATGTAATTACCATTTATAGCTGTTAAATCATCATTTACATTAAAATGAAAACGTAATTGGGCATCAAAAACAGGCACATTATTTTTATGTTGAGTAATCGTTAGTTTTTTTAAGCCGTAATTATCAACCTCAGCTAATCCAAGTTTAAACGTACTTTCGATTATCTCAAATTGAAACAACTCTTTATTTGCTTCCAAAAAAGAAACCACTTTATCTTGAATTGTTTGTCCTTGTAATGATAATGGGCTTGTAGCTGGAAACTTTATAAATTCTGGAGTTCCATTTAGGTTTTTAGTAACTGAAGCATTGGTTTGATCTACTATTTTTTTTATAGCTTCTTGAGTCTTCTGCGCAAAAGATATAGAGCTAACAAACACAAAAACAGCTAATAACAGCATATTTTTTTTCATTGGGTCAATTTTTATTTTAAGCGAATTTATAAATTATAAAACAAAAAAAGCCTGAAAAATAATTTTCAGGCCAGATTTAACATATAAAGAATACTTTATTAAAACATCTCTCTTCCAGAAAAATGAAAAGCTCCTTCAATAGCAGCGTTCTCATCGCTATCACTTCCGTGAACAGCATTTTCTCCAATAGAAGCAGCATATAATTTTCTTATTGTACCTTCAGCAGCATCTGCAGGATTTGTAGCACCAATTAAAGTTCTAAAATCTTCTACAGCATTCTCTTTCTCTAAAATTGCAGCTACTATAGGACCACGAGTCATATATTCTACTAATTCTCCATAGAAAGGTCTTTCGCTGTGTATTGCATAAAATGCTTCTGCATCAGCTTTTGTCATTTGTGTTAATTTCATTGCTACGATTCTAAAACCTGAAGCATTAATTTTTTCTAAGATTGCGCCAATGTATCCTTTTTCTACTGAATCAGGCTTAAGCATTGTAAATGTTCTGTTAGTTGCCATTTAATTTTTTTTTAATTTCGTGCAAAAGTAAGGTATTTCATTATAAAAACCATAAAAACAAATATTAAAAAATTGTATCTTCGTTGCCTATGACAAAAGACGATATTAAAAACATAAAACTACTTTTAGATTCTCCAAAACAAATAGTTATTGTACCACATAAAAATCCTGATGGAGATGCTATTGGTTCTACATTAGGTTTATATCTTTACCTATTAAAACAGAACCATAAAGCAACAGTTATTGCTCCAAATGATTATCCTAATTTTTTAAAATGGATGCCTAAAGAATCTGATATTTTAAAATACGATTCTCAAAAAAATGAATGTGACGACCTAATTAATAAAGCTGACCTTATTTTTACTTTAGATTTTAATGCTTTAAATAGAATTGGTGATATGGGAGCTCCTATCAATAATAGTAGTGGCATTAAAATAATGATTGATCATCATCAGCAACCAGATAGCTATGCAACGTATATGTATTCGGATGTGAGCATGAGTTCTACTTGCGAAATGGTCTATAATTTTATTGATATGCTAGGAGATAAAGACCTAATTGATGCAGACATTTCAAGCTGTT
The DNA here is from genome assembly GCA_002366675.1 of Flavobacteriaceae bacterium UBA3078. GTDB lineage: Bacteria > Bacteroidota > Bacteroidia > Flavobacteriales > Flavobacteriaceae > Xanthomarina. Next base: position 3,735 of record DFBO01000117.1, read on the forward strand.
TGTATGCTGGAATAATGACAGATACTGGTTCTTTTAGATTTCCATCTACTACAAGTAATACGCATAGAATAGCTGGTGATTTAATAGACAGAGGAGCGAGTCATTCTGAAATCCATAATCAGATTTCCGATACAAATAGCTACGATCGTATGCAACTTTTAGGCTGTGCTTTAACCAACTTAAAAGTATTACCAGAATTCCGAACAGCCTATATAACACTTTCTCAAAATGAGCTCAATAAATTCAACTTTAAGAAAGGTGATACTGAAGGATTTGTTAACTATGCTTTGTCTTTAAACAACATTATTTTTGCGGCTATTTTTATTGAAGATTCGCAAAATAACATTATAAAAATATCGTTACGTTCAAAAGGCGACTTTTCTGTAAATGAATTTTCGCGAGCCCATTTTGAAGGTGGAGGACATACAAATGCAGCTGGTGGCAAAAGCAATTTTGACTTGAAAACTACAGTTGAAAATTTTATTAGTATATTACCAAGCTATAAAAATGCCCTAAAAAATGAATAAAATTATAACCTTAATTGTATTGATGCTCCTACTTGCAGCTTGTAAATCGCCTGAAGCCAGAAGACCTGTGTCTTCAACCTCAGGTTCGTTTATAGATGCTTCGGTTGCCAGAAACATTAAATTAAAAGAAAAAGAGCAGGCCTACATTAAAAAAATTATGGATGCGAATCCAGATGAAAATTATATTGCATCAGAAAATGGCTTTTGGTATTATTACAACACAAAACAACCAGATAGTCTTATAACACCTGATTTTGGTGATATTGTAAATTTTAATTACAATATAAAAACATTGAATGGACAAGTTATCTATTCAAAAGAAGAAATGAAAACTCAAAATTATGTCATGGACAAACAAGAGTTGTTTTCTGGCTTAAGAGAAGGTTTAAAACTTATGAGACCTGGTGAAACGGTTACTTTCATGTTTCCTTCACAAAAAGCCTATGGATATTATGGAGACGAAAACAGAATTAAGACTAATGCACCACTTATTTGTGAAGTTTCAGTAAATTCAATAATAGAAAATCAATTAAAAGAACAATAAAAACACTAATTCTCATCAAATTTTAATAACCAATGAACATTTTAAAACATCCTATGAAAATTTTCTTTCTTACACTCTTACTAAGTTTCACATCTTGTGAAGAACAAAAATATCCAGATTTAGAAGATGGATTATATGCTGAATTCGTTACTAACAAAGGTATTATGGTTGCAAAACTAAGTTACAAAAAAACACCAGTAACAGTTGCCAATTTTGTTGGACTAGTTGAAGGGACTCACCCAAAACTTTCAGACTCTTTAAAAGGAAAAAGATATTATGATGGTACTACTTTCCATAGAGTGATTGATAAATTCATGATTCAAGGTGGAGATCCAACAGGAACAGGTTCAGGAAGTCCAGGATATGCGTTTTTAGATGAATTTAGTCCAGACCTAAGACATGACAAGCCTGGAATTTTATCTATGGCAAATTCAGGTCCTGCAACAAATAGTAGTCAATTCTTTATCACTGAAGTTCCTACACCAAATTTAGATAACAGACATGCTGTTTTTGGGGAATTAGTTATGGGTATTGATGTTCAAGATAGCATCTCTAATGTAAAAGTAAGCCAAGGAAATAACAAGCCAATTGAGCCTGTTGTTATCGAATCTATAAATATTATTAGAAAAGGTGCAGATGCTGAAGCTTTCGATGCCGCTAAAGTATTTACTGAAGAATTACCTAAAATAGAAGAAAAGCAAAAGCAACTTAAGGAAGAAGAAAACAAGAAACTTAAGGAAGGTGCAAAAGCTGCTGCTGAAGCTTTTTTAACTAAAAATGCAAATGTAGAAGGAACAGTAAAAGAATTAGAAACAGGAGTTATCATGATTTTTACAAATCAAGATGAAGCTGCTGTAAAACCAAATTCTACGCAAAAAGTGTTAGTTAATTATGCTGGATTCTTTGAAGATGGTCGTTTATTCGATACCTCTTGGGCAGACGTTGCAAAAGAGAACAACCAATATAACGAACAACGTGACACACAAGGTGGTTACAAACCGTTCCCAATGATTTATAACGAGACTGCAAGCCTAGTTCCTGGATTTAGAGAAGCTATGCTGAATATGAATGTTGGAGATAGAGCTCGTGTATTCATTCCTAGTTATTTAGGTTATGGAGCAAATGGTATGGGACCAATTCCACCTAACACGAATTTAGTTTTCGATTTAGAAATTACTGGTTTAGCTGAGTAATTTTCAGTTAGAATATAGATTAAAAAAGCAGCTCGATGAGCTGCTTTTTTTGTTAACAGAGTTACCTGTATTTTTTTTAATCTTTTCCAAAGTTCATTACTATAATTTTATTCGAATTTTCAAGAGTTGAAATTATCGTAAAAAAATATTCATATATATTCACCTCATATTGTCTTGATTTTTCTACATTTTCAGTATCCATAAAATGAAATTTTCGCTTTTCTGGATTTTCAGATGCAAGTTTCTCTTTAGAGTAAACATGACTTTTTTTTAGTTCATTTGCTAAATCAGTGCATTCCTCTTCTGTCCATTCAGAGATATAATTTTCTATTTTTTCTAAATATTCTGTATAATTCAGTTCTAGGAAGTCAGATGGTAAAATTTTCTCTTTTACAACTGAACCATAAATTTCAATTACCTCGTTGTCTTCAGGAATTGGCTCAAAATATTTATACCATTGTTGATTTCGTATTTCAATTTCCTCTTTTGTATAGAAGTATGCCTTATCTAAAATATCAGATTCTAACAAATCAGCAACGCTTGGATTCGGATTAAAAGATTCTAAAATATTGAATACAAAAAACCCGTAT
>DFBO01000117.1:6660-7242 GCA_002366675.1 Flavobacteriaceae bacterium UBA3078
TATTTTTGAGCAGAGGATATTTGTGCTCTTTCATCTGGAGAGTGTGCTCCTTTAATGTTCGGTCCAAAACTAATCATATCCATATCTGGATAATTCTGTCCAAGAATACCACATTCTAAACCAGCATGACAAGCAGCCACATGTGCTTTCTGTCCATTCATTTTTTCGTATAAATTATCCAACACTTTTAAAATAGCCGAATCCATATTAGGTTTCCAACCAGGATAATCTCCAGACAATTCCACGTCGCAACCAGTTAATTCAAAAGTAGCACGAAGCATATTGGCTAAATCCCATTTAGAACTCTCAACCGAAGAACGTGTTAAACATCCAATTTTAATGGCTCCATCTTTAACAATTACTCTTGCAATATTATTAGATGTTTCCACCAAATCTGGAATATCTGCACTCATTCTAAACACACCATTTAAGGCTGCATATAATGCTCTAGTTAACCCTTCTTGAACACCTAAATCCATGATGTTTTTAGGAGTTTCTGTTTTAGAAACTACAATCTCTAAATCTGGTTCCTTGGTTTTTAATTCTGTTTTTATCTCGTTAGCATACTCAGCCATTTCAGCT
>DFBO01000117.1:7291-9046 GCA_002366675.1 Flavobacteriaceae bacterium UBA3078
CCAAAATTCTCAAAACCATCAAATAACAACCTATTCAAAATTTTATTGGCATTTCCTAGTCCTTCATGAATTTGCATCCCAGAATGTCCACCTTGTAATCCTTTTACAGTTATGGTATATCCAATTTTAAATTCTGGCGTTTCTTCTTCATTATAAGTTCTTGTTGCTGTTACATCGACTCCTCCAGCACAACCTACTCCTATTTCATCGTCTTCTTCAGTATCTAAATTTAAAAGAATACTTCCTTCAAGCAAGCCTCCTTTTAAACCCATAGCTCCTGTCATTCCTGTTTCTTCATCGATTGTAAAAAGTGCTTCAATGGCAGGATGTGGAATATCTGTACTTTCTAAAATAGCCATAATAGTTGCTACACCTAAACCGTTGTCTGCACCAAGAGTTGTGCCTTTAGCACGAACCCAATCTCCATCTACATACATATCGATACCTTGCGTTGCAAAATCGAAATTGGTATCAGCATTTTTTTGATGAACCATATCCAAATGCGACTGCATCACGATGGTTACACGATCTTCCATTCCAGAAGTTGCTGGTTTTTTTATAATTACGTTTCCAACTTCGTCTTCAATCGTTTCAAGATTTAACTTTTTACCAAAATCTTTCATAAAAGCAATAACCTCTTCTTCTTTTTTTGAAGCTCTAGGTACTGCATTTAAATCGGCAAATTTATTCCAAAGTTGTTTTGGTTCTAGGTTTCTTATTTCTGAATTCATATCTGTATTTTAAAAGTTTCACAAAGGTAATTATATCTTATAGAGTATTACAAACATTTGATTATTTTTGAAAGATGCTAAAAAACCCAAAACCATATATTGCCTTTTCTATAGTTCCATTATTTCTTATAGTGAAACTTCTAAAGCAGTTTCCAGAAGTTATTGAAACCTATTATAGTTTAGGGTTATATCCTGTTATATCAAGTTTGTTTCGATATAGTTTGGGATGGTTGCCATTTTCGTTTGGAGATTTATTTTATGGATTTGTTATTATCTACATTATAAGATGGCTGATTAGAAATAGAAGGCGCATTTTAAAAGACACAAAAGGTTGGCTAATAGATGTGTTTTCTGCTACTTCTATTATATACTTTGCGTTTCATTTGTTTTGGGCTATGAATTATTACAGATTGCCTTTACATGAAAAATTACAAATAGAACCTGATTACACAACCGAACAACTAATTTCTGTTACTGAAAAGCTGATAGAAAAATCGAATGCACTTCATAATAAACTAGCAAAAAACGATTCTACTAAAATAGATATTCCATATAGCAAAAATGAAATTTTAAGCCTAGTTCCTGAAGGTTATGAAGCTTTAGAAAACGAATTTCCTCATTTAGAATATCATCCAAAAAGTATTAAAAAATCGTTATTTAGTTTGCCTTTAACTTATATGGGTTTTAGTGGCTATTTAAATCCGTTAACAAACGAAGCACAAATTAATAGTTTGATTGTTCCTTACAGATATTCTGTGGTTGCATCACATGAAGTGGCGCATCAATTAGGCTATGCTAAAGAAAATGAAGCCAATTTTATTGGAGGTTTGGCAGCTATTAATCATCAAGATATTTATTTTAATTACAGTGGCTACACCTTTTTATTGAAACACTGTTTGATAGAATTATATAAACGAGACTACAATTTATATTTAGAAATTTCAAAAACAATAAACAAAGGCATTTTAAAAAATTATCAAGAAGTACAATTGTTTTGGGACAGTTACCAAAATCCAGCTGAGCC
>DFBO01000117.1:9070-9714 GCA_002366675.1 Flavobacteriaceae bacterium UBA3078
ATGGAAAGCTATAGTTATGTGGTTGCTTTAATTGTAAACTATTTGAAATAAAAAAGCTTCAGAATATTTCTGAAGCTTTTTATATGTACTTGAAATTTTTATTGAATTATTAACTTTTCAACAATTTTGAAATCATTTCCAATCAACTCAACAAAATACATGCCTTTTGATAGGTTAGAGACATTAAATTGAATGGTATTTGATTCTGAAACAGTATTCGCTTTCATTACTAATTTACCTTGTAAGTCAAAAATATGGACGTTTATGTTGTTGCCAACATTAGTATTAAATTGAATATTCACTAATTGTTTTGCTGGATTAGGATACATACTAAATTGAGTTAAATTAAACCCTTCAACGCTTAGATTAGCAACAAACTCTGTTTCGAATATATTGGTTGTAACAGCTGGATTAAAATCGAAATAGATGTCGGCATAATTTGGAATAACATCTCCTATTTGAAATCCAGAATTAGGTTTAATTTTAAAATAAATATAACCATGACTGTTAGGTTCGTCCATACTTTCGCTTGGCAGATTTATATCTTCAAACTCCCAGTTTAAGTTACCATCTACTCTAGTTAACACATAATCATGACTTGCATGTAGCATTTTAAAGGATGAAATATCTAATTGCGCATCTAA
>DFBO01000275.1 GCA_002366675.1 Flavobacteriaceae bacterium UBA3078
GCGTCTGGTCCATACATCGAGTTCCTGGCATATCGTCTTTATATCCGCTAACCTGAAATAACTGACCCATCCTGTTATTAACTGTCTTAATTTCAGATAGCGAAATTCCATACTCCAGGCATTACTCCTTGAGGTAATGAATCTTATCTTTTCCTTTACTCTTTCTATCGATTCCCACGCCTTTACAGGCGTGGTACGTTCAAAACTCAAGCTTTGCTTGTCCTGTTTCTTCCTCTTCTTGTGATTGGACGTATCTTCGGATTACTTCTTCGTTTATTCCTACCGTAGAGACAAAGTATCCTTTACTCCAAACGCCCTTTCTATCCCAATACACCTTTTTCAAGAAAACAAACTTTCTGCTTAGAGATCTACTGGTATTCTTTTTGATGGCTTCCACTACTTTGCTTACCGCATACTTTGGGGGAATGACCATGTACAAATGAATATGATCTTGTTTTATTCCTATCTCTATATATTCCCAATCCGGATAATATCTCCTGATTTCCTGAAGCTTTATTTTCAGATAACTTTTTACGCCAGTGACCAGAATCTTCCTCCGATAGCGCGTGACCCAAACAATATGATATTGAGTTTTATATACGGTATAAGCCGCTTTATATAATTTCATGTATCCATTATAGCAAAGTACGAACGGAAGAAACAGGAAATAGCTCTCATCCCCGCCTTTACAGGCGGGGATTTCCCTCTAGATTAAATTACACACGATAGAGATGGGGAATTTTATTTATATACTCTTCAACATACTTTTTATTTGATTCATCTCCACCTTTTACATTAGCACTTTTCCATACTGGTGGAGTTACGCCTCGTCTTAATAATTCTTCAACCACAAGTCCTGAAACAGAATTAAGCGCAAAACATACAGCAAAAGTAGAGCTAGCACCGACTTTTTGCTCAAAATTTTCTATTTCCACTATTGCATCTCCATAGGGAACATGGAGATCTATCACAATATCTCCGAGTTCGTGCAAATTCTTATTACTAGAATGTCTTGCAGGCAAATTTTTCGGTACAGAATTTGCAAAATCCCGTGAGGTTGTAGCAATAATTTTTGCACCTATTCTCTTTGCTTCCAGTGCCGTATCAATTGTAAGAGGGTTAATACCATTAACATTACTAATAATTATGACATCATCCCTTTTAAGTCCATAATAGCGTAGAATAAACTTTGCATAACCTTCTACTCGCTCCGTATTTGGATGGCTACTTGCTACAGAAACCCCCGGAGGAAAAATAGCATTAATTGGAACAAGTCCACCAGCTCTCCAAAATATCTCCATTGCTCCCATAATAGAATGTCCACCTGTACCAAAGACATATATTAACTTTTTTTCCTCAACGACATTAGCCAATAATTGAGCAGCCTTTTGAATATTTTTTTCTTCCTCATTTTTAATCTTTGTAAGAATACCTGTAATTTTCGTATAATAATCATCCATTAATTTCATTTAAATTTCTCCTTTTTTTTATAAATAATTTCTTCTTTAACTAGCCTCATTCTTATTTTGAGGGCTTCATTAGTAAACATAACGTCTTCCTTTAATCCAGAAAATAAAATTCCTTTCTCGGTATCTATTTCTAAATCCTAGCTGGGTTAAAAACCGCTGTTTTGGCTGTATCCTGGATAAAAAGTACTACTAGATTCACTATATTTTTACTAATAATTCATCCATTATTGTTACACTATCTACAAGAAAATCATGGATTAAAAGCCTATCTACATAATTTCCCTTTTTTCTTGGAATTTCAATATTTTTTCGCTACATCATCTAAAGACTCACAATCTCATTACGTTTAATACTTTCGTGAATAGCGAAGGCTATTTTAGTTGCCTCTCTCCCATCTTCTCCACTTGCATATTTACCTTTTAAATCCCGAAGTTTTCCATCATTTTTTATAAAACGAATATTTTTAACGAAATCCTTAATCGAATCTATTTCATATCCAGTGTAAATAGTATGTCCACATAAATCTTTTTCCTTCATTTTTAAATAATAATTAGGGGTTTGAACAACCATTTTTTCTTTGGTACATTTTTCAATACCTCGATTTTGACCATCAATTTCCCAAATTCCCTCTGTCCCAACAACTCTTAAACCTTGATTTACAATATTTTCAAAACCTTTAGGAAGAATCCAGGAAGTATCGAAACCCACAGTAGCTCCATTTTCAAATTCGACTTTCGCTTGAATAGAGTCGAAGGTATCCACACCTAAAGAAGTTAATTTTCCCTTATGGCCTGTGGCATAGACTTTTGTTGCATTACATTGAAAAAGAAATCTAAATAAATCATAACAATGTACTCCTAAAAACCATGCTGGTGAACTATTTGACGCCCAATTGGGCCACCATTCAGATGGGACTTCAATTGTATCTTCCATCCACATATATCCATATTGAATTTTTCCTAATTTTCCCATTTGAATTTCATTTTTTAACATCTTATGAGGTGCATCAAACCTCTTGTGAAAATCCAATTGCAATAATAAATTATTTTCAGAAGCTATTTTAATTATCTCATCACAACCTTTAATGGTTACATCTAAAGGCTTTTCTATAAAAATATGCTTACCTTGCTTAGCTACATCTAAGGCAATTTTACGATGAAGATGATCAGGTGTTGCAATGGCAATAGCATCAAGATCTTCCTTCTCTAACATTTTTTTATAGTCTGTATACCCTTTTATTCCAAAATCTCTTTCCTGCTGTTTAACTCTATCTTTGTTTATATCTGCTACAGCAATCAAATGAGCCAGTCCTTCGTACTCAGCTTGTTTAAATGCCTGCAGAACACTCCTTCCGTAAATTCCTGCGCCTATTGTTCCAATCTTAATTTGCATTTAGTTCCTCCTTTTCTATTTTATAAATATGATAAACTCTTTCTATCCCTTAACAGCCCCAGCTGTAAGACCTTTGACAATATATTGCTGGAATAGCAAAACAAAAACAACAGCTGGGATAGAAGCCATAATTGATGCTGAACACAATTGATTCCACACAATAAACTCATCACTAATAAACTCCATTACCCCTACTGGTATCGTCTTTGCTGATGGTGAAACTGTTAGCACAGCTGCTAACAAATATTCATTCCAGGAAAGTAGAAAAGTAAAGATTGATGCTGTCGCAATCCCTGGACCAGCTAAAGGAATGAGTATATATCTTAACAAAGAAAGTTTATTACATCCATCTATTTTACCAGCATCATCAATCTCTCTGGGAATTCTATCAAAAAATCCCAACATAATCCACACTACAAAAGGTAAATTCATATATATATAAGCTATAATAAGTACTAAATGAGTATTAATTAAGTTAAATTTTGAAGCTAACCCGTACCAAGGTGAAATTAAAGCAATCGGAGGAAAAAGACGCGTAGCAAGAATTAAAAGAGCAATGGCAGTTTTTCCTTTGAATTTTTTTCGGCTTAAACTATATCCGGTAAATAGGCCTAGCAATACACAGATAGCCGTGGAGACTGATGCAACTATGACGCTATTTGCAGTATATTGTAAAAAAGGACGCGTTGTAAATATCCTTACATAGCTTATGAATTGAGGATGCTTGGGAATCCAATAAGGAGGCCAAGTCCTTATTTCACTCATAGGCTTGATTGACGTCGAGAAAACCCAAAAAATAGGAACAATGGTAATGGTAGCAAAAAAAAGCACAATCAAATAGGGAATTATTCTAAAGATGGATTTTTTAGAAATATAGAACATTTTTAGAATCCCTCTCCTTTATAAAAAATTCGCAAATATAAAAAACCCAAAGCCAAAATAAAAATTAAAACAAATGTTGATAGTGCTGACCCATAGCCGATATCCCAATATTCCATAGTAAGGCGAAAAATATAAGTTGTTAAAGTCTCGGTTGCCTGAGCAGGTCCTCCTTTGGTTAACCCGCCAATAATTACATAAGTTCTAAAGATAAAGATTGATGTTATTAACAAAAGAAGAACAATGGTAGATTTTAATAAAGGAAGTGTAATGTAGCGAAAACAAGTAAAAATATTCGCTCCATCCATTTCGGCGGCTTCGTATAAATCATTAGGAATGGTTTGCAATCCTGCTAATAGAAAAATCATCATAAAAGGAATTCGCGTCCAAGCATCTGTAATAATAACCGAAAACATAGCTATTTTAACATTTCCCAACCACAAAACAGGGGAAGTAACAGGTCTCAATAGAGCGTTAATAAGTCCATAACTATCATTAAACAACCATCGCCAAAGTAAGGCAGCGACGACAGGCGGGAAAACCCATGGTAAAATTATAATCCCTCTAAAAAATCCCTTAAAACTGGTAATTTTATTTAGTGCTAAAGCACAAGCAAAAGCAAGGAAAAAAGAAACTACTAAAGAACCCATTGTATAAATAAGGTTTTGGGATAAAAATTTCCAAAAATAAGGATCGCTAAATAAACGAAAATAATTACTAAGGCCGATAAAAAATTCTTCTGTTTGCCCATAAGAAAGGATTTTTTTAAAAAAACTAGAGTATATTACATAAACAGCTGGAATAAAAACAACTGAAAAAAGAACTGCTAAAGTTAGAGAAATACTAAAAACCTCAAAATAAGTATCAATAAACCCAGAAATTTTGCTTCTAAAAGTCATAGTTTTATTATCCTCTTTCCCTTGTTTACACAAGGCAAAAGCGGGAGAAGAATATTTTCAAGTTCAAGCCTGTTCGCTTCCCCGCTTTTGCCTTGTCATTTTTATCATCTCTTTTCTGTAATCACTTATCTATATATATTGTCAATTTCCTTTTGGCCATCTACCAAACCTTCTTTCACAGTTGTTTCACCAAGGAGAATACGCCCTACAGTTGCATGGACTATATCACAGACTTTAGTTGCTTGGGGATAAACCCACTGTACTGCATCTCCTATGCTTTCACTAAGAACACTTGCATAAGGTACTTCTTCTACAACCTCCGTAGCTAACCAAACCTTCTTATTTGGGACAACATTCTTTTCAATATATACTTCATTGTGTCTTGTTTGATAACTTCTTAAGAAATCAAGAAAAAGCAAAGCTGCTGCTTTCTTATTACTGTAAGCACTAACTGAATAGAAACTGAAGTCGAAAAAACTTTTCGATGGTATACTAGAATCGAGAGTGGGAAATTGAGTCATCCGATACTGTTTAAAAATCTCCTTGTTTGATGAGACAACTAAGTGTGCCCAATTCGGAGATGCCATCATAGCCACCTTGTCTGCAGCAAAAAGATTAGGAGGTTCAGTATAAGAATAAGTATTTACTCCAGGAGGTACCACTTTATACTTATTCCTTAAATCAAACAGAAATTGTACAGCTCTTTCGACCTCGGGTGTGTTAATAACTACTTTCCCATTTTGTAAAATACTTCCCCCTGAGTTCACTAAAAGTTGACCTAATGTCATCATAGTTGAATATCGGTCACCGGCGTGATAGCAAAATCCATAACGATCAACCACGCCATCTCCATTTGTATCTATCGTCAATTTTTGGGCATACCTAATAAGTTCATCCCAAGATTTGGGAGGATGGTCAAAGCCAGCTTCTTTGAGTAAATCTTCACGATATTGGAATAGAGGTGTCCATCCTATATAGGGAAATCCATAGACATGTCCATCAATCTCTAAAATATCGCGCATTGATTTGGAATAAACAGAAGCAATTTTATCATTCCATAGCATATCTACGGGCATTAACCAACCAGCTGCTTCATAATCTCCATAAGGTTCAGAAAAAGTTGTTGTAAAAATAAGATCAAGATCGCTTGTTTTCGCTCTAAGAATACTTGTTTGTTTTGGATTAATATCATTTTCTCCAAGCTCTTGATACTTACACTCTATCCCTGTTAACTCCTCGAACTGTCTAATAGACTCGGCCATTGCGGGATCGTATTCCATGCTACCCGAATTAATAAATTCGATAAAATCAATCCCCTTAACAGCTTCTTTCCAACCTTCCGGTAAAATATACTTATCACCCATTACTCTTTGGTATAAAGGTACAGGAGCATCCCAATTAATTTTTTCCCATGTTGGTTCCTCGCTAAATCCATTAAACGCTATGCTTAAAAACACTATCATTACAACTATAAATATTAAAATACTCTTTTTCATTTTTTTTCTCCTTTAATTTAATTTACCATCTACAAAAAATCAATTTTTTAACAAACTTCTCTTTGAAAATATTTAATTATACTTTTCGATAATTAATTTGTCTATTTTTTCACATCTTTTTCACCTCCTTATGACCTTATTTTTTAGTTTTACCTTACTCATCTACTAATTCTGGTAAAACCTCCCATCCATAATTTATAATACCTATCTTAGCATTTTCCCCCTTAAGGTTAATTGCCATCTCTAAAGCATTCTCAATAGATTCTGCGCTTTGAAAACCAAGATTAGCCTTTTGTTTTTGAGTTAGACTTGAAAAACAAATCACTTTCGTCCTTTTTAAAAGCCTCGCATGCATAAGTAAATCTCCACCGCAAACTAGATCTTTCAAAGTTCCATTCTCCATCAATATTTCTATTTTATCAAAATTTTTCAATGCAAATATCTCACGCTCTTCATGGGTAGGTGCAATTCCTTCAGAAAATTCTCCAGCAAGAATGGTAATTCCATCTTTCTTTAATCCTCGTTGTGAAAGAAAAACTGCTTTACCACCCGCCCAATAATCTATTTCTCCTGGATATGCACTTACTATAACAATATCAGCAAGTTCTTTAATGGGTCTTAGAAAAAATTCTTTTGCCTTTTTTACCCCCTCCCGATGTGCAACAATAGGATCACCTGCAACTACAGCATAAATTTTTCCATTCGGGTTTACCACAGTATTTAGAATAAAATTTAACCCTACTTTTTTCGCAATTTCTTCTATTTCTTTTCTAAAAGGATTATCAACGTTTCCAGCTATTTCAAAAAGCCCAGGAGATCTTGGAGCCAACAAGTGGGTAGCGCCAGTAGTTTCCCATCCACATACTCCAGGTTGGATAATTTTTGCTCCCCCTGACCAACCAGCATGGATATGTGGTGAAATACTGCCAATTCCAATAACAAAATCAGAGTTATAAACCTCTTGATTAATTTTTATAGGAGTTCCTTTCTTTGTTCGCCCTAAGTCCATAAAAATACTTGAATCTTTCCACTCATTATTTTTTATACTTATTCGCTTAACAATCTTCGAGCCATATTTCTCTTCAATTTCTTCTTGATTCATATACCGATGTGTTCCTAAAGCAATTATAATTTTAATATCTTTATCGTCAATACCTATATTATTTAATTCCTTTATCACTATCGGTAAAATTTTTCTTTGAGGAGTTGGTCTAGTTATATCATCAACAATAATAGTTATCTTCATACGAGGATTTATTAACTCATTTAGTGGTTTCGTCCCAAAAGGCGATCTTAGAGCACAAGAAATATACTCTTCCTCCTTTTTAATATTAATATTTTCAAGTTTGGGAGTTTCCAAATAGTAAAGTAAATTTTCTTCATTTACGGTAAAATATAAATCATCTCCCCCATATTTAATTCTTAGCTTTTTTAGCACTTTTTTGCTCCATAAAACTTCGATTGAAATAAACTACTCTTTTATCCAATTCTTTTAAAATATATACCTTACTTATTATCTTAAGTGTTTTACGCGGGAATTGTACTTTTCATGCCATTTTTGATTTTCCTTATCCCCTTCCGGCAAATTAGCACTCATCCATAAGGGAGGCTCTATCCCTTCTTTTACTAATTTCTCAACGCTACCGATTACTAATAAATGCAAGCAAAAGCTATTCAAAAAAGTTGAAACCGGAGCCACTTTCTGTTTACAGCCCTCGATCTCAACTGAGGCGTCACCCAAAGGCATGTAGCAGTTCACAAAAACATCAACGATCTCATGTAGATTTTTACCCGATGAATGACGGGAAGCCACTCCCTTAGGAACAGATTTAGCAAACGAAGTTGAGGTAATACCAATGGTATTCAGACCTCGCTTTTTGGACTCTAAAGCAGCATCAATCGTTACAGGATTAATACCATACGCATTTACAATAATAATAGTTTCACCCTTTTTGACATCGTAAGCGCTTAAGATGGTTGGTGCTAATCCTTCTGTCCTTTCCATCCAATTGGAATGCTTTGCGCCCATACCAGGCAAAAGGCAAGGATCAAGAAGGGGGTTAACAGCTGCCAGACAACCTGCTCTCCAAAACATCTCGGTAGCTCCCATGGTGGAATGTCCACCAGTACCAAAAATGTGTATTAACTGATCTTTTTTTATACTCTGAACTATAAGGTCTGTAGCACGATCGATTGAAACTTCTTCATTTTTCAAGATTTTTTTAAAGGCTCCATTTAAAACTTCATAGAATTGATAATAGTTCTTATTCATTCTTATGCCTCCAGTTATATGATTTTACTTTAACTAATTCTCTTTTTTATTTTAGTAAATTCATAAATTACAAATTTTATAAAGATTTATATAAAATTTTACCATCAACTAAAGTTAATTTTATATTTATATTATTATCAAATACAGTAATATCGGCTTTTTTATCTTTTGTTAATATCCCAATTTTATCATCTAGCCCTTGCATTTTCGCAGGATTATAAGTCACCAATTTTACAGCCTGACGTACATTTAAATCAACAAATTTTATCATATTCCTTACAAGTTGATCCATTGTAGACACACTTGAAGCAAAAGACGATCGATCTTCTAATTTGGCCACATAATTTTTCTCTTGAGTCGGAATTTCAAATTCATCAGGTATATCTGATTCAACGACAACATCAAGTCCTCCTAAACTATAATTTCCAGGTCCCAAACCTGCAGCACTCATTGAATCAGTTACTAAACATACCTTGTCCATCCCTTTTGAATGTAATACTAATTTCATTAAACTTGGTGGCAAATGATGTCCATCTGCAATTATTTCAGTCGTTAGTTCATCAATTAATAAAGTTGATTCAATAACCCCGGACACACGGTATGCCTTAATACGATGTAACCCGGACATTCCAGAAAACATATGAGTAACATGGGTATAACCATTTTCAACTGCTTCTAATACTTGCTGATAAATAGCATTTGAATGGCCAATGGCCGCGATAATTTTTCTCTTCCTTAGCTCTTGACCTAATTCAAGACAACCAGGTATTTCCGGGGCTGCCGTCACCTTAATAATACATAGGTATTTATCTAATAAAGGTAAATATTGTTCTGGTTTTGCTGAGATGATATACTTCGGGTTTTGTGCACCCTTTTGTTCTANNACTAAAATATGGACCTTCTAAATGTACACCCAATATTTTTGCCCCTTTTAGATCCTTTTGCATAGTTTTATTAATACAATTTACGGATTGAACGATCTCGTCCCATGGTCCTGACAATGTTGTTGGTATAAAAGAGGTAATACCACATTTAACTAATCCTTGTGCCATTAATTTTAAATCTTTCTCTGTAGACCCCATAACTGCACCTCCAAAGGCTCCATGAAGATGCGAATCTATGAAACCAGGACTAATATATTTTCCACTAACGTCAATTACCTGTGCATCATTAGGAATTTTTATTTCATTTGCTTTGCCAACCTCTTTAATAAATTCCCCTTCAATTAAAACAGAACCTTTATCTATTTCCCTAAAAGGGGTAATTACTTTACCGTTAATTAATGCAATACAATTTCTCATTTTAAGCTTCTCCTATCCTAAATAGATTAAAATAAATCACTCCTATAAGATATTTCTCATAATCGAAAAAATAAAAATTCAATTATCAGTTATTTATTTTACCAAATATATGTTTATTTATGCTAATTTCATAAAAATAACCTGACCTTGTATATCAAAGTTATTTCCCCTTCTTATTAGGAGTTAAAATCACACTTATTTTAGATAAATTGACGATTTCTCATCTAAAAAAACAAAACAATTTTCATGATTCTTTAAAATCGAAGAAGGATGTTTGGCGGAAATATCTTGACCTTCAAAGCAATCTTTTACTGCTTGTGCTTTACGCATATCAGGAACAGTACAAATTATATTTTTTGACTTCATAATTTGCTTAATGGACATCGAAATTGCTCTTTTAGGAACCTCATCGATACTTTTAAACCATCCCTCACCAAATTGTTGTTTTCTACAGACATCATCAAGCTCAACTACAAGATATGCTTTTTCGGTATTAAAGTCAGCTGGAGGATCGTTAAAGGCTAAATGTCCATTTTCTCCAATACCAACAAATGCAACATCAATTTCCTTTTGTTTTATAATTTTACCTAAACATTCACATTCTAATTCTGGGCTTTTAGCATCTCCTTTAATTAAATGAACATTTCCCAGATGTACTTTATTTATTAACCTTTCCTTTAAATATTTTCTAAAACTTGCTGGATGAGTTTCTGGAAGACCTACATATTCGTCTAAGTGGAACATGGTAGTCTTTGACCAATCAATAGAAGGAATGCTTGTAAGATTTTCTAAAAATTCAAATTGGGAAGCACCAGTTGCTGCTATAAAAGTAGCCTCACCTTTTTTCTTTATTGTATCTATTAATATTCTAGCTGCTTTCTCAGCAGCCGCTTTCCCCATATTATACTTTGTTTTGAATACTTTTATTTTCATCTATTTTCCCTTCCCTGGTTATTCTGTAATAATATTTATGTGCATTGTCCAGGACATACTATACAATTTTTAAATTATGGATATTCTCTAGTTTTTGAATAGATCTACTCTGCTTATGATGATTAAGGCTTAATATTTGGTTAGATAAGTAGAATTATCCATATTCTGTTGTTATATTTTTATCTTTTTGTTAGGTATATATCCTCCTGAACTTATTATTAAAAAATTCTAAAACTTAACCTATTTTTTGTTTTAGTAACAATATTATCTTTGAACTCTACCTGATTCTGCTCCTCCAACTAAGTTTTTTACCTCCTCCACTGAAATCAAAGGTAAATCACCGGGAATGGAATGCATGAGACAAGATGCTGCTACTGCAAACTCAAGGGTTTCCCTATCACTATGCAAATTATTAAAACCATAGATTAAACCTGCAGCAAAAGTATCTCCTCCTCCTACCCTATCTACAATATTATGAATTTCATACTTTTTTGAAATAAGAAATTCTCTCCGATTATTAAGCACCGCTGACCATCCATTGTAGTTTGCAGAATAGCTTTCCCTCAAGGTTATGGCAATTTTTTTGATATTAGAATATAAGCTAAGAACTTTATCAGTCAATTCTCTATACTTTTCTGTTTGAAGTCTTCCTGACTCTACATCTACATCCACTTTAACCCCAATAGATTTCTGACAGTCTTCTTCATTTCCTAAGGCAATATCTACATATTTAACCAATTCACCCATTACCTCAGGAGCAGATTTCCCATATTTCCATAACTTTTTTCTAAAGTTAAGATCACATGAAATAGTAACACCTTTTTCTCTCGCTTTCTTAACTGCTTTTAAGGCAAATTCTGAAGCCGAAAGAGAAATAGCTGGAGTAATTCCAGTAATATGAAACCAACTCGCTCCGTCAAATACCTTGTCCCAGTTAATATCGCCAGATTTCGCCTCAGCAATAGCTGAATGAGAACGGTCGTAGATAACCTTAGAGGGTCTCTGATTAGCCCCAGCTTCTAAAAAGTAGATACCCAACCTGTTTCCTTTTCTCACAATAAGTGAAGTATCTATACCCTGTCTTCTTAGTTCTCTGACACAAGCATCACCAATTGCATCATTAGGAATTACAGAAACATAGGCTACATTCAAACCAAATCTGGCCAGTCCAACGGCTACATTTGCCTCCCCTCCTCCAAAGGTAGCTTCTAAAAGAGGGCTCTGAAAAAATCTCTCCCAATTGGGTGGATTAAGCCTCAACATTATTTCACCAAAAGTAATATACTTTTTCATTGTTTTCTCCATTTCAAAAATTATTTTTGCAAAAGATGAATGGCAAATCCTGATATTTCTTGATCTATATAGATTGCTTTAAGTTTACCGTCCTTTTCTTTAGCAGTCTCGGGAAGAATTGAAATGTCTTTCATTTTTAAGTAGGTTATTGCCCTATGAATATCGTTAGTAGCTATAGCAATATGACCATGCTTTCCCAAAAATCTGTTTTTGATAACCTCAAATCCTGAACCAGCAAAAATAGAACTTGTTCCCACTTTTATAGGAAAATAAAAAAAATGTGAAAGTTGGTTTGCGGAATTAAAAGCCTTATCTTTATTTTCCTCATTTATTCCAAGGTGGGCAAACTCAAAACCCAACATTGTAGAAACCGCTTCCTTTGTAAGTCTGGTAATCTCATCAAAATTACCCGAAGAAATAAGGTTAGCCTTTACCATCCAACTACCACCACAGGCAAGAACCTTATTATTAGATAAATAAGAACATAAATTATTTTGGTTAATCCCTCCTGTGGGAATAAATTTTATCCCGGTATAAGGTGCTGACATAGATTTGAGAAGTGGTAATCCTCCTGATGCTTCAGCAGGAAAAAACTTTACTACCTCAATTCCTCTCTCCAGAGCCATCTCAATTTGGGTGGGGCTATTTATACCAGGAGTTACCGGAATGCTATTTTCTATACAATAATCCACTACTCTTGGGTTAAAACCTGGTGAAACAATAAATTTAGCACCTGCAGAAACTGCCTTTTTTGTCTGTTCAACTGTTATTACAGTCCCTGCTCCAACTAAAAGTTTCGGAAGTTCGCTGGTCAAGGTTTTAATTGACTCTTCTGCAGCAGAAGTTCTGAAGGTAATCTCAGCAATAGGGAGATCACCATCAATAAGTGCTCTTCCTAGAGGAAGTGCGTCTTTGGCTTTCTCGATTTTAACCACAGGAATAATCCCAATCTCACCGATTTTCTCAAGAATTTTATTCACATGAATAATCTCCTTTTTAAAAATATACTATACGCTACTATAATCTTGACTATTAAGATTGGGTATATGAACTTAAGCTTTATACCGGATAGAGACTGACTTTTCTTCTATTCACAACTAAACTCTTTCCCCTGCTTTTTAATTATTCCTTTTTATAATTTACCATTATATCCCAATCTTTTAGATATTTTTTCGCTTGTCTCGATAAGAGCTTTTTTTAGATTATTTTGTGCATTTTTATCTATCCTGAAAATAGGGCTTGAAATACTAAGGGCAGCTATTACTTCCCCTTGATAATTCCTAATGGGTGCAGCTATACAACAAACATCTTTTTCGTTTTCTTCTCTATCTAAAGCAAAATTTTGCTCTTTTACTTCACCAAGTTCTTTTTCTAATTTCCTTTTATCAGTGATGGTCTTTTCCGTAAGACGCGGAAGCCCCTTATCTTGTAAGATTTTTTTTCTTTCTTTTTCTGACATATAGGCTAATAGTACTTTCCCCAACGCCGTACAGTGAAGAGGAGCTCTTTTTCCTACGTAAGAGATCATCCTTATAGTT
>DFBO01000036.1:0-6349 GCA_002366675.1 Flavobacteriaceae bacterium UBA3078
TGATGTCATTGCGAAGCAAATTTTTATTTGCTGTGGCAATCTGTTCCTTTTAAAGAGATTACCAAACTTCGACTGCGCTCAGTGCAGGCTACTTTATTCCTCGTAATGACAGATTTTTAAATTGTTTTATAAAGTTACAAACTTTTTGTTCTTCCACCATCAACAGGAAGATTAATTCCGTTAATATAACTGGCACATTCACTTGCTAAAAAAGTGACAGCATAAGCTAATTCTTCAGGTTTGGCAAAACGTTTAGCTGGAACTGCATTTTTCATCGTATTGGCAGCTTCCTCTTCAGTGTTTCCTGTTTTAGCAGATTTGTTTTTTATAATTTCTGTTAAACGTTCTGTTCCTGTGGCTCCAGGAAGGACGTTATTTACAGTAATTCCATAGGAGCCAAGTTCATTCGCTAATGTCTTACTCCAATTGGCTACAGCTCCACGGATGGTATTACTAACACCTAAGCCATCTAGAGGCTGTTTAACAGATGTTGAAATAATATTGATAATACGTCCATATCCTGCTTCTTTCATAAAAGGAACAACTGCTTGAGCTAATACATGGTTGCATTTTAAATGTTGTGTAAACGCATTTTCAAATTCATTTAACTCTGCTGAAAAAATGGGTCCACCTTTAGGTCCTCCAGTATTATTAACTAAAATATGAAAGCCATGATTTTTAGAAACATACTCAGATACTTTTGCTTTTAATTCTTCTGGATTTGAAAAATCGGCCACGATATAATCGTGATTTCTTTGTTGAGGTAATTCATATAAAATAGCTTTTAATTTACCTTCATTTCTAGCTATTAAAGTGACTTGAACACCTTCTTGCGCTAAAGCAATGGCTGTAGCTTTTCCTATTCCTGCAGTACTGCCACAGACAAGTGCGTATTTGTTATTTAAGTTTAAGTTCATAGAATATTAATTTACTTGAAAGCTTTCTAAAATTTTATTGCCAATTTTTATATAATCATCATAAACGGATTCATGAGCTGAAAAAGTTAGAACATAAGCCTTGTTATTTATAACATAATAAATCTGTTTGAATTTTAAATTGTTATTTGTAACTAATCCACTCCAAATAACTTCTTGATGATTCCCTACTTTTTCATTTTTTAACCACTTAAGATTGGGAATCATTGATTTTATCTGATTTTCTGAAATAGTTGAGTATGATTCTAAATTTAAATCTTGACCAGTTATATCTTGGATTAAAAGGTTGATGTTTTCATTGAAAAGATCATTTTCTGTTGTAGGTGAGAAAATTATAAATGATGAGTTCATTTGGCCAGATGTATCCAAAATCCAATTTTTAGGATAGTTAATAGAAAAATTATCTTTCTTAAATTCAACAAAATCATCTTGTGAAAATCCTGCGAAAGATATTAGTAAAAGAAATAAAGTTATGTGTTTTTTCATGGATAGATTTAATATTTTATACAAACATTTTTAGCTTCAGTAAAAAAGCGTAAGGCTTCAAAACCACCTTCACGTCCAACTCCTGAAGCTTTTACACCACCAAAAGGCGTACGCAAATCACGCATCATCCATGTGTTCACCCAAACAATTCCTGCTTGTAATTGGTTGCTCATTCGCATAGTACGTTTTAAATCGTTTGTCCAGAGTGTGGCTGATAATCCGTATTTTACTTTGTTTGCCATTTGTAAGACGTCGTCTTCCCTATTAAAGGGCATGATAGTTACTACTGGTCCAAAAATTTCTTCTTGATTCACGCGACATTCATCATTTGGAACTTCAATAACTGTTGGTTCTAAATAATAACCGTTCTCGTAACCTTTAATTGATACCTCATTTCCTCCACATAAAACCGTTCCATTTTCATTTTTAGCTATTTGAATGTATTCTTTTACTTTTTCAAGATGTGGTTTGGAAACCAAAGCACCAATATTTGTTGATTTTTCTGATGGATGACCTACTTTTAATGCTTTAATTCGTGCAACAAAATCAGTTTTGAATTTTTCATAGATAGAAGCTTCGATAAAAATTCTGCTTCCACATAAACAAATCTGCCCTTGATTAGCAAAAGATGATCGAACAGTTGTGTCAAGCATATCGTCATAGTCACAATCTGCGAAAATGATGTTTGGGTTTTTTCCACCCAATTCTAACGATAATTTTTTAAACATTGGTGCAGCTACTTTCGCAATATGAGCTCCAGTTGCTGTGCCACCAGTAAAGGAAATGGCTTTAATGTCTGGATGTTCAATAATGGCTTGACCAGTTGAACCACCAAGTCCATGAACAATATTCAAAACGCCTTTAGGTAAGCCAGCTTCGTTACAAATTTCACCTAATAGATAGGCTGTCAATGGCGTGACTTCACTAGGTTTGGCAACCACGCAGTTTCCAGCTGCAATGGCAGGAGCGATTTTCCAAGTAAACAAATAAAGTGGTAAGTTCCAAGGCGAAATACAACCAACAACACCAATGGGTTGACGTAAGGTATAATTTACAGCTTTTTGTCCAACACTTTCATGGCTCTCACTTGCAAATTGTGTAATAGCATTTCCAAAGAAACGAAAGTTGCTTGCTGCTCTTGGAATATCTACTGCTTTTGCTAAAGAAATAGGTTTTCCATTGTCTTTACTTTCGGCTTCTGCAAAACGTTGTAAGTTGGATTCTATTAACTCCGAAATTTTGATCATGATGCGACTACGTTCTTCAAACGTGGTTTGCGACCAAATTGGGAAAGCAGATTTTGCAGCTATATATGCATTCTCAACATCTTCTTTTGATGAGTTTGGGATTTGTCCATATATCACACCATTCGATGGGTTATAGTTGTCAATCCAATTATCTTGAATTGGATCATGGAAGTTACCGTTTATATAGTTTTGTATGTTCATTTTATTTGTAAGGTCGAGCGCAGTCGAGACCTATTTAAGTAACCTCTCGACTGCGCTCGAGGAGACATTAGATTTATAAATTAACTTCCAACATAAGCCATCACTTTAATTTCTACAACTAAATCTGGATGTGGTAATTGGTGTACAGCAACCGTTGTCCTTGTTGGGCCAGATTCTTTTTCAAAAAACTCTGCATAAGCTTTATTATAACCTGCAAAATCGTTCATGTTTACTAAAAAAGTAGTAACATCTACAACGTCTTTTATCGATGCTCCAATTTTTTGTAAGTTCGAGTCAATATTTTTTAATACTTCCCTAGTTTGAGTTTCGATGTTTAAACGTTTGGTCCCCATCTCATCAATAATATCGACACCTGCAATGGTGTTGTCTGCTCTTCTAGAACTGGTTCCTGAAACAAATATAAAATCGCCTACTCTTTTAGTATGTGGATAAGCTCCTCTGGGTGTTACAATTTTTTCTTCCATAATTTTATTTGTCAGGTCGAGCGCAGTCGAGACCTATTTGAGACCTCTCGACTGAGCTCGAGGAGACATTTTATTATAATTTATTTTAAGCCAGCAATTCTATCGTCTTCTAAAATAGCTTCGGTAGTTTCTTTTACTTTTTCTAAAATTGTTTTCAAAACCTGTTTATCTGTTAAGTCGAGCTTAGTCGATACCTCGCCATCTGCTAACATGTTTAAAATAGCTTTGTCTTGAGCACGACCTTTAGTCATAGCTTCATGATAACCAATATTTTCATTAAAGGTTACCATAGAGTATTTAGAAAAATACTGTTTAGGGAAATTTTGTTCTAAAGCCATTTCTATTTTACGTTTTTCTTTAAAAATAGGGTTGGATACATGGTCACGCATTTCGTAATAGTTTTCTTCAGCTAAATCACCAATGGCATCTGCATTAGCTTTACGTGCTTTTTGATACATTTTAAAGGTGGTTTCCCAATCGCCTTGATATTCTTCTATCATACTATCTAAAACGGTTACATCTTCAAAAGAAGCATTCATACCTTGACCATAAAAAGGGACAACAGCATGAGCAGCATCTCCCATAATAAGTGTTCTTCCTTTGTAGTGCCAGGGTGAACATTTTACTGTGCCAAGCGCTCCAGTTGGATTTTTAGCAAATTCATCAGCAATGTTTGGAATTAAAGTTAAGGCATCTGGAAATTGTTTTTTAAAAAAAACATTTATTTTTTCTTCAGATGATAAATCTTTAAAATTGTAGTCTCCTTCTTCATGACCTAAAAATAAGGTTACAGTAAAACTGCCATCTAAATTAGCTAATGCAATAAGCATATAATTGCCTCGTGGCCAAATATGTAAATAATCTTTACTGATTAAATGGTTACCTTCTGTTGAGGCTGGAATTTCTAATTCCTTATAACCATGTGTTAAGAAGTTTTGCGAATAGCTAAACAGAAATTTACGTTCTAAATAATAACTTTTTCGTAAAGCGGAACCGGCTCCATCTGTACCAAAAATTATATCAGCTTTCACCTTAAACTCTTTTTTGGATTCATGATTAATAAACTGGGCAGTGTTGGTGTCTAGATCAACATGTGTACATTCATTATTAAAATGAATAGTGAGGTTATCAAATAAATCTGCCTCTGTTAATAATAGGCCATTTAAATCACCACGAGAAATAGAATTAATATTTTCTCCTTCACGACCAGAATAATTTGAAGCAAAGGTTTTGCCTTCTAAATCATGAATAAGGCGACCTTTCATGGGAATACATAATTGTCGAGCTTTTTCTTCTACACCTGCAAGACGTAACGCTTTAAATCCTCTGTCAGATAATGCCAAGTTAATAGATTTCCCAGCAGAAATATCGGTAGTTCTTAAATCAGGTCTGCTTTCATAAACAGAAACATGATAGCCTCTTTGAACTAAGCGTAAGGCTAAAAGTGATCCACAAAGCCCAGCTCCAATGATGAGTATATTTTCTTTATTAGTCATTTAAAATATGTTTTAATTTTTCAACCATATGATATACATCTTGGTATGAATTGTATAATGGAACTGGAGCACAACGAATAACATCTGGTTCTCGCCAATCTGTTATGATGTGTGCATCTGTTAATTTTTTATGTAAATTTTTGTCCGCATCTTTAACCTGAATGGAAAGCTGGCAACCTCTTTCTTTCGGGTTTGATGGTGTGATGATTTTAATTTTATCATTATTTAATTCGTTGAGCAAAAACTCGAAATAACCTGTTAGTTTTTCAGATTTTTCTCTAAGAGCGTCCATTCCAACGTCGTTAAACATGTCTAAAGATGCTTTAATTGCAGCCATAGATAAAATAGGTGGATTACTTAGTTGCCAACCTTCGGCTCCTGGAATCACATCTAAGGGTTGTCGCATATTAAAACGTGTCGATTTATTATGGCTCCACCAACCTGCAAAACGTTTTAGTTTTTTATTGTGAGCATGCTTTTCATGAACAAATAAACCACCTAAACTTCCAGGTCCGGAATTTAAGTATTTATACGTACACCAAGCTGCAAAGTCAACTCCAGATTCATGAAGTTCAGGCTTGATGTTTCCTGCTCCATGAGCCAAGTCTATTCCAACCATACAGTTTTTGGCATGACCTAGTTCGGCAATTTTTTTGATGTCTAAATACTGTCCAGTATAATAATTAACGCCTCCAATTAACAGTAAAGCAATCTCATCTCCTTGTTCTTCAAGGATGGTTTCTAAATCATCCATGTTTAAAAGTTCTTCGCCTTGTCTTGGTTTCCATTCAATCAACCCTTCATTGGTATCAAACCCATGAAATTCTAATTGTGTTTGAACAGCATATCTATCTGAAGGAAAGGCATCACTTTCTATAACTATTTTATATTTTGTTTTTGTAGGTTGGTAAAACGATACCATTAACAAATGTAAATTGGTTGTTAAGGTGTTCATTGTTACCACTTCAATAGGTTTAGCTCCTACTATTTTTGCCATAGATTCGGTTAAGAATTCGTGGTAAGGCATCCATGGATTTTTTGCTTCAAAATGTCCTTCTACACCAAAATTTGCCCAATCGTCTAATTCCTGTTGAATGTGTTTTTGGGTGTTCTTTGGTTGTAAACCTAAAGAGTTTCCAGTAAAATACAACCAATCATTTCCTTGCTTATCTTTTGGAATATGAAACTGATTTCTATAATGAGATAAGCTGTCGTTTTTGTCTTGTTCTTTTGCGTATTCAAGACCTGATTTATAGTTGGACAAAGTGAGTTGTTTTTCGGTTTCCAACAAAAATAAGAATTAAAAGTTTAGAAACGAAGACATAAAACCCACTAAATTGGATACTGCTTTTTTTTGTGTCTTTATTTAAAACATAAAGGTGTGAGCAAAACTAAAAATTATTCAAATGGGGAAGTTCCTATAGTTTGGGAGCCTGAAAAATGTATTCATTCAGCCATTTGTGTAAAGGGTTTGGGTTAGGTTTTTAAGCCAAAAGGGA
>DFBO01000036.1:6369-9200 GCA_002366675.1 Flavobacteriaceae bacterium UBA3078
CTTTAGGCTTTTTTATGAATGATGAAGGAGACAAAAATGCAGAAACTTTAGATACTAAAGTAGAAGTTAGAGAGAATGGGCCTTTGTTAGTTTATGGTACTTTACAAGTTACTCTTAAAGATGGAAGTCAAGAAGTAAAAAACAAAACAACAGCTTTTTGTAGATGTGGTGCTTCAAGTAACAAACCTTTTTGTGACGGAACTCACGTGAAACAAAATTTTGTAGGATAAAGAAAAAGTGCTTCAACTTATTAGATGAAGCACTTTGAATTTATATAGACGCATAAAGCGGGATATTTATACTTTATATACGTTTTGACTCGAGGTTTTGGATGTTTTAATCCAATTCTACTTTAACATGTGTAAAATAGAGTTTCCAATTTCCTTCAGATTTTGTGTGGTCTAAACAGATATTTAAGCCATTAAAATCTTGATAGTTTTTCCAAGTTGTAATAAGTGAAGGTTCTTCGGTATTCCCTTCTCTAAACACCCATTCTTTAATTAAATAATTGTCTGTAAAATAAAAATCGTAAGCATCTCCAGGCGTGTAGCCACCTTCTCTTGAGTATGTCAAGGTTATTTTATTCATTTGGATTTTGCTAATTGGAGCTTCTACTAAAATGGCTTCCGAAATTGTTGTGCCTTCATCCCAAATTAATTGATATGGAGCAAGTAACCAGTATTTATCGTTTATAAACCCTTTGTCTGCATTTAAAGACGTACTATCAATAGATTTTCTATTATAAGAAATGGTGTCTGTTCCAGAAATTAATGTAACATCGTCTGTTTTTGGTTTCCATGTCCAAGAACGCTCAAAATGGCTGCTATCTCTATCTACATTGAACGTAAAATGAATTTGAGACACGTTTTTCCAGTTTTCAAAACCATGTGCATTTGCTATTTTTTCAGCTATAGAAATCTCTTTTATTACTTCTTTTTTTTCTTCCTTTTTGCAAGAAATTATAGCAGTCATTAATAAAAGTAGGAGGAGTGTGCTTTTAATTTTCATTAAGTTATTTTTTTCAAAGATAGAGAAGTTAGAAGTAGATGTGTTATTTTAGGTTTTTTAAAATTACAATCATGAACTTTAAACCAGATTATTTTGGTGCTAATAAAGCTACCTGGAACGACAAAGTAAAAGTACATGCTAAAAGCGATATGTATAATATGCAAGTATTTAAAGAAGGGAAATCTTCTTTAATGCCTTATGAACTTAAAGCGCTTGGAAAAGTTGAAGGGAAAAGCTTATTGCATTTGCAATGTCATTTTGGGCAAGATACGTTGAGTTGGAGTCGCATGGGAGCCACTTGTGTTGGTGTCGATTTAAGTGATGAAGGCATTAAATTAGCACAATCGCTAAATGATGAATTAAAGTTAGATGCACAGTTTGTATGTTGTAATGTATTGGATACTACTAAGCACGTTAAAGACACTTTCGATATTGTTTATACTAGTTATGGTGTTATTGGCTGGTTGCCAGATTTAAAACCTTGGGGAAAAATGATTGCTGAGCGTTTAAAAAAAGGAGGCACGTTTTATATGGTGGAATTTCATCCCATTGTTTGGATGTTCGATTATCTAGAAGGAAAACCTGTTATGAGATATGGTTATATGCAAGATGAGGTTATTCATGAAGAATATGAAGGTACGTATGCAGATACAGGCTCAAAAATGGTAAGTAAAGAGTATGGTTGGAATCATGGTTTAAGTGAAGTTGTTAATGCTTTAATTGAAGCTGGATTGCGAATTGAATACTTAAATGAATATGATGAAAGTCCGTATAATGTGTTGCCAGAATTGATTGAAAATGAATCTGGCATGTTTACTACAAAAGGTAGATTATATCCTATGATTTTTGAGTTGAAGGCTGTGAAAGTTTAAAGAGTTTAGTTTACGATTTCGTGTGTGATTTGTACGAATGAGAATCCGAAGGATTTTCAGTTGTAGCAAATCAGTTGTTTAAAGATAGAAATTTTAATTTAAGTTCATGTATTAGCATGAATTGTACACGTTGTTTGGCAAAGTTAAGATATAGGGCCATCTACTACAACTTCATTGAACATATCATATATTTCCTGTTCATAAATACTCGCGGTTAGCACTTCATCTTGTTTTATAGTGATATCAGTATTAAGTTCTACTGTTGTTGTATCATCATCTAAATTTTCTATATGATGCTCAATTATTTTGAAATAATTTGTAGTAATTTTTAACTTTTTAGTTTCACTTTCTCGATAGCCACTTATAATAGGAGGAATTACTAAATAATTAGTTTTTTTTGGGGTTCTGGAATTGTTTCACAAAAACCGATATAAACCTTGCTGTTTTTTAATGTTTACTCTCTTTTAGTAATTCAGGAAATTTGGCTTTGAACTTGTTTAATCTTGGAATAGAAACATTTTGTACATAGGGATTTTCTGGATGCAGTTTTTCGTAGTTTTGATGATAGTCTTCAGCAACCCAGAATTTTTGAAATGGATAGACTTCAGCAGCAATTTTAGTATTTAATTCTTTTGCTAAGGCTTCTTTTTTAGATTCAATAATCTGCTTTTGTTCTTCGTTTTGATAAAAAATAATAGAACGATATTGAGAGCCTTTATCTGGACCTTGACCATTAATTTGTGTCGGATTTTGAGACCCAAAATAAACATCTACCAATGTTGAAAAACTAACCATGTCTGGATTGTAAATAACTTCTACAGCTTCTGCATGTCCTGTTTTTCCTGTGTTGCTTGATGCATATGTTGGATTCTTTGTGTGACCTCCAGCATAACCAGAAATAACTTCTTCAACGCCAATAACACTTTCGTAAACGGCTTCTACACACCAAAA
>DFBO01000278.1 GCA_002366675.1 Flavobacteriaceae bacterium UBA3078
GATTTTTGAAGATTACAGAACTGATAACCCGTTAGAACTAATAGAATCTCCTAAAATTGGGAGAAAGCTACCAGACACACTTTCTTTAGATGATATTAACTCTTTGATTAAGACCATTGATTTAAGCAAACCTGAAGGCGAACGCAATCGAGCCATTGTTGAAACATTATATAGTTGCGGCTTAAGAGTTAGCGAATTAACTAACTTAAGAATTTCAGATTTGTTTTTTGAAGAAGGTTTTATAAAAGTAACTGGCAAAGGAGACAAACAACGTTTTGTACCTATTGTACCACATGCTCAAAAATATATTAATTGTTATAAAAATGAGATTCGTAATCATTTGACTATTCAGAAAGGACATGAGGACACTCTTTTTTTAAACAGAAGAGGCAAACAACTTACAAGAGCAATGATTTTTACTATTATTAAGCAACTTGCTATTAAGATTAATTTAAACAAAACAATATCACCACATACCTTTAGGCATTCGTTTGCTACACATCTACTTGAAAATGGAGCCGATTTAAGAACCATACAGCTCATGTTAGGTCACGAAAGCATAACAACTACCGAAATTTATATGCACGTTGACAAAAGCCATTTAAAGAACGTGCTTCATACATTTCATCCCAGAAAATAAAAAAGCTCACTAATTAGTGAGCTTTTACAATCTATGTTTGAATTTTTATTTAGCAATATTCACTGCTCTGGTCTCTCTAATAACTGTTACTTTTACTTGACCAGGATAAGTCATATCTGTTTGAATTTTTTGCGAAATGTTAAACGATAAATCTGAAGCATTTTGATCTGATACTTTTTCGCTTTCAACAATCACTCTCAATTCTCTACCAGCTTGAATAGCATAAGCTTTCTTTACCCCTCCAAAACCAAAGGCTATATCTTCTAAATCTTTTAATCTTTGAATATAACTATCAAGAACCTGACGTCTAGCTCCAGGACGTGCTCCTGAAATAGCATCACATACTTGAACTATAGGAGATAAAAGTGATGTCATTTCTATTTCGTCATGATGCGCTCCAATAGCATTACACACCTCATCTTTTTCACCAAACTTTTCAGCCCATTGCATACCAAGTATAGCGTGAGGAGTTTCCATATCTGCTTCTGCGTCTGGCACTTTACCAATATCGTGTAACAATCCAGCTCGTTTCGCTAGTTTAGGATTCAGTCCTAGTTCTGCTGCCATAACACCACAAAGTTTTGCAACTTCTCTTGAGTGCTGTAATAAATTTTGACCGTAAGATGAACGATATTTCATTCTTCCAACCACTTTAATAAGTTCTGGATGAAGGTTATGAATCCCTAAATCGATAATAGTACGTTTACCTACTTCAATAATTTCCTGTTCAATCTGTTTTGTAGTCTTCTTAACTACTTCTTCAATTCTTGCAGGATGTATTCTACCATCTGTAACTAGTTTATGTAAAGATAGTCTAGCAATTTCTCGTCTAACAGAATCGAAACAAGAAAGTATAATTGCTTCTGGCGTATCATCTACAATAATCTCTACTCCTGTTGCTGCTTCAATAGCTCTAATATTTCTACCTTCACGACCAATAATTCTTCCTTTAACATCATCTGATTCTATATTAAAAACAGAGACGCAATTATCTACAGCTTCTTCTGTTCCAATACGTTGAATGGTGTTTATTATAACTTTTCTAGCTTCTTGCTGTGCAGTTAGTTTTGCATCCTCGAGTGTGCTTTGAACATAAGCCATGGCATCGCTTTTAGCTTCCCCTTTTAAAGATTCTATTAATTGCGATTTAGCTTCTTCAGCAGACAAACTTGAGATAACCTCTAACTGTTCTACTTGACTTCTATGAACTCTATCTATTTCATCTTGCTTTTTAGATAGGATATCAGACCTGTGATTATTGTCTTTTATTTTATCTTCTAAACTCTGGTTATGTTTGATGTTTTTTGAAAGTTCACTAGATATTTGAGACTCTTTATCTCTAGTACGCTTTTCGGCTTCAGCCATTTTCTTATCTCGAGACATGATAACTTTTTCATGCTCAGACTTTAATTCAATAAACTTTTCTTTTGCTTGTAGTATTTTATCTTTCTTTATGCTCTCGCCTTCACTATTTGCTTCTTTTAAAATAGCAGAAGCCGATTTTTTTGCACTTTTTATTAACTTAGAAGCATTATTCCTTTCTAATACTTTTGCTATTATAAAACCAATAATGATTCCTAATAGTGTTCCACCTATAGTATATATAATTGAGTTTTCCATTTTGTTGATTTATATGTATAAAAAAAGCCTACACTAGTTTGTTTTGTAATAAACTCCTTATAACAAGTTTAGGGCTAACAAACTGATCAAGAATCTGCTCGAGATACTGTGTTACTGAAATAAATTCAGCACATGCAGCACTAGCAGCCCGCTTTTACAGTTCAAACTCACCCTTTCTAAAGAATTAATGTTGAGTTTTCCAAAAAAATAACTAATGTAGGCAGTAACCTTATTTATTTTAAAGAACGTTAAGAGTTTAAATGTAGTTCTAACATATTACTTAAAGCGTTTAGCTTCTCTTCAACATGCTCACTTACATTTTCTTTATCTATTGTTTTTTGTTCTACTTGAGATGCAAATTGTAAAGCACACATGGCCAAAACATCTTGTTTATCTCTCACAGAATAACTTTGCTCAAATTGTTTAATCATTGCTTCAATGTTTTTTGCTGCTTTGCGTAACCCTTCTTCCTGACTAGGCAAAATTGTCAAAGGATATACTCTATTAGCTATGGATAGCTTTATTTTAAGCTTATCTGACATTGAATTTTGATGTTACATTATTCGGATAATTGTGCAATACAATGGTCAATTTCCCTAATTAATGTGTTTATTTTAAGCTTTGTTTCTCTTTTATTTTCGTCACTACCAAGCATTGAATTTGCAATTTTGAGTGCTTCGTATTTTTCTTCCCAACTAACAATAATTTGTTGTCGGCTTTTAAATTCTTGTTGAGACTTATTTAGCTCTTGCTGTAATTTTAAATTATCCTGATTCACTTTTTCTAACTTAAGTAAAACACGACTAATTTTATCCTCTAGAGCATCAACAATTTCTTCAACTTTACTCATCTACAATATTCAATACTTATCAGACAAAGTTAATATACCTTAACATAAATTACAATTGTTTTCACATAAAATTTACAAAAGCTTATTAAAGAAATAATTATTCGTAAAATAAGTATGCAATATATCCTTTGTTGATTTCGTTCAAATTAATAAATTAGCATGAATTACTTTTCTATGAGAATTAGCTTACTTTTTTTTTTATTCTTTAGCGCATATGGTTTGGCACAGGATTATTATCCTAAAGATTATTTTAGCAACCCCTTAGATGTAACCTTGGTTCTATCTGGTTCTTTTGCAGAGTTACGTTCAAATCATTTTCACTCAGGTCTTGATATTAAGACACAACAACGTGAAGGCTTAAAAGTCTATGCTTCTGCTAGTGGCTACGTTAGTAGAATTAAAATTTCTACGTTTGGATACGGGAAAGCTTTATATGTAACACATCCAAATGGATACACCACAGTTTACGCTCATTTACAAAAATTTAGTCCGGAAATTGAAGCATTTATAAAAAAAGAACAATACGAAAAAGAATCTTTTGAAATTGAGTTGTTTCCTAAAACACAAGATTTAATAGTTGAAAAAGGTGAAATAGTAGCATATAGTGGAAATACTGGAGGTTCTGGTGGGCCTCACCTTCATTTTGAAATAAGAGATAATGAAGAAAGACCCATAAATCCTTTATTCTTTGGGTTTGACATAAAAGACACAACTACACCTGTTATAAAAAACGTTTATGCATATCCAATTGATGAAAATTCGCATGTAAACAAATCGAATGAAAAACAAAAACTGAGATTAATTCCATTAGCAAATGGTGATTATACTATAGAAAAGATTGAAGCTTACGGAAAGATTGGCTTTGCTATAGAATCTACAGACAGACAGGACTTAGCTTATAACAATAATGGTGTTTTCAGTATTGAGACATTTTTTAATGGAAACAAGAAAATTGAAATTGATTTTAATCGCTTTTCGTTTGATGAGACTAGACATCTTAATCGTTTTATAGACTACGAACATTATAAAACTAAAAAGGAAAGACTTCAAAAGCTATTTATAGAAAAAAACAATCCTTTGAGTTTGTATAAGCAATCAGATAATTTTGGTTTTATAAAAGTTGAAGACAGCACATCATCAGTGTTCAAAGTGGCAGTTAAAGATTTTCACAACAATATATCTTGGCTNNTTGTTTCGCCTTATTATGTTTATGCAGATAAAACAAATGAACTAGTCTTTAAAAATGTTTCAGTTGAGTTTTATCCAGACACTTTTTATGACGATTTTTATATAGATTTCTCAGTTAGTAACGATACACTTACACTTCATGAAAATACGATTCCAATAAAAAAACATTTTAATATTACTTTCGATATAAGTAACTATAAAGAAGAAGATTCAAAATATTTATACATTGCTAGACTTGTTGGTTACAAAAAATATCCTTGGTATTCTAACACGAAAAGAGAAGGCAATAAGCTTTCAACAATCACTAGAGATTTAGGAATGTATACAGCTGTAATTGACTCTATTAGCCCTAAAATACGATCTGTAAATTTTTCTGAAGGAAAATGGTTGAGCAAATACCGCTTTCTAAAACTTAAAATTGAAGATACTGAATCTGGCATATCTAATTTTAGAGCAACTGTAAATGGTAAATGGATATTAATGGAGTATGATTACAAAACAAAAACATTAACTTATGATTTTAACGACGGAATTATTACAGAAACAAAAAATAATTTAAAGCTAATTGTTACGGATAATGTTGGAAATAATTCTACTTTTGAAACTACGTTTTACAGAAAATAAAAAAAAACAATTCTTTTGAATAATAAATATCAACTATTTAGTTTTCTCCTATTTTTAATTTCGTTTATAGGATATTCTCAAACAGGAACCCTTAAAGGTGTTATTCTAGACGATGCCAACAATCCCATTCCAAATGTTAACATTAAGGCTGGTGATAAAGGAACTGTTACTAATGATAATGGTTTCTATATTTTAAAAATAGCAGCAGATCAAGATGTTATTGTAGAATTCTCGCATCTTTCTTATAAAAGCATTATAGCTCCTTTTAATTTAAAAAATGGCGAAGAAATTGAGTTTCACCCAGTCATGAAGGTATCTGTTGAGCAAATTTCAACAGTTGTAATCTCAAGTAAAAAACGAAAGGATGTTGAAGGCATTGTGTCGTTAGAACCTCAAGCCATTAGACTAATTCCTGGCGCCAATGCTGGTGTTGAAAACCTTTTAAAAACGCTTCCTGGTGTTAGTAGTAATAATGAGCTAAGTACACAGTATTCAGTAAGAGGTGGTAACTACGACGAGAATTTAATTTACGTTAATGGCATTGAGATTTACAGACCCTTTTTAGTACGTTCTGGACAGCAAGAAGGTTTAAGTTTTGTAAATCCAGATATGGTACAAAATGTCGATTTTTCTGCTGGTGGCTTTCAAGCCAAATATGGAGATAAATTAGCTTCTGTTTTAGATATAACATATAGAAAACCTTATGATTTTGGTATTAGTGCAGACCTAAGTTTACTTGGAGGAAGCCTTACTGCTGAAGCTATAAGCAAAAACACCAAACTTTCTGGAATTGTAGGTGTTAGATATAGAGACAATAGTTTATTTGTGAATGCAAAAGAAACTGAAACAAATTACAATCCTACTTTTTTAGATATACAAACTCAAATTAACTATAATGTTTCAGATAAATTTAGTGTTAGTTTTTTAGGAAACGCCTCATTAAACAAATACAATTACGAACCAAAAACTAGACAAACCAATTTTGGTACTTTAGAAAACCCTTTAGCATTATTGGTTTTTTATGAAGGTCAGGAAAAAGACGAATATCAAACATTATTTGGTGCTTTAAAAGGAACTTATTTATTAAACGATAAAGTAACACTTAATTTAACAGCCTCTACCTATCATACAACCGAAGAAGAATACTTCGACATCTTGGCTCAATACAGATTAGGTGAAGTGAATACAGATATTGGTGGCGAAGAGCTTGGCGAAGTAGAATTTAGCGAAGGCATTGGAGGGCAATTAAATCATGGTCGAAACGATTTAGATGCACTTATTACAAATATAGAGCATAGTGGAAAGTACTCTCTAGAAAATGACGATTTCGAATGGTCTATAAAATATACCAACGAAGATATTAGAGACCGTTTAGTTGAATGGGAAGTTGTAGATTCTGCAGGATTTTCTATAAACCCTCCAAACATAGATGCTTTTAACGATCAACCATATTCTCCATACGAAGGCCCTTTAGTAGCGTTTCAAAATGTAAGAACTAAAAACGAAACAACCATTCAAAGACTTCAAGGGTATTTACAATGGAGCAGAAGAGCGACTATGGGTGAAAATGAGGTTTGGTTTAATGTTGGTGCACGTGTGCATAATTGGACAGTAAGTGGCGAAGGCATTGAAAACACAACCCAAACTATTATAAGTCCGAGAGCTCAATTTGCTATAAAACCAAATTGGAAAAAAGACATGCTTTTTAGAATTGGTGGTGGTATCTATTCTCAACCTCCTTTTTATAGAGAGTTACGCAATTCTTTAGGAATTGTCAATCCTAATGTTAAAGCACAAAAATCTTTTCAAGTGGTTGTTGGTAATGATTTCAGTTTTAAAATGTGGGAAAGACCTTTTAAACTTACTACAGAAGCTTATTACAAATACATAACAGATGTAAACCCATATACTGTTGAAAATGTTCGTATTAGATACAGAGCAACAAACAATGCTACGGCTTATGCATATGGTTTAGATATGAGATTAAATGGAGAGTTTGTGCCAGGAACAGAATCTTGGTTTAGTTTTGGTTATTTAAAAACCCAAGAGAATATTGACGAACGAGGCTATATAGCCAGACCAACAGATCAACGTTTAAAGTTTGCAGCATTGTTTCAAGATTATGTGCCTAGCTTACCAAAAATGAAAATGTATTTAAACCTAGTTTATAATACAGGACTTCCTGGAGGTTCGCCAAGCTATGCAGATCCTTATGTATATCAAAACCGCTTACCAGATTACAAACGTGCAGATATTGGTTTACAATACGTTATTGTTGATTTAAACGAAACTCATAACGGTTGGAGAAAACCATTTAAATATTTATCTCTTGGATTAGAAATATTTAATATTTTCGACGCTCAAAACTCGATAACTAATACTTGGGTTAGAGACGTTTACAGCAAAAGACAATATGCTATTCCTAACTATTTAACACCAAGAGTCTTTAATGTTAGAACAACTATGAAGTTTTAAAACTTCTATCAATACATATAGAAAACAAAAAACCTTCAGAAATTTAAACTGAAGGTTTTTTTGTATCTATTTAATACAACTTACTTTTCTACAAACTCTTTAAGAGTATCAATAACATAATCTATTTCCTCTTTCGTATTGTATTTACAAAACGAGAATCTAATAGATGGTTTCTTCTGGTCTTCTTCATCTAAAATATGTGCTAATACATGAGAGCCTTTTCCACTTCCACTTTGGCAAGCACTTCCTTTAGAACATGCAACACCTTTTAAATCTAATTGAAACTGAAGAGTCAATGCTTTTTCGGCAGACATTGGCAGACAAACATTTATTAAGGTATAGGTGCTTTTAGAATCGTCTGAACAATTACCATTAAACTTAACTTCAGGAATAGCTTTTTTAATCTCTGATTTAAAATAACCTTTTAAACCTTCAACATAAACTCTCTCATCTTCCAAATTTTTATAAGCCAAAACAAAAGCTGTCTCTAATCCTTTAATATTATGTGTAGGCTCTGTTCCTGCTCTAAAACCACGCTCTTGAGAACCACCAAAAATAAGTGGTTTTAAAGTATTACTCTTTCTAATAAAAGCAAACCCAATGCCTTTAGGTCCATGAAATTTATGTGCAGCAGCAGTCATAAAATCAATAGGTGTCTTTTCTACATCCCATTTATAATGACCAATAGACTGAACTGTATCACTATGAAATAAGGCGTTATTTGCTTTACAAAGCATCGACACTTTATCAATATCTAATATGTTACCAACTTCGTTATTAACATGCATTAAGCTCACTAATTTTCTTTCATCATTTGCAGTTAGCAAACGTTCTAAATCAGCATAATCTGGTGTGCCACATTCTTGGAGTTTTACATATTCTACAGTTACATCATATTCATTTCTCAATTCTTCAACAGTATGTAAAACAGCATGATGCTCTATTGGAGACGTAATAATTGTTGTTACATTGGCATCCCTAACAGCACAACGCAAAATCATGTTATCTGCTTCCGTACCTCCAGAAGTAAAAATTATTTCTTGCGGTGAAGCATTCAATTCTTTTGCTATAATTTTTCTAGTAGTTTCAATAATGGACTTTGAAGCTCTACCATATGCATGAGTTGAAGAAGGATTTCCATAAGAATTTAATAACGTCTCTTGCATGACTTGGATAACTTCTTCTCTAACTTGTGTGGTTGCAGCACTATCAAAATATACAGGTTTCATAAACTTATTTTAATATGAAATTAAATTATAATAAAGGAACAAAAATAAAGCAATTAAAATTATTTACAAGAAGCCTCGTTGTATATTTACTAAATCTTTTATTTTTGTTCCAAATTCAATTAAAGCTATGCGAAATTTAATAACCATAATGTCTATACTTTTATTAATGACTTCATGCGATGATGGAGATGTTATTTTGGTTCAATTAGATTTCGATGATAGCTTTGAAGCTTGTGGCGAATTGGTATTTTATAATGTAAGAGAAAACCCAGCAGAATCTCTTTCACTACAAATAAATGCACCTACTTTGACACTAGATGATGTTTTAGAAACTGATTTTATTGATAGTGACTCATTTATTGTTGTATTAGTTAATCCAGAAATTACTGGAACTATTGATGGTGAAACTAATATTTTCAACTACAGAAGTTATAATTCGTTTTCAAATAATTTGTTTTGTAACGACGTGCCTCCTTCTAATCTACAAATTTCTGATGATCAATCAAGTAGTTCAGGGGATTTTACAATTACAACTACCTTTGTTGAAGACGACGAAGATGGTATTCCTGCAGAAATGGAAGATTTAAATGGTAATGGCAATTTATATGATGATGATACAGATGGCGATGGTTTACCAAACTTTATAGATGAAGACGACGATGGAGATAATGTTTTAACCGTAACTGAACTTATTGATTATGATGAAGACGATGAT
>DFBO01000144.1:0-18613 GCA_002366675.1 Flavobacteriaceae bacterium UBA3078
CCATTAACACCAGTATTAGTTACAGTTGTATCTATATGATATGATTTTCCACCTTCGAAAAGTAACATGGGAATGCCCAATTTATAGCAAGTATTTCTAAACGATTTTTTTACATTTTGCGAATACAAAACAAATGGAGCTCCAAATGTTTTAGCCCAATCGTCAAGTTTGGGGTTGTTTTTAGCAACCCGAATCTGTGGCGCATTAAATCTACCTGAGCCTCCAGTATGGAAATCCATAACAAAATCTACTTCTTTTACAACATCATTAACCAATCTAAATGCCACACGACTAGCAAGTGAGCCTCTTTTTATTCCTGGAAACACACGGTTTAAATCGCGACCATCTGGGAATTCTCGTTTCATATTAATAAAACCAAAAATATTGATGATAGGAATACAAATAATGGTGCCACATTTGGGTTTATTAATGCCTTTAGCAATTAGCTGTCTAACAATTTCAACACCATTTACTTCGTCTCCATGAATACCAGCTGTAAACAAAATTGTAGGACCAGGTCTTTTAGAGCGCTCAACAATTATTGGAACATCGATTGTTGAGGCAGTGTGTAATTTTGCCACATCAAAATTGAGCTCATAACTTTTACCTGGTAAAATAGAGGTTCCTAAAATAGTTATCTGTTTAGTTGCCATATTGCTTACTTATTTCGTTCAATGTAGGAAATAATTGCTCTTGCAATATTTTTGCCTGTTGCACTTTCAATACCTTCTAATCCTGGAGTAGAATTTACTTCTAACAATAATGGGCCTCGAGCAGATTGTAGCATATCGACTCCACAAACAGGAAGTTTTAAAGCTTTTGCAGCATTCATAGCTAATTTCAACTCATCAGGACTTAATTTTATAATATTAGCCGAGCCACCTCTATGTAAATTAGAACGAAATTCTCCTTCTTTTCCTTGACGTTTCATTGCGCCAACAACTTGTCCATCTACAACTAATGCTCGTAAATCTGCACCTTTTGCTTCTTTAATATATTCTTGCACTATGACTCGTGCTTCTAAACCATTAAAAGCTTCAAGAACAGATTCAGCAGCATTTTTAGATTCAGCTAAAACAACCCCTAACCCTTGTGTTCCTTCTAATAATTTTATGATTACAGGAACACCTCCAACATGATCAATAACTTCTTCTACATCTCTGGAATAATTTGTAAAAACAGTTTTAGGCATACCAATACCTGCCTTACTTAATCGTTGTAAACTTTTTAGTTTGTCTCTTGAACGTAAAATAGCATCAGACGTTACAATAGAAAAAACATTCATCATTTCAAATTGTCTAACAACGGCACATCCATAAAAAGTTACCGAAGCTCCAATTCTAGGGATAATAGCATCTACATAATCTAAATATCTGTCAGTATAATAGATAGTAGGTTTTTCCTTTTCAATAATAATATCGCATTTTAAAGGATCTATAACTTCAACTTTATGATTTCTATTCCTACCTTCTTCAATCAATCTCTGAGTTGAATATAAGTTTGGGTTTCTAGATAAAATAACTATGTTCATTGATGTGTGTTGTTAAAAGAAACGTTTTCCAAATCAATGTCAACTATAAATTTGTAACTAAAAAATTAACGTCCAATTAATACTGGGAATTTCAAGTCGTCTCTAGAGCTTAAAGTTAAGTTAATCTTATATGTTTTTCCAAAGAATATGACTTCGGATTTGATTTTATATTGGTTTTCCTTAAATCCATTGCTGCTTTTTATATCTGTAAAGGTGTAGTTTCTAAAAATAATTTGCTCAATTTTAAAGTTGGAATGTCCTTTACTTTCAAAAAGTACAAATCAATTTATTGTCTTGCTCAATAATCTTTGAGCAATGAATTGCAGAAGTATAAGCTCCTGTGTCTATTTTAATATCAATATGTTTTAAATCTAATTTTGAGAAATTAACTTTATCAACACGATCTATATTTTTTTGTCATTTTTATATGAATGATAAGTGGTTTAAGGTAATTATTAGAGTGGTTTAATAATCAAATTTTTCATATATTTTTTCTTTTATAAAAGTCATTTTAATTAGTAAATGTTAACTTTGAAATAATGGAAAATCCTACATTAGACATTCAACTAAAAACATTACCAAAAGAACCTGGAGTGTATCAATATTACGATGTTGATGGTAAAATTCTATATGTAGGAAAAGCTAAAAATTTAAAGAAACGTGTAAGCTCGTATTTTACCAAACAGCATGATTACGGAAAGACAAGAGTTCTGGTAAAAAAAATCTCAAGTATAAAGCATATTGTTGTTAACTCTGAAACTGATGCTTTGCTTTTAGAAAATAACCTAATAAAAAAATACCAACCAAGATATAATGTGCTTCTTAAAGACGATAAATCTTATCCTTGGATTTGCGTGAAAAACGAACGTTTTTCAAGAGTATTTTCAACTAGAAGAGTAATAAAAGATGGTAGCGAATATTATGGGCCCTATACAAGTATGAAAACGGTTTCAACACTGTTAGATTTAATTAAAGGACTCTTTAAGTTAAGAACATGTAATTACGATTTGTCTGAAACAAAAATTGTTTCTGGAAAGTATAAGGTGTGTTTAGAATATCATTTAGGGAACTGTAAAGGACCATGCGAAGGCTTTCAATCTATTGAAGATTACGACGAAGGGATTAAAGCCATTAAAGAAATTTTAAAAGGAAATTTTAAAGATTCATTAATGCAATTTAAGAAACAAATGAAACACTTTGCAGATTTAATGAAATTTGAAGAAGCTCAAGTATTAAAAGAAAAAATAGAAATTTTAGAAAATTATCAAGCCAAATCAACTATTGTAAATCCAAAAATCAGTAATGTGGATGTATTTTCTATTGTTAGCGATGAAAGTTATGGATACGTAAATTTCTTACAATTATCTTATGGTTCTATTATTCGATCTCACACGTTAGAAATCAAGAAAAAATTGCAAGAATCTGACAAAGAATTGTTGGAACTGGCAATTATTGAATTAAGACAACGTTTTCATTCAATGTCTAAAGAAATTTACGTGCCTTTTAAAATAAATCTTGGAGATGGCATTAAAGTCTATATACCACAATTAGGAGATAAAAAGCATATTTTGGATTTGTCAATTAGAAATGCTAAATACTATCGTTTAGAGCAATTAAAGCAAGTGAAAATTGTAGATCCAGACAGACATGCTAACAGGATTATGGCTCAAATGAAAGCAGATTTGCGACTAAAAGATGAGCCAAGACATATAGAGTGTTTCGACAATTCGAATATTCAAGGAACTCATCCAGTTGCTGCATGTGTAGTTTTTAGAAACGGGAAACCAAGTAAAAAGGATTACAGACACTTTAATATTAAAACGGTTGAAGGGCCTGACGATTTCGCTTCGATGGAAGAAGTAGTTTACAGACGTTATAAAAGGTTGTTAGATGAAGGAAGTTCTCTGCCACAATTAATTATTATCGATGGAGGAAAAGGGCAATTGTCTTCAGCGCTAAAAAGTCTAGATGCTTTGAAATTGAGAAAGAAAATTGCAATCATCGGAATTGCGAAACGTTTGGAAGAATTATTTTATCCAGAAGATCCAATTCCCTTATATTTAGATAAAAAAAGTGAAACTTTAAAAATAATTCAACAATTAAGAAACGAAGCTCACAGGTTTGGAATTGAGCATCACAGAAATAAACGAAGCAAAAGCGCTTTAAATACAGAGTTAGAAACTATTCCTGGAATTGGAGAAAAAACTATTATAGAACTTTTAAAAGAATTTAAATCAGTTAAACGAATTGCTAATGCCAAGTTAGACGAGTTAGAAGATGTTGTAGGAGTTTCAAGAGCACAAAAAATTTATAATTACTATCACAATCAATGAAGTATTTTTTATTAATCATATGCATATTTATTACCAGTTTTTCGTTTTCTCAAAACAACAATGAAGAAGATGTAAAAATAGGACTGGTATTAAGTGGTGGAGGCGCAAAAGGATTGGCCCATATTGGTGTTTTAAAAGTTATTGATAGTTTAGGTATTAGAGTGGACTATATAGCAGGAACAAGTATGGGAGCCATAGTTGGATCTCTTTATGCTTCTGGATATTCAGGAAAAGATATAGACTCCATTTTTAAAGATGTTAATTTCGATAAAATTATTAATGACGATTTACCTAGGGCAGCAAAAACATTTTATGAAAGAGATAATTCAGAAAAATATGCTGTAACTCTCCCATTCGACCATTTTAAATTACAATTACCATCAGCTTTATCTAGAGGGCAAAATACTTTAAGTCTCCTTTCTAAATTGATTTTACATGTAAGCGATGTAGAAGATTTTAGTAAACTCCCTATTCCGTTTTTTTGTATGGCAACTAATATTGAAACTGGACAAGCAGTTATTCTAGATAAAGGTAATTTGCCTCAAGCTATTACTGCAAGTGGAGCTTTTCCTTCGTTGTTTCAACCAGTAAATATTGATGATCAACTTTTAATTGATGGAGGTGTCGTAAATAATTATCCTATAGATGAGTTAAAAGAAAAAGGCATGGATATAATTATTGGTGTCGATGTTCAAGATGATTTAGCTTCTCGTGAAGACTTAAAGTCTGCGCCAGAAATTTTACTTCAAATAAATAATTATCGAACCATTAACGATATGAAATTAAAATCTAAAAAAACAGATATCTATATAAAACCAGATATTACAGATTTTACAGTAGTTTCTTTTAGTGATGGAAGAGAAATTATTAATAATGGTTACAAAGCAGCTGCCAAAGAAATAGACGCTTTAAAGCATGTGGCTTCTATGCAGACTATTAAGAAGGGAAAGCTGATTAATATAAAGCCTGTAGACAGCATTCAAATTGGTGCTATTTATATAGAAGGAAATGAAAAATATACTGATGCTTATGTTTTAGGAAAACTAAAGTTTAAACAAAATGTAAAATTAAAATATAATCAATATGTTGATGGTGTAAATAATCTGGCAGCAACTAATAATTTTGAGAGTGTTACCCATAAATTAAAACCATCAGGTATTGCAGAAGGTTACGATATGTATCTAACATTAAAAGAAAGTTCTATTACTACATTTATTAAATTTGGTGTTCATTACGACGATTTATATAAAACAGCAGCATTAGTAAACTTCACAAAAAAGCAATTATTAATTAAAAACGATGTGCTATCATTCGATTTTATTGTAGGAGATAATATTAGATATAATTTTGATTATTATATAGATAAAGGGTTTTATTGGAGCATTGGACTTAAATCAAAATATAGTCAGTTTAAAAAAATCATCCCTGCATCTGCTTTGTTAACAGATGAAGAAATGGAGTCTATAAATGTCAACAAATTAGACGTAGAATTTAAAGATTTAACTAATCAGTTTTATCTACAAACTCTTTTTTCTAGGGATTTGTCTTTAACTCTAGGGGCTGAACATAAAAGATTAACATTTACAACAGAAACAGTTTTAACTGGTAATAATGAAAATGAGACTGCTTTTGAAGATAGCGATTATTTAAGTTTATTTGGAAAAATAAAATTTGATTCTTACGATAATAAATACTTTCCAAATGAAGGTGTGTATTTTGATGGAGACTTTCATTTATACCTTTATTCTTCAGATTTCAACAACAATTTCAGTAATTTCTCTATAGCAAAAGCGACTATAGGTTACGCTTATAGTTTTACAGATAAGTTAACAGCAAATATTACAACTCAAGGAGGTTTTAATATTGGAGAAAATGATAACCCATATTTAAATTTTGCGCTTGGTGGATATGGTAACGACTTTATAAATAATTTTGAATCTTTTTATGGCTACGATTTTATATCACTCTCTGGAAATAGTTTTGTAAAAGGAGTGTTTACTTTAGATTATGAGATTTTTAAGAAAAATCATATTAATGTTGCTGCTAATTATTCTAATATAGCTGACAATATTTTCGATGATGGCGAGTGGATTACAACCCCAGATTACTCAGGTTATGCAATTGGCTACTCCATGGAAACCTTTATCGGACCTATAGAATTAAAATACACATATTCTCCCGAAACTCAAGAAAGTATATGGTTCTTTAATCTTGGATTTTGGTTCTAGTAAGTTATTTATGTTTCGTTTTCAGAACCAGATTTTGAAATAGAGATTTTTTGATCTCTTCCAGTTAAATGGTCAACTATTTTATTCAACGGACTTTTGTCATCTGGTTTTATTTGACTAGGAACAGTCGATAAACTTCCATCACGAGCAGCCATGTATGAAGGAGATAATATTTCAATACCAGCTTCATTAAAAACTTCCAATATATTTTTATGCAATTCAGAATAAATGAAAGGCATTTTTTTGGCTTCTTTAGTATGGGCATTTAACTGATAAGACACATAGTAATCGTCTAAACTTGTTTGTAATACAAATGGCTTTGGATCTTTTTCAACTAACTCTGTATTATCTGCGGCAGAAAGCAATAATTCTTGAGCTGTTTGCCAAGGTAAATCATAACCTAGAGTTATGGTAGTATGTATTATAATTGTTTTATTTTCATTGTTAGAATAATTAACAATAGTACCTGTTAATATATTAGCATTTGGTATAGTTACATCCTCATTTTTTAAGGTACGAATACGTGTAACAAGGGTGGTTTTTTCTAAAACATCACCAGTAATACTATCAATTCTAATGCGATCACCAATTTGAAAAGGTCGCATATAGGTTATCACTATTCCTGCAATAATATTTGAAATAGCCGAAGTGGAGCCAAAAGAAATAATAGCACCAACAAAAATAGAAACCCCTTGAAATGCTGAAGATCCAGAGCCTGGTAGATATGGAAAAATTAATACTAAAGCCATGGCATAAATAAACAAACTCAATATTTTACTGGTTGGTTTTGCCCAATCTTTATGAAAATTATTTATGTAAAACCTTCCTATCTCAACATCGGCTGCAATTTCATTTATTACTCTTACAATGTACCTCGCAACTAAAGCAATAATTATGATAAAAAACAATGAAGGAATAAAATTTAAAAACCCAAATACA
The DNA here is from genome assembly GCA_002366675.1 of Flavobacteriaceae bacterium UBA3078. Lineage (GTDB taxonomy): Bacteria > Bacteroidota > Bacteroidia > Flavobacteriales > Flavobacteriaceae > Xanthomarina. The sequence goes on from DFBO01000144.1 coordinate 7,032, forward strand.
ACATACTTTATTGGTGTTGAAATATAACCGTAAAATAACTCAACAAGATGTTCAGCCCAAGGAAAGAAGCTAAACATAAAAGGAGCATAAACAAAAAGGACGATAACAATAATGGCAATACGAACAACATTAGAAATAAATACAAAAATATTAGCTGTTTTTCTTGGAATGAAATACTTAATAATATTGCTATTTTTTTTCAAAAAAATCTTTTCAATTTTCGACAGTCGAACATTTAATTTTCTAAATAGCCAATTAATCAATTTTAAGAAACCAATTAAAACTAAAAATGACAACGCAAAAAGACCTAAATTTTTTAATTGTTGTTTACCTGTTATAGTTTTTTTTATCTCTAATCGCTTTTGTAAAATTGAAAGTCTGGAATTTGCTAATTCTGAAAGCGAAAGATTACTCATTTCAGCTTCAACTTGAGAGGTAATAAAAACAACATCATCTTTGTGCTTTAATTCTATATAACCATCTTGTTTTTTTAAATAAATACTATCACTAATACTATTGTATTCTTCTAGTAGTCTTTTTAATCTGTTAGAAATATCTTTAGCTCTTAAAGAAACTGGATAGGTATAAGAGAAATCTTGTATTAAAAACAGCGTATCCAATTCTAATATTACTGGTGCTGTAATTGAATCTTTAATATTGGTATTGACAGCTATAGAGTCTTGATTAAAACTTTTTGGGTAGGAATAAGTAATTACGTCAAAAGCAAGAAAAAATAAAATAAAAATAATGTTTCTGAATACCATACCTCAAATGTAAGTATTACAAATATATAAATTTGAACTGCTTAAGGTTTAAATTTCATTTAAAACCTTTTTATTTGATAAGTAATTTAGATAAGTTTTTCCGATATTTGTAGAACAATGAAAACATTTTGGAAAAATTTATTAAGTCATCTTCAATTTCTTATAAAAAGAAATCCAGAATAGGTAGAGGTTATTGTATCTTTTAAATAATGTATTTAAGTTAAGCCTCTAGGCTTTTAATATTAACTTTTTAATTTTAAAAAAATGCCATTTTATCATAAATTAGGAAAAATACCTCCTAAACGTCATACACAATTTAGAAAATCAGACGGAAGCCTATATAGCGAACAACTTTTTGGCACTATTGGTTTCGATGGGATGTCAACAAACTCTTATCACGAACAAAGGCCAACAAAAGTAAAAGCTATTAATAAGCAGTATAGTGTGGCGCCAAAAATCGCTAAGGAAAACAGTATCCAGTCATATCGGCTTAGAGGTTTTCAGGTGAAACCTGAAAACGACTATCTTGAAAGCCGAAAAACAGTTCTTACTAATAGCGATTGCAGTATTATTCTTGCAGCACCAAAGTATTCTACTAAAGACTACTTTTATAAAAATTCCGATGCAGACGAGCTAATTTTCATCCACAAAGGCACAGGGAAATTAAGGACTCATCTAGGGAATCTAGATTTTAAATATGGAGATTATTTATTGGTTCCAAGAGGGACAATTTATAAAATAGATTTCGACACAGAAGATAACAGACTATTTATAGTAGAGTCAAGAAGACCTATTTATACACCAAAAAGATATAGAAATTGGTTTGGACAATTATTAGAACATTCGCCTTTTTGCGAAAGAGATATACGTCAGCCTCAGGAATTAGAAACTAATGATGAATCTGGAGATTTTGTAATGAAAGTTAAAAAGCAGGATGATATATTCGAAATGGTTTATGCTTCACATCCATTCGATGTAGTAGGCTACGATGGTTATAGTTATCCATACGCTTTTTCAATTCATGATTTTGAACCCATAACAGGACGTATTCATTTACCACCACCAATACATCAGACTTTTGAATCAGATGCATTTGTTATATGTAGTTTTGTTCCAAGATTATATGATTATCATCCAGAGAGTATTCCAGCGCCTTATAATCACAGTAACATAGATAGCGATGAAGTATTGTATTATGTAGATGGTGATTTTATGAGTAGAAACGATATAGATGCAGGACATATTTCTTTACATCCTGCAGGTATTCCTCATGGACCACATCCAGGAGCAGCAGAACGAAGTATTGGAAAAGTTAAAACAGACGAATTAGCTGTTATGGTAGATACGTTTAAACCACTAAAAGTAACAGAAGAAGCATTAAAAATAGCAGACGAAGATTATTTTAAATCTTGGTTATAAGAGAATCAAAATATAAGATAAGAGAAAATAGAAATGATACTTAAGAAAAGGCAAAAATCTTAAGATATGGAAATTAGGAATTGAGATTGTAGATATTGTTAGTGAGTTTCCAAATAACGAAAAATTTGGTTTAAAATCTCAAATTAGTAGCTGTTCTATTTCAATACCAAGTAATATCGCCGAGGGTTAAGCTAGGTTTGATAAATCATTTTCTCATTTTATAGATGTTTCTCTTGGCTCGTCTTTTGAACTTGAAACACAATTAATAATAGCTTTCAATAGAAAATATATTATACTAGATAAATTAACACAAATTCAAGAAAAATAGTAGAATTTCTAAAAATGACTATGGGTTTTCAAAACAAACTATAGAGTCTTTTTTCTTTATTCTCTTTTTTTTCATCTAAAATAAAAAACACATGAGCAAAGAAGTAAAATCAGTAGAATACGGATTGGAGAAAATATTTGAAGGAGCTCAAGATTTTCTGCCACTATTAGGTACAGACTATGTAGAATTCTATGTAGGAAATGCTAAACAAGCTGCACATTTTTATAAAACAGCTTTTGGATTCCAATCTTTTGCATATAAAGGATTAGAAACAGGGTCTAGAGATGAGGTTAGTTATGTACTAAAACAAGATAAAATAAGATTAATTCTTACAACACCTTTAAACAGTAAATCACCAATAAACAATCACATTGTAAAACATGGCGATGGCGTAAAGGTAGTTGCTCTTTGGGTTGATGATGCTAGAAAATCTTATGAAGAAACTATTAAGCGTGGCGCAAAATCTTATATGGAACCAAAAGTAGAAATTGACGAGCATGGCGAAGTAGTTCGTGCTGGAATCTATACCTATGGAGAAACGGTTCATATGTTTGTTGAACGAAAAAATTACAAAGGCACTTTTATGCCTGGATTTAGAGAGTGGAAATCAGATTATAATCCAGAACCAGTAGGCTTAAAATTTATAGACCATATGGTTGGAAATGTTGGCTGGGGACAAATGAATACTTGGGTTAAATGGTATGAAGATGTTATGGGCTTTGTAAACTTTTTATCATTTGATGATAAACAGATTCATACAGAATACTCAGCACTTATGAGTAAGGTTATGAGTAACGGTAACGGACGAATTAAATTCCCAATTAACGAGCCAGCTAAAGCTGCTAAAAAATCTCAAATTGAAGAATATTTAGATTTTTACGAAGACTCAGGGGTACAACATATTGCAGTAGCAACAGATGATATTATAAAAACTGTTTCACAACTTAAAGCAAGAGGCGTTGAATTTTTGCCACCACCACCTCAAGCTTATTACGACGATATTCCAAGACGATTAGGAGAGCACATGGATATGATGAAAGAAGATATTAACGAACTTCAGAAACTATCTATTATGATTGATGCAGATGAGGAAGGTTATTTATTGCAAATTTTCACAAAACCTGTAGAAGATAGACCAACACTTTTCTTTGAGATTATTCAACGAATGGGAGCTCGTGGATTTGGAGCAGGTAATTTTAAAGCCCTTTTCGAGTCTATTGAGCGTGAGCAAGAATTAAGAGGTACATTATAATAAATATTTAACTAAAATAAGCCGAAAAACTCTAGCGAAAATACCGTTAGAGTTTTTTTGTTTTATACATTTGGAATGGTAATTGTAAAACTAGTTTATAAACAATATAAATGTAGTCTAGTTGTTACATTTACAGATTTTTATAATATGAAGAAGTTATTCCTAATTATTTTAACCGTTTTAATAATACAGCCTCTAATTTCTCAAAACGAAAGTTCTTTTGGTAAAGGAGAATGGTTTCGGTTTGAAATGAGTTATAGTGGGTTTTTAAAAGCTGGAGAAGCCACAATTACGGTTAACGAAGCCATGTATAAAAACAAACCAGTGCATCATGTGGTTGGTAAAGGCTGGACTACTGGAGCAATATCTTGGTTTTTTAAAGTAGAAGATAGGTATGAAAGCTATTTCGATAAAGAAAAAATAATTCCTTATAAATTTATTAGAAACATAGATGAAGGAGGTCATACAAAAAATATTGAAATCACCTTCGATCAAGAAAATAATAAAGCGCATGTAAATAATATAAAGCATAATAGAAAATCTGTTTTCGATACGAAACCAAATATCCAAGATATGATTTCTACATTCTATTATTTAAGAGATAACCTTGATGTAGATAATTTAAATACAGGAACAGAAGTTCATGTTGATATGTTCTTTGATGATGAAAACTATGGCTTTAAATTAAAATATCTAGGAAAAGAAATTATTGAGACAGAATTTGGAAAAATAAAAGCTCTAAAATTTAGACCTTATGTCATGGCTGGAAGAGTTTTTAAGGAAGAAGAAAGCTTGACACTTTGGGTCTCAAATGATAAAAATAAAGTACCTTTACGTATCCAAGCAGATTTAGCTGTTGGCTCTTTAAGAGCAGATTTAGAAGCATTTAAAGGATTAAAACACCCATTTAAAATAGTTGTACAAGAATAATGGAATTAGACAAAGAATTAACCGGACAATTAAAAGAAAAATTTGATGATATAGGACAGGATTTAAATGTCCACCTTAGAGGATTATTACATAGTAAACCAATAAATTATTGGGATTATGTTCAAACAGATGCTCTTTTAGACCTTCAAACGCAACGTTCTGTTTTACCTGATGAAATGGTTTTTATCATGTATCACCAAATAAACGAATTGTTGTTTAAAATGATACTTTGGGAAATAGAACAGGTTGCAAAAACTGTTCATGTTGAAGCTGATTTCTTCTCAGATAAGTTGATGCGAATAAGCAGATATTTCGATATGCTTACTTCTTCTTTCGAAATTATGAGAGATGGAATGGAAGTAGAACAATACAATAAGTTTAGAGACACCTTAACACCTGCAAGTGGTTTTCAAAGTGCACAATACAGGAAAATAGAATTTTCTTCAACAGAACTTATCAATCTAATAGATAATAGATTTAGAGATACTATCGATAGAAATACATCATTCGAGCATGCATTTAATCACCTATATTGGCAAGCGGCTGGAAAAGATTATAAAACTGGTAAAAAAAGTTATTTATTAACAGTTTTTGAAGAACGATACAAAGATGAATTTATTAGATTTGCTAAATTCTATAACACAAATAACCTGTGGACTAAGTTTAAAGAATTACCAGAGGAAGTTAGAGAAAATAAAGATTTAATAAACGCTATGCGCCATTACGACCATACAGTAAATATAAAATGGGTGATGGCACATTATAATACTGCAAACCATTATTTAAATATTGGTGGAAAAACGGCAGAAGCAACGGGAGGAAGTGAATGGGTAAAATACATGCATCCAAAATATCAAAGAAGAATATTTTTTCCAGAACTATGGACCAAACAAGAATTAGAAGATTGGGGAAAAAATGTGTGATAATTTTTGCAATTATTTTAGCCTTTAATAGTTGTAAAGAAGATAAACCTCAAATTGCTGAAGAAGAATTAGCTATTGTAGTCCCACAAGACCTATACGAGTTTGGTTTTAATCTTAACGATTATTATGTTAAAAGAGATACCGTTAGATCTGGAGACAGCTTTGGCGAGATTATGCAACGTAATAGAATTGGTTATCCAAAAATCTTTCAAATAGCCGAAAAAGCAAAAGATAGCTTCGATATTAGAAAACTTCAAATTGGCAAACCATATACCATTCTTTGTTCCAAAGACACATTACAAGAACCAAAATGTTTTATCTATCAGCCAAATAGAGAAGAATATATTGTAATAAATTTTCAAGATTCTATTCATGCTTACACAAGTAGAAAGCCTATAAAATACGTTGAAAAAGAAATTTCTGGAATAATTAGTAGTAATATATCTGAAACTTTAGATGAGAAAGGCATTAGCTTTATTTTAGCTTATAAAATGTCTGATATTTATGCTTGGACAATAGATTTTACTAGGCTACAAAAAGGAGACAGGTTTAAAGTTATTTATACAGATAAATATATAGACGATACTATTTACACAGGAATTGATAATATAAAAGCAGCTGTATTTGAACATAAAAAGGAAAATTTTTACGCATTTGAATTTGAAACAGATAGTGTAAAAGGCTTAAGTGATTATTTTAGTGAAGAAGCTAAAAATTTACGCCGTGCTTTTTTAAAAGCGCCTGTGGAGTATAAACGTATATCATCAAGATATAATTTAAGAAGGCGTATAGCATTATATGGCAATAAAATTAGACCACATAAAGGAACAGATTTTTCTGCAGCTGTTGGAACACCAATACGAGCTACTGCAAATGGAACAGTTATAAAATCTGCTTATACTAGAGGGAATGGAAATTATGTAAAAATTAAGCATAATTCAACTTATGAAACGCAATACCTTCACATGAAGAAGCAAAATGTTAAAGTTGGCCAATTTGTAAAACAAGGAGATGTTATAGGTTGGGTAGGTATGACAGGAAATACTTCTGGTCCACATGTATGTTATCGTTTCTGGAAAAATGGAAAACAAGTAGATCCATTTAGAGAAAAATTACCTGAAGCTGAACCAATTTCAGATAGTTTAAAAACAAGATATTTAGATTATATTGAGCCTTTAAAAACTCAAATAGATAATATTAAATTTGAAGAGAATAAGAAACCTTCAAATAAATTAATTACTGAGGTAAATTAATTTCATGACGCTACCAAAAATAGATCCAACATCTACAATCGCCTGGAAGAAGCTTCAGGAACATTTTCAATCTATGAAAAATGTAAAGATGATAGATTTGTTTGAAAAAGATTCAAGTAGAGCAGACAAATTCACCCATCAATGGGAAGATTTCTATGTTGATTTTTCTAAAAACAGAATTACAGATGAAACTTTATCTCTTTTAGTTGAGCTAGCAAAAGAAGTTAAATTAAAGGAAGCAATCGATAGCTATTTTTCAGGCGATATAATTAACGAAACGGAACACCGAGCTGTTCTTCACACAGCATTAAGGGCCAGCGAAAAAGAAAATATTTATGCTAATGGAAAGAACATTGTTCCTGAAATCATAGAGGTTAAAAAGAAGATAGAAATCTTTACAAATCAAATTGTAAGTGGTTCAAAAAAAGGTTTTTCAGGAAAGGCATTTACAGATGTTGTAAATATTGGGATTGGTGGTTCAGATCTAGGACCTTCAATGGTTGTTAGTTCCTTAGAATTTTACAAAAATCATTTAAACACCCATTTCGTTAGCAACATTGATGGCGACCATGTAAACGAAATCCTAAAGAAGCTAAACCCAGAAACAACGTTATTTGTAATTGTTTCTAAAACTTTTTCTACACAGGAAACTCTTACCAACGCGAACACGATTAAAGATTGGTTTTTGCAATTTGCAAAACAAGAAGATGTTTCAAAGCATTTTGTTGCTGTATCTACAAATATTGAAAAAGTAAAAGACTTTGGTATTGACCAGGAGAATATTTTTCCAATCTGGGATTGGGTTGGAGGCAGGTTTTCACTCTGGAGTGCTGTAGGACTTTCAATAAGTCTCTCTATAGGTTTTGATAATTTTAGCAAATTACTTTTAGGAGCGAATAAAATGGATGCTCATTTTAAGTCTGAAGCTTTTGACAAGAACCTTCCGGTAGTTTTAGCTTTAATAAGCGTTTGGTACAATAACTTTTATAAAACCGAAACGGAAGCCATCATTCCTTATTCTCAATATCTAAACAAGTTTTCAGCATATCTACAGCAGAGCATTATGGAAAGTAATGGAAAGTCTGTTGACAGAAATGGACATGCGATAACTTATCAAACAGGGAATGTTATTTGGGGAACTCCAGGTACAAACTCTCAACATGCTTTTTTTCAACTCATTCATCAAGGAACAAAATTAATTCCAGCAGATTTTATTGGTTTTGCTGAAAGCTTGCATGGAAATAAAGAGCATCAAGACAAGTTAATCTCAAATTTTATCGCTCAAACCGAAGCGCTTCTCAAGGGTAAATCAAAAGAGGATGTTTTAAAAGAATTACAAGGACAGAATATTGCATTAGAAGAAATTAATCGCGTACTACCTTATAAGGTGTTTGAAGGTAATAAACCTACAAACACCATTTTTATAAAAAGATTAACTCCGGAAAGCTTAGGAAAACTAATAGCTTTATACGAACATAAAATATTTGTTCAAGGTGTTATTTGGAATATTTTTAGTTTTGACCAGTTTGGAGTAGAGTTAGGAAAGCAATTAGCTGGAAATATTTTAGAAAAAATAAAAAATAACACTTTTAGCAATTTAGATGCTTCTACGTCTAATTTATTGCATTATTACAATAAATTAACATAAAACTTGTTGAAAACCATGTTAATAGCTTTTTTTTTATTGAAGTCATAATAGGTTCTTTATTGCATACCTTCATTGTATTAAAATTCTTATTAATTACTTATTAAATATTAATTATTTAGATGTAATTTTGCAAAAAAATTAGAAACCAATCTTATTAATACAATGAAAAAAATTACTAGATTATTATTTTTAGCAGGAGCTTTTATGTTTACTGCTTTTTCAATGGCACAGACTACTGTAACAGGTACAGTTATGGATGCCGAAATGGCTGCGCCACTTCCTGGTGCTAATATCATTGAAGTAGGGACAACCAATGGTGTGTCTTCAGACTTCAATGGAAACTTTACTTTAATTACAGAATCTACAGAAGGAGAAATTGAAATTTCTTACGTAGGTTATGGTAAAGTATTAGTAAAATTTAGTGGAAGCACTAGTTTAGGAGAAGTAACACTAGCTTCAGATAACTCTTTAGAAGAAGTGGTTATTATTGGTAGTGGTATTATCGATTTAGCAGAAGATAGAAAAACGCCAGTGGCTGTTTCTACAATTACTGCAAACCAAATTAGAGAAAAAGCTGGTAATTCAGATTTACCAGAAGTTTTAAAATCAACGCCTTCTGTACAAAGTGTACAAGCTGGTGGATTTGGTGATGGACAAATGTTTTTGCGTGGTTTTGACCAAACAAACACGGCATTCTTATTAAATGGACAACCAATTAATGGAATGGAAGATGGTAAAATGTACTGGTCTAACTGGTCTGGTGTTTTAGATGTTGCTAACGCTGTACAAGTACAACGTGGTTTAGGAGCTTCAAAATTAGCTATTTCATCTGTGGGTGGGACAGTAAACATAGTTACTAAAACAATAGATAGAAGAGAAGGTGGTTTTGTACAACAAATGGTAGGAAACGACAACTATATTAAATCAACTGCTTATTACTCGACTGGTGTAAGCGAGAAAGGTTGGTCTTTAGGTGTGTTATTTGGGCACTGGCAAGGTGATGGTTATGTAGATTACACAGGTGGACAAGGACAAACGTATTATATTTCTGTAGGTTACCAACCAAACGACAATCATGCATTAAATTTCATGTTAACAGGTGCTCCTCAATGGCACGCAGCTGCAGGTAGTGGATCTATTCAATCTTTTATTGATAACGGAAGAAGGTCTAACTCTTGGAATGAAACTGGTGTAGACAGTCCAAATAATTTAAATGGAGGTGTATATCCAGGTGGAAGAAATATTTATCACAAACCAGTAGCTAACTTAAGTTGGGATTGGAATATAAATGATAAATCTGAACTTTCTACCGTAATATACGGTTCTATGGGTAGAGGAGCGTTTGCTTCAGAAAAAATATCTGATGGAGTTGGATATGTAAGAGGTTCTTTTAATAATCACAACTGGTATGGTTTAGTGACTAACTATAACAATCAATTAACTGAAAATTTAAACTTTAATGTTGGGGCAGATGTAAGATCTTATAACGGGGTTCACTTTAGAGGAATTAATGAATTTGTTGGAGGACAAACTTCTTTTACTGAAAGTAGTGGTTATTCAGGATCTTATGAAATAACAAATACATATGGAGGAGTAAATCCATGGGGAATGTTATTCAACCCTAATACAGATCATGATCAAAGAATGGATAGAGATTATGAAGAAGTAATTACTTATTATGGAGTTTTTGGTCAATTAGAGTACTCTAAAGATCAATTCTCTGCCTTTTTCCAAGGAGCACTTTCTAACCAATCTCATCAAAGAGAAGAATTTTTCTTTACTGAAAATGTTGGACAATCAGAAGAATCTGATAAGGTAAATAATGTTGGATATAACTTAAAAGCTGGAGCTGCTTATGAAATTTCAGACATGCACAAAGTGTTTGTAAATGCTGGATTTTATTCACGTCAACCTTTCCATGATGATTTATTTGTAAATACAAGAAATTCAAATGATTTAATAGATCCTGCTGTAGAAAATCAAGAAATTACAGGTTTAGAAGCAGGTTACCAATTTGGAGGAGAACGTATTCAGGCTAACTTAAACTTATACCATACTACTTGGGCTAAAAGAACTTTATTAAGTTCGAATGGAGAAGATCAAGATACACCTGCTTATGAAGGTTACCAAACTCAAGGAGTGAAGCAAGTGCATATGGGAGCTGAACTAGAAGTCTTTACTCAACCTTTAGATAATTTAAGAGTAAATGGATTCCTTTCTTTAGGAGATTGGCAATATAAAGATAATGCGAATCAAAGAACTTTTGATGGTGATGGTAATCAAATAGGTTCTGATGAAGTTGTTGAAATAGATGGCTTTAATGTTGGTGGTGCTGCTCAAGTTACTGCAGGTGTTAATGCTAGTTTTGAATTCTTACCAAGATTAAGTGTAGATGCTGCTTGGAACTGGTATAATGATATGTATTCAACAGGATCATTAGCAGAACCAACAATTGCAATGCCTTCATACGATATGGTTGATGCTGGTTTCTCTTACAAAATGTTAGTAGGAAAGGATGATAAAAACTCACTACAATTTAGAGTAAATATCAACAACGTTTTTGATGAGGTTTATTTAGAGTCTGTTAGAGGAAATACTGCAGCTTCAACAAATCCTGAAGAAAACTACAGAGGTGTTAATACAAGTAATAGAGGCCGTTTTGGTTATGGAAGAACTTGGAATACAAGTATCCGTTTTAACTTCTAGTACTCTTTAAATACTATTTTATAAAAAACCTCTTCATTTTGAAGAGGTTTTTTTATGCATTTTAATTACTACATTTGTGTTTGAAACATTAAAATTTATAATAGTATGTACGACATGGTAAAAATGCTTCACTCTTATTGGGCATATTTAGTGCTTTTAATTTTAGTATTAGCAGTCTTTAATAGCATTATTAAAAAAGTAGGTAATAAAGAATATGAAGCTAAAGATTTTAGAATAACCTTATTCGCTTTAATTGTGTCTCATATTCAATTACTATTAGGTTTAATACTTTATTTTATATCACCTAGATTTAGTCTGTTTAGTGAATCTGGCATGGGGGAAATTATGAAAAACTCAGT
>DFBO01000144.1:18664-22892 GCA_002366675.1 Flavobacteriaceae bacterium UBA3078
CATAAAAAGAAATTACTCTCAAGTGGTAAGTTTAAAACCATTTCAGTGTTTTATACCATTGCTTTAGTGTTATTCTTATCTAGAATTCCATGGAGTACTTGGTTGGGATAATAAAAAGTTAACACATAAAAAAAGCGACTCNNGAGTCGCTTTTTTTATGTGTTTTAATAAAATTTATTTCACTTCTTTAATCAGATAAATATAGACAGGAAAGTGATCGCTAAAACCATCTGTAAAGCCACCATCTGCATAACTACGTAGAGGATAACCTTTCCAACGTCCTTTTTTATTTACTAAGTAATTTTTATTAAAAATGCCTGCTTTATAAAATCTAAACGAAGAATAATCTTTTTCTAATAAAGGCTGTGTAATCATTATTTGGTCAAATAAACTCCAGCTATCTCTGTAGGCATTTGAACCTAACCCCATTTTAAAAAAGCTCTCCATTGGGTTATAAATGCCTTTTAAACCAACATCTTCTTTATCTTTTTCTGCTTTTAAAACGTCTTTTACGCTAGCATTTGTAGGATCGTCGTTTAAATCTCCCATGATAAATATTTTAGCATAAGGATCTATAGTCTGTAAAGAGTCAATAATTTTTTTATTCAATTTAGCTGCTGCAACACGTTTTGGTCTACTTCTAGCTTCTCCTCCACGTCTGGAAGGCCAGTGATTAACAATTACATGAACCAATTCGTCTTCAAGTTTTCCACTAACTAATAGTTGATCTCTAGTATAAATTCTCTCTCTTGAGTCATCATCATAAATTACAAGTTCATGATTACTTGTAAATAAAGGTGTAAACAATTTCTTTTGATAGAAAAGCCCAACATCAATACCACGACGGTCAGGAGAATCGTAATGCACAATACCATAGTCTTTATCTAATAATAATGGATCGTTTATAACATCTTCCATGACACTTCTATTTTCAACTTCCGATACACCTATTATTACTGGAGAATTGTTTGTGACATCTGCACCAATATCAGAAATAACACGTGCCATGTTATGGACTTTCTTTTTATACACTTCTTGAATGTCTCCTTTCATTTCCATTATTGGACTGGCTTCATCATTTTTTGTTGTGTCATTAATGGTATCAAATAAATTTTCTAGATTATAGAAGGCTACAGTGTGGATTTTGAATTTCTTTTTCTCTTGGGCATTTACGTTAAAAAATGAAGTTATAAGTAAAGCTAGAACCCAGAATTTTAAATTTTTCATCTAATAGATTGTTATGTTATAGTTATGTTAATACATAAACCTTTGCCAAAAGTAAATATTTATTATAAATAATGTAAATTTGCACGCTTTAATTAATTATTATTTAATGCAAAACGAATTATTAACAACAAATTCAAGTATGAAAAAAAGTTTATTTATTTTTCTATTCGGAATTTTTTCAACTGTTACAGCTGTGTCACAAGAGACTGTTGTAAAAGGAAGTGTCACAGAAGCCATTTCTTTTGAACCTATTCCAAGTGTTACTGTAACTGTTGAAGGAACAGTATTATCGGTAGAAACCAATGCATCTGGAGAATTTCAATTTCTAGAACAAGTGCCACTGGGCGAACAAGTACTAAAAATCTCAAAATCAGGATATGTCTCAAAGAGATATCCTATAGTAGTAAACGAAGGGCAAACCCTGAATATTACAGATATGACATTAACTAAAGATGTATCTGAAGTTGATTTGTTTACTATTTCTTTAACTGATGATGAACTTGATAGCGACGATAGTGGTTTAGATAATATTTCTGGATTGTTACAATCGTCAATGGACGTGTTTCAACGTACAGCAGCTTTCGAATTTAGTTCTTCTTTCTTTAAAGTAAGAGGTTTAAATTCTGAAAATGGTTCTGTTTTAATTAACGGAATTGAAATGAACAAATTATATAATGGTAGACCACAATGGAGTGATTGGGGAGGTTTAAACGATGTTCTTAGAAATCAAGAATTAACAACTGGACTAAAACCTTCTGCGTATAACTTTGGAGGTGTTTTAGGAACTACCAACATGATTGTAAGAGCTTCAAAATATAGAGAAGGTGGTCGTATTACTTACTCTTCTTCTAATAGAAGTTATACCAATAGAGTTATGGGTAGTTACTCATCTGGATTATTAGATGGAGGTTGGGCCTATACCATAATGGCAGGAAGACGTTGGGGAAATGAAGGTTTCCAAGAAGCGACATTATATGATGCTAATTCATTTTTTGCTTCAATTGAAAAAGTAATCAACGAAAAGCATAGCTTAAACTTCACATCTATTTATACTCCAAATCGTAGAGGAAAATCTTCTCCAAACACACAAGAAGTTTACGATTTAAAAGATATTAAGTATAACGAATATTGGGGATGGTTAGATGGTGAAAAGAAAAATTCACGTATTAAAGAAGTTGAAGAGCCAATTTTAATGCTTAATCACTATTGGGATATAAATAGTAAAACAAGCTTAAATACAAATATTGGTTATCAATTTGGTAAAATAGGAAATAGCCGTTTAGATTATGGTGGAGGTGCAAATCCAAGTCCAGCATATTACCAATTATTACCTAGTTATTTCTTGGCTGATTCAGATGGTCCAGATTATGCAGGTGCTTATTTGGCAGAGCAAGAGTTTATTAACAATGGTCAAATAGATTGGGAACGCATTTTAGACGCTAATATTACCAATAACGACCCTGCCAATGGTGCAAATTCTGGTGCGTATGTATTATATGAAGACAGAAGTGATGATACTCAATTATCTGTAAACTCAATTTTTAATACAGAAATTAACGAAAACATTTTGATTAATGCTGGAGTTACATTTAAGAGTTTAAAATCTGAAAACTTTGGAGAAATTATCGATCTGTTAGGCTCAACGGTTGGATACCTTAATGTTGATTCATTTGATGGTTTTCAATACGATAATCAAAATCCAAATCGATTAGTAAGTGAAGGGGATAAGTTTCGCTATAATTACAATATATTATCTAATGTTGTTTCAGGTTACGCACAAGCACAGTTTAAATATAATAAAGTAGATTTTTATGTGTCAGGTAGTTATACTAACACCACTTATCAGAGAGATGGTTTATGGGAACATAGCGCATATTCTGGAAATGAATCTCTCGGTAAAGGCGAGAAATTATCTTTTACAGGTATCGGAGCTAAAGGTGGAGTAACTTATAAAATAACAGGAAAACATTTAATAGATGTCAATGCTGGATATATAACTCAAGCACCAACAATTAGAAATTCCTATTCAAACTCTAGAGAGAATAATAGTGTAGTAGACAATATTACAGAAGAAAAAATAACCTCTGCAGATATTAGTTATATCTTTAGGTCTCCAATTGTTAAAGCAAAACTTACTGGATTTTATTCTAAATTTGAAGATGCAAATGAAATTTCATTTTATTATGCTGATGGTATAACTGGTACAATAGAACAGTACAATGAAACTTCAGCTTTTGTTCAAGAAATTTTACAAGGAGTAGATAAAAAGCATATTGGAGCAGAACTTGGTATAGAAGCTCAAGTAACACCTACTATTAAATTAAAAGGTGTAGCTTCAGTTGGTCAATATACATATGATAATAATCCAAATCTCTATTTAACATCATCTAGTTTTGTAAGAACTCAAACTTTTAAATCAAATTTAAAAGATTATAAATTAGCAGGTGGACCACAACAAGCATACTCGGTTGGTTTTGAATATAGAGATCCAGATTACTGGTGGTTTGGTGCTACAGCAAACTTCTTTTCTAATACGTATGTAGATGTCAGTCCGTTAACTAGAACAGAAAATTTCTATTTAGATAGCGATGGATTACCATTCAATAATTATGATGAAGACGTTGCTAATCAATTATTAAAACAAGAAGAGTTTGACAATTATATGGTTGTTAATCTAACAGGTGGAAAATCTTGGAAAATTGGAGATTACTATATTGGTTTCTTTGCTAGTATTAATAATCTACTGGACGAAGTTTATAAAACTGGTGGTTTTGAACAAGGTAGAAGTGCTAATTATGAACAGTTAATAGAAGATAATTCTAATCCAAAACGTCGTTTTGGCCCAAAATATTGGTATGGACGTGGTACCACTTATTTTTTAAATGTTAACTTTAGATTCTAAAAAAGAAAAAGAAAAAAATTAATTAAAATTATTACTCATGAAAACAACTAAATTTTTAAAAATAGTACTGGGATTGATAGTGACTGTCGCTATGGTATC
>DFBO01000074.1 GCA_002366675.1 Flavobacteriaceae bacterium UBA3078
TTTTTTTAAAAAAACTTTAAGATAATTTTCCGAACTTTACGCCTTAACTTATAGTTTCATGCCAACAATATCAAAAAAGGGGCTTCAAATGCCTCAATCTCCAATAAGAAAATTAGTTCCTTTTGCTGAAGCAGCATACAAACAAGGTAAAACAGTATTCCATTTAAACATTGGTCAGCCAGATATTAAAACTCCAGATTTAGCTCTTGATGCTGTAAAAGTACATTCCTTAGAAATCCTTGCTTATACAAGATCTGAAGGTTCAGACGAGTATCGAACCAAAATAGCTAAATATTATAAAAATCATGAGATTGATGTTACTAAAAACGACATGATAGTAACAACTGGAGGAAGTGAGGCCTTATTATTTGCTTTTGGAACCATCATGGATACAGACGATGAAGTTATTATACCAGAACCTTTTTATGCTAATTACAATGGGTTTTCAACTGCTTCTGGTATAAACATTGTACCTGTTATTTCAAAGATTGAAGACAATTTTGCACTACCTCCAATTGAGGAATTTGAAAAATTAATCACATCTAAAACTAAAGCTATTTTAATTTGTAACCCAGGAAACCCAACTGGTTATCTTTATTCTAAAGAAGAAATTAAAAAATTAGCAAGTATTGTAAAAAAACATAATCTCTTTTTAATTTCAGATGAAGTATATAGAGAATTTGCTTACGATGGAGCTAAACACTACTCTATCATGCAAGAAGAAGATATAGCTGAACATGCTATTATGATTGATTCAGTTTCTAAACGTTATAGCATGTGTGGCGCAAGAATTGGTTGTCTTGTTTCAAAAAATAAAGAAGTTATATCTACAGCTTTAAAATTTGCTCAAGCAAGATTAAGCCCTCCTACATTAGCACAAATTGCAAGTGAAGCTGCTTTAGAAACACCACAAAGTTATTTCGATGATGTTATTACCGAATATGTTGAACGTAGAAACATATTAATTTCTGAATTAGAAAAAATTGAAGGCGTTAAAGTTGCCAAGCCAAAAGGTGCTTTTTATTGTATCGTAGAACTTCCAATTAATAATGCAGATTATTTTGCTCAATGGCTCTTAGAGAATTTCGAAATTGATGGAGAAACAATTATGGTTGCTCCAGCTGCAGGTTTTTATTCAACTCCTGGAGTTGGGTTAAACCAAATTAGAATTGCATATGTTCTTAAAAAAGAAAGTTTAGTAAAGGCTGTAAACATATTAAAAGAAGCACTTAAAATATATAAAGATTAGTGCAAATAAAACACAACATATCCTTAAAACCTTATAATACTTTTGGTATTGATGTTTTAGCAAAACATTTTGTTTCCATAGAAAGTATTGATGCTCTTAAGCAAGTTCTTTCTTTAGAAAATTATCCTGAAATTTTTATTTTAGGAGGTGGTAGCAACATGTTACTTACAAAAGATGTAACTGCTCTTGTTCTACATTTAAATTTAAAAGGAATTTCAATAATTTCTGAAGATGAAAATCATGTTATAGCCCAAGCAAGTGCTGGTGAAAACTGGCATGAATTTGTATGTTGGTGCTTAGAAAATGATTTTGGTGGTCTTGAGAATTTATCTCTAATTCCAGGAAACGTAGGTACTGCTCCTATTCAAAATATTGGCGCTTATGGTACAGAGTTAAAAGATTCTTTTGTTTCTTGTGAAACACTTCATATTGCATCAAGAACAATTAAAACATTTACTAAAGCAGATTGTAGTTTCGATTATAGAAATTCTATTTTTAAACAAAAAGAAAAAGGCAAATACATTATTTGTAATGTTAGATTTAAACTTTCGAAGAAAAATCACACATTACATACATCTTATGGCTCAATTTCTGATGAATTGACTAAAATGGAAATTACAAAACCAAGCATACAAGATATCTCTAAAGCTGTTATACAAATTAGACAAAGCAAGCTCCCAGACCCTAAAAAAATAGGAAATAGTGGTAGTTTTTTCAAAAATCCAGTGATACTTAAACAGGCTTACAATAAATTAAAAGAGAATTTTCAAGACATACCTGGATATCCTGTTTCAGACACAGAAATTAAAGTTCCTGCTGGTTGGCTTATTGAAAAAGCTGGCTTTAAAGGAAAACAATTTGGCAATTATGGCGTTCATAAAAAGCAAGCCTTAGTTTTAGTTAATTATGGAAATGCAAAAGGAACAGATATTTTAAAACTATCTCAATTAATCCAAGATACCATTTTACGCGTCTTTAATATTACTATTGAAGCCGAAGTAAATATTCTTTAATTAAAAAGAAATCTCTAACTTTGATATAATATTTAATTCAATAGATATCTATAAACCAATAACTTTCAAACCTTGACTACACCAATCGAAAAGGAAATAGTAGGGCTACTTCAAAAAGGAGATAAAAAAGCCATTACTCTGTTATATGAAAACTATGCAGACACACTTTTTGGTGTTATTTTAAAAATTTTAAACAATGAAGAACTAGCACAAGATGCACTTCAAGAGACCTTTATAAAAGTCTGGAAAAAAGCCAAATCTTATAATGCAGACAAAGCTAAACTTTTTACTTGGTTATATAGAATTGCATACAATACTGCTATCGATAAAGTACGGTCTCAATCAAATAAAGATAGTAAGGAAGTCCAAATTGAAGCTTCAAACGTATATAAGTTAACATCGAAAGGTTTAAACCAAGATGTTATGGATATTAAAACCCATCTAAAATCAATAGATAAAAAATATCAAATTGTTATTAATGCTCTCTTTTTTGAAGGTATGACACAACAAGAAGCAAGTGATGAACTAGAAATTCCACTTGGAACAATTAAATCAAGATTAAAAATAGGATTACGTGAATTGAGAAAAATTTATGATCCTAAATAAAACAAGTCATGAATGATAAAATAACTACATTTTTAAATTCTGACCTATTAGAAAAATATCTTATAGGTAAAACAACTTCTGTTGAAACAGAAAAAGTTGAAACTTACATTTCAAAATATCCAGAAGTACAGAATGCATACAACACTTTACAAACTAATTTAGAAATAGTTTCTAGAAAGAATGCTGTTGAAGCTCCTAAAGACATCTTAAACAACATCTTAGATGCACTTGATGAAACACCTGTTATATCTTTAAAGTCAAACAATAGAATAAAAAAATGGTATCAATTTAGTGTTGCTGCAAGTATAGCTGCTCTAATTTTTGCTGGAAGTTCATTTGTTTTCTATATGCAGAATCAAAGTTTGAAAACTGAAAATCAGAAAATTGTTGATGAAATTTATGATTTAAGAGGTGATATTACTTCAAATAACGGTAAGCTTGATGATATCATGCAACAATTTAAGCAGCTTAATAATCCTGAAACTGAAAAGTATATTATTAAAGGAAACTATAGAGCCAAAAACTTAAAAACAGTTGCTTATATCAATCCTAAAGACAAAACCTCAATGATTGATGTGGTATCATTACCACAACTTCCAGAAGAACAATGTTACCAGATTTGGGCAGAAGTTCAAGACAGGATGGTTAGTCTAGGTATTTTAAGCGAAACAGATAGAGAGTTAAAGCAAATTCCTTATACTGAAAATGCTTTAGGTTTAAGTATTACAATAGAACCAAAAGGTGGTAATAACACCGCATCAAAAGAGAATTCTGTGGCTGAAGTAACACTACAACAGCACAATTAAATAATTAAATAATCTTATTATTTTAAAGCCTCACTTATAACTTTATAAAGTGAGGCTTTAATATTTGTAATTCGTTTAAAAATCATAACTTTGTAAAATATTATCTGATTCTATTCAGAGTTAAAAAACACTCTCAAAAAACAAATATAATTTAATGAAATTACTACTTATTACATTAGTTTTATTAAGTCTAGCAATAGCTGGCATTGCCATTAAGCTTTGGGCAAAAAAAGATGGTGAATTTGCAGGCACTTGTGCAAGTCAAAACCCAATGCTTAACAAAGATGGAGAATCTTGTGGTTTTTGTGGGAAATCACCAGACCAATTTAGTGATTGTAACGAACCTAAACACTCTTAATATTTCATGATTTTACTTGATTTTGTATTCTACACTTTTCTGGTAGTAGTATGTATTCAAGTATCTTACTTTATTCTAGTTTTTGGAAAATTCTCTAGCCTAAAAGAGAAGATTGAACCAAATAACAACCTTCCTGTTTCAGTTCTAATTTGTGCAAAAAACGAAGCTGAAAATTTAAAAACATTCTTACCTTCTATTGTTAATCAAGATTACCCTAACTTTCAAATTGTATTAATTAATGATGCTTCTTATGATAACACATTAGAAGTCATGGAGGAATATGCCAATAATTACAATCATGTTAAGGTAGTAAATGTAGAAAATAACGAAAAATTTTGGGCTAATAAGAAATATGCTTTAACCTTAGGTATCAAAGTAGCAAAGCACAATTTTTTATTATTTACAGATGCAGATTGTCATCCAGTTTCTAAAAATTGGATTTCAGAAATGAGTGCAGGTTTTAATAACAACAAAACCATAGTTTTAGGTTATGGAGCATACTCTAAAATTAAAAATTCTTTTCTAAATAAATTAATACGTTTCGAAACATTTTTAACAGCTTTACAATATGTCTCATTTGCAAAAATAGGCATGCCATATATGGGAGTTGGTAGAAATCTAGCTTATAAAAAAGAAGAGTTTTTTAAAGCTAATGGCTTTATGAACCACATGAATATTCGTTCTGGTGATGATGATTTATTTATAAACCAAATAGCAACACAGTATAATACCGAAATCTGCTTAACTAAAGATAGTTTTACAGAATCGGTTCCAAAAACCAAATTCAAAGATTGGATAAATCAAAAAAGGCGTCATATTACCACAGCAAACCATTATAAAACTGAACATAAATATATTTTAGCCTTATTTTATGTTTCGCAATTACTGTTTTGGATCTTGTCAATAACCTTAATAGCAACATTGTTTAAGTGGAAAGTGGTCGTTTGTTTTATTATAATAAGGTTTACCACTCAGTTTACTATCTACATAAAAGCTTCCAATAAACTGGATGAAAAAGATTTAATTCCTTTCATTCCAATATTAGAACTTTTTTTAATTGGTACGCAATTAAGTATATTTATATCTAATATAATCTCTAAACCTAAACATTGGAAATAGAAGAAGCGATCAAAAAAGCTAAAAACAATGACCAAAAAGCATTTAATTTCTTATTAGACACCTATTGGGATTATGTTTATGGTTTTCAAATAAAACGAATAGAAAATGAAAGTGATGCAGAAGATATAACCATTCAAGCATTCTCTAAAGCTTTTGATAAAATACATACCTTCGATGAAAAATACACCTTTAAAACATGGCTAATTACCATTTCTAAAAACATTCATATTGATTTAATTAGAAAAGAGAAACACAAACCTTCGCAATCTATTTCAAAAGATGATGAAGATACTTTTCATCAAATTTTAGACGAAAGCCCTTCAGCTGAAGACAAATTAATTACAGAGCAAAATTTAGCAAAATTGCTTAGAGACATAAAAAAACTAAAACCTCATTATCAGGAAGTCATTAATTTAAGATACTTTCAAGAATTAAGCTATAAAGACATTTCTAAAGAGTTAAACGAACCTATTAATAATGTGAAGGTTAAATTATTACGAGCA
Source organism: Flavobacteriaceae bacterium UBA3078 (assembly GCA_002366675.1). GTDB lineage: Bacteria > Bacteroidota > Bacteroidia > Flavobacteriales > Flavobacteriaceae > Xanthomarina. The sequence goes on from DFBO01000074.1 coordinate 5,655, forward strand.
AAAAAACTTCTTGCCGAAATAATTAAAAACAGATCTTAATAAGTATTGCTTTTTAGGCCTTCAATACCTTTCATCATTTTTAAAAATCTTAAAGTTATAGTCACATTTTACTTTTGTATCTTTGTATCACAAAATTTACTAGTAAATGGATACTAAAACAGCTTCAAATATATTACCAGCAAGAGAAGCTAAACCAAAATGGTTACGTGTAAAATTGCCAACTGGCAAGAAGTATACAGAACTTCGTGGTTTGGTAGATAAATACAAGTTAAACACCATTTGTACTTCTGGTAGTTGCCCAAATATGGGAGAATGCTGGGGAGAAGGTACTGCAACCTTTATGATTCTTGGAAATATATGCACGCGTTCCTGTGGTTTTTGTGGTGTAAAAACAGGAAGACCAGAAACTGTAGATTGGGATGAACCTGAAAAAGTAGCTCGCTCAATAAAAATAATGAAAATAAAACATGCAGTTTTAACTAGTGTTGACAGAGATGATTTAAAAGATATGGGAAGCATCATGTGGGCTGAAACAGTAAAAGCAGTTCGTAGAATGAACCCAGAAACAACTCTAGAAACACTTATTCCAGATTTTCAAGGTATTGAACAACATATAGACAGAATTATTGAAGTCGCTCCAGAAGTAGTTTCGCATAATATTGAAACAGTTAGACGTTTAACAAGAGACGTAAGAATTCAAGCTAAATACGATAGAAGTTTAGGTGTTTTAAAATATCTTAAAGAACAAGGTCAAAGACGTACAAAATCTGGAATCATGTTAGGCCTTGGTGAAACACGTGAGGAAGTTATTACGACACTTCATGATCTTAGAGATAATAATGTTGATGTAGTTACTATTGGTCAATATTTACAACCAAGTAAAAAACATTTGCCTGTAAAACAATTTATTTTGCCAGATCAATTTGATGAATACAAACAAATTGGACTAGATTTAGGATTTAGACATGTTGAAAGTAGTGCCTTGGTAAGATCCTCATACAAAGCTCAAAAACACATCAATTAATGATTCATGTTGCTATAAATGGTTTTGGACGAATTGGTAGACGAGTTTTTAGATTATTACATGATAACAAAAATATTCAAGTTGTTGCTGTAAATGATCTTTCAGACACAAAAACACTTAGCCATCTATTAAAATACGATAGTATTCATGGTATCTTCAATGAAGATATTGGTTTTGATGCCAACCATATTATAGTTAATAATAGGAAAATACCTTTTTCCAACGCTAATCATCCTAAAAATATTGATTGGAATCCATATCATGTAGATTTTGTTATAGAAGCAACTGGTAAATTTAAAACGAAGGAAGATTTAGAGTTTCATATTAAAAATGGCTCAAAAAAAGTCATTTTAAGCGTTCCTCCACTAGAAGATGATATAAAAACCATTGTTTTAGGTGTTAATAATAATTCAATCTCAGGAGATGAAGCCATAGTTTCTAATGCTTCTTGCACGACAAACAATGCTGCACCAATGATTGATATTATCAACAAGCTTTGTGGTGTTAAACAAGCATATATTACTACAGTTCACTCTTACACATCAGATCAAAGTTTACACGACCAACCACATAAAGATTTACGTCGAGCCAGAGCAGCAGGACAATCCATTGTACCTACAACTACAGGAGCTGCAAAAGCGCTTACTAAAGTCTTTCCAGAATTGTCTGATGTAATTGGTGGTTGTGGTATTAGAGTTCCTGTAGCTAATGGTTCTTTAACTGATATTACATTCAATGTCGAAAAAACGGTAACTATCGAAGAGATAAATGAGGCATTCAAAAATGCTTCATTAAACAATTACAAAGGAATTTTAGAATATACAGAAGACCCAATTGTTTCTATTGATATTGTAGGAAATACTCACTCTTGTATTTTTGATTCGCAAATGACATCTGTCATAGGAAATATGGTAAAAATTATTGGATGGTACGATAATGAAACTGGATATTCTAGTAGAATTATTGATTTAATTTGCAATTTACCGATAAAAAGGTGACTTTTATCGAATAAATAATTATATTTGCTTCTATTAGTGATATAAAAAAATGTCCCAAATCAACAATTACATATTTGCTATTATACTGTTGTTGAGCTTTAATGCTTCATCACAAACTTCTATTGAAGAAGATCCTGAAACTATACAAAACACTATAGATCTCAGAATCAACCAAGCGCAACTTGACATAGATAAGTACGCTTATTTTGAAGCTCAAGAAAAGTACGATAAAGCCTTACAACTTGCTATAAAAATAGATAATAAGAAAAGTATTGGTATTATTTATTCAAAAATAGGAAAACTTCAGTACATTCTAGAAGAACCAAATGAGGCCATTAAATCCCTTATTAAGGCTAATGAAGTGCAGCGTTTTGCTAAAGACGACATCAATCTAGCTGAAACATATAAGACCTTGGGAAATGTTTACACAAGCAAAAAACAGTATCAACAAGCACTTGATTACTACAAATCATCTAAAACACTCTTTGAACAGGAAGATTTAAATAATTTTGTAGCAGAAGTATTACTTAATGAAGGTATTACCTACTTACATTTAAAGGATTATAAAAATGCCAAATCACATTTATTAAAATCTATAGCAATCGCTAAAAGATACGATTTAGACAAAATATTAAGTAGTGCTAAATTAAATCTGGGAACAGCTCTTTTTAATTTAAATGAAACAGAAGACGCTTTAAAACAAGCTAATGATGGGCTAGAAATTGCAAAAAAGAATGAATTTAATAATATTTTAATTAATGGTTATTTAATACTTAGTAACTTAAATCAAGAAACGCAAAATCATAAATTAGCGAATAATTATTTAAGAAAACATATTGCACTCTCAGATTCTCTCATAGAAATTAAAAGAGGCAACCTTTCTCAAGAAAAGAGAATGCAATTACTAATAGAAAATCAAACGGAATATCAGAAAGAACAATTAGCAAATTTAGAAGAACAAAAAGCAGCTAACAACTTAAATAAATTAACTACCATTTTAAGTATTGCCTTGATTACTATTCTTTCTTTATTAACCTTGTCTTTATATAAAAACAACAACATTCGTCTTAAGACAAATAACATGCTGCATAAAAAGAATGCAGAGTTAATTGTTTCTAAAGAAAAAGCTGAGCTAGCCTCTAAAACCAAAGCCAATTTTTTATCTACTGTAACCCATGAGTTAAGAACTCCATTATACGCAGTTACTGGACTAACAAATATGCTATTAGAAGAAGACCCAAAACCTAATCAAGTCCAACATCTTAAATCACTTAAGTTTTCTGGAGATTACTTATTGACATTTATTAACGATATCCTTCAAATTAATAAAATTGAAGCAAATAAGGTAGAGGTCGAACCAGAAGCTTTTAGTCTTAAAAAGAAAATAACTAATATCATTGCTGCATTAAATAATTCTGCAACAGATAATAATATTAATATTCATTTAGAATACGACTCTAACCTACCAGAAAACTTTTTTGCAGATCAAATTAAAATTTCTCAAATCCTTATTAACCTTATTGGTAATTCTATTAAGTTTACAAAAGATGGCGATATTTGGGTAAGAGCTTCTCATGCAGATAAAAATAATGATCAGTACAGAGTTAGATTTGAAATAGAAGATAATGGTATTGGAATTAGTGAAGAAAAACAAAACCAGCTTTTCGAAAGCTTTTCTCAAGGATCCATTCAAATTAATAGAAAATATGGTGGTACAGGATTAGGACTTTCAATTGTAAAAGGATTAATTCAAATATTAAATGGTACAATTTCTTTAGATAGTGAACTTGGAAAAGGTTCTAAATTTACATTCGAAATACCATTAAAGTATGCTGAAAAAGTAGCTGAAGTTAAAAAAGCGAATTATTTTAAAGACATAAACGAAATAGATCTAAAAGACATAAACATTCTAGTGGTTGAGGATAACAAGATTAATCAAATGATTACTAAAAAAATCCTTAACAAAATGAAACTTAACTGTGATGTTGTTGATAATGGCGAAGAAGCAGTAAACATGGTAAAAGACAAAAAATACCATGTAGTTTTAATGGATATTCACATGCCTGGAATTAGTGGTCTTGAAGCAACAAGAATTATTAGAACATTCAATAAAGAGATTACCATTTTTGCTCTTACAGCTGTAACTCTTGAAGATAAAATGCCTGAATTTGATGAGGCTGGTTTCGACGATATTATTTCTAAGCCGTTCAAACAAGAAGATTTCGAGAAAAAATTATTTGAGGTCTTAATACAAGAAAACCCTGAATCTGCTTAAGATTTTATAAACTCTAACAATTTACTATCAAACAATTCCTTATTATCAATAGTAATCTCTATTGGCAAATAATACAGTTTATCCTGTAATCTTGTTTCCGTTTTTAAACGCATAAAATCTTTTTCGGTAGTAACTATGAAATCTAACTTCGCTAAATCATTAATGTCTTTTTCAGAAAACACATGATGATCTTTATAATTCAGATGCTTAAAATCTAATTGTTTCGACTTTAAATAATTTACTAATGGATTAGCATTTGCAATTCCTGTAACTAACGTAAAACTTGTTAATTCTGAAAAATTTGTTTCGTTAGAATTAGAAAATAACTTATTTGAATAACTAATAGAACTAAAAAATACTGTTTGATTAGATTCTGGTTTTAACTTCTTTGTAATGCGTTCTTTCTCTTGAATAGTTATAGATTCTGGACATTTTGTAACCACAATCATATTTGCTCTCTTTGCTCCTGCTTTAGGTTCTCTTAAATTACCCGTAGGCAAAACAATATCATCTGCATACAAGGTGTTATACGTTGTAAGAAGCACATTAAATCCAGCTTTTACTTTTCTATGCTGAAACGCATCATCTAGTAAAATAACATCTGGTTTGTTTTCTAAATCCCTTAAACTTGAAATGCCGTGTTGCCTATTAGCATCTACAGAAACTAAAATGTCGTTGCCAAATTTATTGTAAAACTGAAAAGGTTCATCTCCAACAGTTTTTGCAGAAACTAAAGTGTCTGCTAATTTAAATCCATTGGTTTCACGTTTGTATCCTCTACTTAAAGTTGCAAGATTATAATCCGTTTTTAATAACCTTATCAAATATTCAATCATTGGAGACTTTCCTGTTCCACCAACGCTTAAATTCCCAACACAGATTACAGGAAAGTTATAAGATTTGCTTTTCTTCCAACCTAAATCGTACAATTTATTTCTAGTCCAAGTCACAATAAAGTAAATAGGAACAATAGGAAATAAGATGTAGCGTAATAATTTCATTAAAGCGAAATTAAAAATTTTATCTTTGTTTGAAACTTAATAACACAAAATTATGATTGTTCAAGATGCCATAAATCATATTGAAGCACTTTCACCATTAGCTTATGCAGAAGATTTCGATAATGTAGGTCTTATTATTGGAGACAAAAACACCAAGCTAACAGGCATTTTAGTAACCTTAGACTCCTTAGAGTCTGTTGTTAACGAAGCCATAGAAACTAATTGCAACCTAATTGTTAGTTTTCATCCTATTATTTTTAAAGGTTTAAAAAAACTTACCGGAAAAACTTATGTGGAAAGAGTTGTCATGAAGGCTTTAAAAAACGACATTGCCATTTATGCTATGCACACAGCTTTAGATAATTCGATGTTAGGTGTTAATAACATGATTTGTGAAAAACTAGGATTAAACAATCGTAAAATATTAATACCACAACCACAAACAATAAAAAAGCTTATTACTTATGTTCCTAAAAAAGACGCTGAAACATTAAGAACAGCTTTATTTGAAGCTGGAGCTGGAAACATTGGCAACTATTCTAATTGTAGTTTTAATGTAGATGGCATTGGCACATATCAAGGTAACGAAGATTCAAATCCAACCATTGGTAAAAAAGGTGAAACACATCAGGAGTCTGAAACTCAAATTTCAGTCACATTTCCAAAACATGCAGAATCTAAAATATTACAAACTCTTTTTAAAACACATTCCTACGAAGAGGTTGCTTACGAGGTAACAACTCTCGAAAACACCAATCAAAATATTGGCATGGGAATGATTGGAGAACTAGAAAACAGCATGCCAGAAACAGCGTTTTTAAGTTTTCTAAAAGAGAACATGAAAACCGACTGCATTAGGCATTCAAAATTAAGAGATAAAAACATAAAAAAAGTAGCCGTTTTAGGTGGTTCTGGAAGTTTTGCAATTGCTTCAGCCAAAGCTGCAAAAGCAGATATATTTATTACTGCAGATTTAAAGTATCATGACTTTTTTACTGCTGAAAATCAGATTGTTCTGGCAGATATTGGTCATTATGAAAGCGAACAATTCACAAAAAACCTTTTAGTTGCATATCTTACAAAAAAAATCACTAATTTTGCAATCGTTTTATCAAAGACAAACACCAATCCTGTTAAGTATTTTTAAACTATGGCAAAAAAGAAAGAAGCAACTGTAGAAGAGCGTTTAAGACATTTATACGACTTACAATTAGTCGATTCTCGAATCGATGAAATTAGAAATGTTCGTGGAGAACTTCCTTTAGAAGTACGCGATCTAGAAGATGAAGTTGCTGGATTAAACACTAGATTAGAAAAATTAGAATCTAGCTTAGAGTCTATAAACAATCAAATTAGTGACAAAAAGAATCTTATTGAAGAGTCTAAAGCGCTAATTAAAAAATACACAGAGCAACAAAAGAATGTTAGAAATAATAGAGAATATAACTCTATTACTAAAGAAATTGAATTTCAAGATTTAGAGATTCAATTAGCTGAAAAAAACATCAAAGAATTTAAAGTTCAAATAGATCAGAAAAAAGAAGTTATTTCTGAAACTAAAGAGCGTTTAAAAGCACGTCAAACACACTTAAAGCATAAAAAGAGTGAGCTTGATGCTATTTTAGCAGAAACAGAAAAAGAGGAAACTGCTTTAATTAAAAAATCTGATGAATATAAAGCGAATATAGAAGAGCGTTTAGTAAAAGCTTACACAAGAATAAGAACCAATGTAAAAAATGGTCTTGCTGTTGTAGCTATTGAAAGAGGTGCTTCTGGTGGTTCTTTCTTTACAATTCCTCCACAAATACAAGTAGAAATTGCTTCTCGCAAAAAAATTATTACAGATGAGCATAGTGGACGTATTCTAATCGATGCTGCTTTAGCTGAAGAAGAAAAAGTGAAAATGAATAAAATGTTTGCAAAACTTTAATTCATTTCAANNATATATTTTAAAAGCCTTCATTTTCATGAAGGCTTTTTTTATTGTTATTTTTGATAGGATTTCTTTTTCATTACGACATAAAAACAAATCTTAAAAAAGTGGCAAGTCATTTAAAATCTATATTCTCACCCTTATTCATTGTGTTATTATTTAGCTGCAATAATATGGCACAGGAAAACCAAGAACAACAAGCAGTTATTAATGCTGAACCTATTGAAGCCCCAATCCAAAACGAATTAGCTAAAGCCTATTTTGCTAGTGGTTGTTTTTGGTGTGTAGAAGCCGTTTAC
>DFBO01000022.1 GCA_002366675.1 Flavobacteriaceae bacterium UBA3078
ATTTGAAATTCTTTTGAACCTAAAACATGAATATTGTCTAAAATAGCATCATGCCATTCCTCCTTCTGAATGTATGCAGTAACGCCATCTTTGTTCTCTACAAAACTTTCAAAACCAGCGTATCCTAATTCTGCAATTAAAATTTCGGTAGCAGGTTGCAAAGGTGATACTATAAACTCGTAACCAATATATATTGAATTAGACATACCTTTTTATATTAAAATGCGTTTACAATAGCATAAAAATCTTCAGCATTAAGTGCTGCACCACCAATCAATCCTCCATCAACATCTGTTTTAGAAAATATTTCTTTGGCGTTATTTGGCTTGACACTTCCTCCATATAAAATAGATACAGAATTTGCGACTTCTTGACCGTATTTATTAGCTAATGTTTTTCTGATAAAAGCATGCATATCTTGTGCTTGCTCAGGACTTGCAGTTTCGCCTGTTCCAATAGCCCAAACAGGTTCGTATGCTAAAATGACATCTTTAAAAGCATCAGCTTTTAAATGAAATAACCCCTTTTTTATCTGATTTTCAACAATAGACTCATGCTTTCCTGATTTTCTATCAGCTAGCTCTTCCCCAAAACAGAAAATAACTCTTATTTCTTGACTTAAGGCTGTATCTACTTTTTTTGCTAGCGCTTCATCTGTTTCATTATAATAGGTACGACGTTCGCTATGTCCTAAAATAACTGTACTAATACCAATGCTCTTCAACATTCCTGCACTTATTTCTCCTGTGTAAGCACCATCATCTGAAAAGTGCATATTTTGTGCAACGACTTCAATAGGATATTGTCTAGTTTCTTCAAATGCATGCCACAAGTTTGTAAACGATGGAGCAATCATAACCTCAGCATCTGAAGTTTGCTTCTGTTGTTTCAATTCTGTAATAAGGGTTTTTGTTTGAATTAAACCATTATTCATTTTCCAGTTTCCTGCTACTATATTTTTTCTCATAATGTTATTCTAATGTGACTTTTGGGTCTAACCAAGCATAAATAATATCTACAAAAATATTGATAATTATAAAAAGTAATGCAATAATTAACACTGAACCCATAATAACAGGTAAATCTAAGGTGTTTAATGCATTAACTATTTCTTTTCCAAGTCCATTCCAACCAAAAATATATTCCACAAAAACAGCTCCAGCCAACATAGATGCAAACCATCCTGAGATTGCCGTAACAACTGGATTTAATGCGTTTTTCATAGCATGCCTTCTAATAATTTGAAATTCGCTTAAACCTTTAGCTCTTGCAGTTCGAATATAATCTTGATTAAAGACTTCTAATAATGAGTTTCGCATTAATTGTATAACAACTGCCAATGGTCTAATACCTAAAACAATGGCTGGAAGAATTAAGTTTTTCCATTGAATATGCATGGCCTCGCCATAATCATCCAGTTCATATAGGCTTCCTGTCATTTCTAGGTTTGTATATCTATGAAGTACAAAACCAAACAACCAAGCAAATAATATGGCACTAAAAAACGAAGGAACACTCATGCCAATTGTACTAACTATTTGAATGAATTTATCTATCCAAGTATCTTTATGTAAGGCAGAAATCACGCCTAAAATTAATCCGATTAATAATGCTATAAAAATGGCACTTACAGCTAACACAAACGTATTTGGTAATGTTTCAGCTAATACTTGACTTACTTTTTTCCCTTGCTTTGTAAAGGATTCCCGTAAATATGGAAATTTTAACACTGTTGTCGTATTTCCGATAGAGAATACGGATGAAGCCGTATATTTTCCATCTCTTAAATATGTGTAATCTGTTTCTGTCTTAGAATGAAACGAGATTGGTGACAAATCATTTAGATAATATAAATACTGGGTACTTATTGGTTTGTCGAAACCATATTTTTGTTTAACAAGCGCTAATTGTGCACTATCTTCATTCTGTCCAAGCATCATTTGTGCTGGATCTCCTGGAAGAACATTAAATAAAAAGAATATCACAGTTACTACTCCAAATAAAGTGAGTAAAGCGTAAAATATTTTATTTAATAGATAGTTTATCAGTAGTTAAAACTTTATTGTTAGACACTAATTATTTTGCATCCTCTCTACTTCTTCTATAGTAAGGTTTTTAAACTCAAAATCGTCTCCAAAGAGTCTCTTTGCATTTTCTTCAACTGTATTTAAAAAACCTGCTTGTTTTCTTCTTTTATTGACATTTTCAACATCTTGAATAGGCCAAATAATTTTCATTTCGGTATCTGCATCTGTATAAAAACTTCGTCCTTGAGTGCCATAAATTTGCTCCTTACCTTGACTCATTAAATAACGGTCTTCCATCATGGCCACTTTAGAAAAAGACAACTCTCCCCTTTCTCCTGCTTCCTTCATCATTGGCAAATATTCAGGAATTTTATTTGAATGTTGCACCACATACCAAGCTACATCACTAGTCTCGTCTCCAACTAACGATTTTCCTGGATAACCATGTATTTTAAAAATGCTTTCTACAAACTCTAAATTAGAGCTATCTATAGCAATTTGTTTCCCCCAATCGTTGTTATCAATATGAGCACTTCTATATTTTTGGTCCAACACTATAATACTGTCCATTTGACGTTTCAAATCAAAATTTAAATTAGGTGATGCATTTGCTAGAGATTCTAATGAGATATCTTCCAAATCATTCCAATGAACTTTTTGCACTATAGTCCCTTTACTTAATTTTAATACTCCTGGACTAGCACGAACAACTGTTTTTAAAGCTTTCTCATCGCAAAGGAAAAAGTCGAAATTCAGTTTGTATTGATCTTTCATTTGCTGTTTGGTGTCTTCACCAGAAGCAGTTAAGCCTATAACAGTATACCCTTTTTTAAGAGCTTCGTCTGAAAAGGATTTTAATTTTGTAACACCTTCTTTTTCAGCTTTATCCAGATTATACATAATAATCATGATGAGATTATCTTCATTTAGATAATGATCTGTAAAATCTTCATCCATAGTTTCTATTGAAAAATCTTTTACTGGAGGATCGTAACCTTCATCAATAATTTTTGTTTCAACGCCAACATATTCGCCATCAACCTCAGGATAACTTCCGTTAGTTACATATTCTTTCTCTTCGCCATTTACTTTAAAAACCCAAGTAAATTCCTGTACAGGCTTTGGTGCATCTTCAGGAAAAATCATTCCTTCCATGATATTATTACCAACTGCATATGCTCTAAAATCAATCGATGGCAAGTGCATTAATACATGGTAACCAAACCAAAGACAAGCAATAAAACTTAATAATGCAGCAACTGTTAATCCTAATTTGCTAAAAATGGGTTTAATATGTTTTACACCAATAAATAGAATTAAAATAAGTACTAGCAAAATAATATCTTTTGTAAAGCTTTCCCAAGGTGTTAATGGAATGGCATCTCCAAAACAACCACAATCTTTTACTTTATCAAAATATGCTGAATAGAATGTAAGGAATGTAAAGAATACAATCATTCCCAGCAAACTCCAAACTGTAAATTTTGGTTTATAACCTATAAGTAGAAAAATTCCTAGAATGACTTCAAAAATCACAACAAAAATGGAGATTGCTAAAGCATAAGGCTCCAAAAAAGTGATATTTAGCACATCTGCACTAAAATATTCTTGCAACTTATACGAAAATCCTAAAGGATCGTTTAGCTTAACAAATCCAGAAATAATAAACAATACTCCAACAAGTATTCTGCTTAATTGTACTATATATTTCATAAAATCTAAATTTTTATTTGTTGTTTAGATGAATTAAAGCAAAAACAGCATAATTAATCATGTCTTGATAATTAGCATCTATACCTTCACTTACTAAGGTCTTCCCTTTATTGTCTTCTATTTGCTTTACACGCAATAATTTTTGAAGGATTAAATCTGTCAAACTGCTAACTCGCATATCTCTCCAAGCCTCTCCATAATCATGGTTTTTATCCATCATAAGATGTTTGGTAATAGACACTTTTTCATCGTATAATTTAATTGCTTCTTCAACAGACAAATCTGGTTGCTCCACAACGCCTTTTTCAAGTTGAACCAATGCCATTACACAATAGTTTATTATACCAATAAACTCACTCTCTTGTCCTTCATTTACTTTTTGTACTTCATTTTGCTGCAATCCTCTAATGCGCTGTGCTTTTATAAAAATCTGGTCTGTAAGTGATGGTAAACGTAAAATACGCCATGCACTGCCATAATCGGACATTTTTTTTGTGAATAAATCTCTACATGTTTTAATAACAGCGTCGTATTGTTTTGAAGTATCTTGCATGAATTAAAATGAATTTTGTGTAAATTTCGCATAAATTAATTTAAAGTTCAAAGTTTCAGGTTTAAAGTTTTCAATACTTAAACCAACAACACCAAACTAAGTATAAATGACCATAAATTGCAAAGGCAAACTTATTGATTTATCATCTCCTAAAATCATGGGAATTTTAAACCTAACACCAGATTCTTTTTACGATGGTGGAAAATATAAGAATGAAAGTGAAATTTTATCTCAAGTTTACATGATGCTAAAAAATGGTGCAACATTCATAGATGTTGGCGCTTATAGTTCGAGACCAAATGCAAACCATATTAGTGAAACTGAAGAATTAAACCGTTTACTACCTATAATAACTTTAATTCTTAAGGAATTCCCTGAAATCTTAGTTTCCTTAGACACTTTTAGAAGTCAAGTTGCTAAATCCGGAATTGAAGCTGGAGCAACTTTGATTAATGATATTTCAGCAGGTATGTTAGATGAACAAATGTTAGAAACTGTTTCTAAATTACAAGTGCCATATATTATGATGCACATGAAAGGCTCACCACAAACCATGCAGAAACAAACTAATTACGAGAATTTATTAAAAGACATCCTATTTTATTTCTCTGAAAGGATTTCTAAAGCTAGATCCTTTGGGATTATAGATATAATAGTTGATCCTGGTTTTGGGTTTGCAAAAACACAAGAACAAAACTTTGAAATTTTAAATAACCTAGATTTATTTAATATCTTAGATAAACCTATTTTAGTTGGGCTCTCAAGAAAATCTATGATTTATAAAACTCTTGATAGTTCTGCAAAAGAAGCCCTTAATGGCACGACAGTTTTAAACACAATAGCACTCCAGAAAAATGCTTCCATTTTAAGGGTTCATGATGTTAAAGAAGCTGTTGAATGTGTAAAATTAGTCCAACAACTAAAACATTAACTTATGAGATATTTTAAACTCTTAATGCTTCTTTTACTAGTCTCTTGTGGTAATGAGAAAGTTGTTCAACTTCCTGAAATAACTCATTCAGATTTCAATAAAATATTAGATGTTTCTCATGCTTATCTTTTTTATGATGAAACCAAAGCTGATAGCATTGAATTAAATAGAAAAAATTTAATAAGCACGACCAATTGGTTAATTAATGTCGATAAACGCCTGACTTTAAAACAGGTTTTGCCTAAAATAATATTCTTACAAGACAAAAAAAGAAATGCTGAAATTCATAAAAATGAAGATGCTAAAAACTATTACACCTGTCATAATACAAGTATTACGAATTTAGGTTTTATAGAATTTACAGACGTTTATTACAAAGAAAAACATCCGAATGACTTTTTAATTGATGAAGAAAATCATGGTATTATCTTTAATACTAATTCAGATATTAAAATAGTACGTAATAACAATCAAGTTTTAGAGACTTCAGAAACAAAAATATTAGAAGACATTAAATCAGTATTTTCAGAAAACAGCAAACCGAAAACACTTCATTTGTTTTTTAATAAAAGTCTCTCGTTTCAAGATTATATTACTTTAAAATCGCTTTTAAACAAATTAGAAACACAAAATCTTGCCATAGCAAATGAAGAGTACGTTTTTAATTAAGTATATTTTGTTAAATTTACCAAAACACCATTCTCGTGGAAATTTTTAATGACCTTTTAAAATTTACTGTAATAGACATTATAGATGTTATTCTTGTAGCACTACTACTCTATTATGTTTATAAACTTGTAAAAGGCACAGTGGCAATTAATATTTTTATTGGCATTGTCATTATCTACTTTATATATTTACTTACAAATGCGCTTCAAATGAAAATGCTAAGTAAAATTCTTGGTGGTTTTATGAGTGTCGGTTTAATAGCCTTGATTGTTGTCTTTCAACAAGAAATTAGAAAGTTTTTATTGATGGTTGGTTCTACAAACTTTAGTAAAAGAAAAAAGTTCTTCAAACAGTTTAAGTTTTTAAAAACTGAGTCTGAAAACAGCACAGATGTAAATGCAATAATAGCTGCATGCAATAAAATGGCAACTACAAAAACTGGAGCTTTAATTGTTTTTGAATGTAACAACAACCTAGATTTTCTTGCCAATACTGGTGATGAAATGAGAATAAAAGTGACTCAGCCCATTATTGAAAGTATTTTTTTTAAAAACAGTCCTTTGCATGATGGAGCTATAATAATTGCTAATAATATTGTAAAAGCAACTAGAGTCATTCTTCCAATAAATAACGAAAAAACCTTACCTCAACGTTTTGGACTAAGACATAGAGCTGCTGTAGGAATCACTGAAAAGACAGATTCTTTAGCACTTGTAGTTAGTGAAGAAACTGGACAAATTTCATTTTTTAAAGATGGAGAATTTATTATGTTTAAAGACATCCAAGAATTGTCTCAATTAATAAAAAAGGAATTAATATAAAAATGAATTGTAAGAACTGTCTAACCAGCTTAAATGAGTCTGATTTTTTTTGCAGTAATTGTGGCGGAAAAATTATTCGCAACAGACTAACAATTCGAAATTTATTTAAAAACTTTAGCGAACAGTTCTTGAATTATGACAACAAATTTCTACAAACTTTTATCCATTTATTTTCAAAACCTGAAACTGTAATTGGTAGTTATATTGATGGAACACGAAAAAAATATGTAAATGTGTTAAGTTATTTTGCTATAGCACTTACTTTTTTAGGGGTTCAATATTTCTTTTTAAAAAAATTCTACCCTGAATTAATTGATATGACCACATTGGCAAATGAAACATCAGCTGCTATTCAAAAGAAAAACATGAATTTCATGATGGAATATCAGTCTTTTGTCATGATGGCTTATGTTCCAATGTATGCTTTAGTCTCTAGATTGGTTTTCTTCAATATTAAGAAATACAATTACACAGAACATTTAGTAATTTTCATGTATATATTATCTCAAACATCAATATATGGAACTTTCTTTATAGTAATTGGAGCCTTTTTTAATCTTTCATTAGAATTTTTAGGATTATATCTGATTGCACCTATCCAAATTATATATTCAGCGTATTGTTTAAAAAGGTTATTTGGTTTATCGCTTAAAGGCATCTTTTTAAGAAGTTTACTTTTCATATTAATTATATTCATAGCCTTTATACTATTATTAATAACCTATATAGCAATTATATATTTTACAGGAGATTTACAAGAAATGATTGAAGCACAAAAAGCTGCAAATAAAGCAACTGGAAATTAAACTATTTCTTCTTTCAAAAACTGCACTTCATAAAGATTTTTATAATACCCATCTTGTTTCTTAAGAAGTTCTTTATGCGTCCCTATTTCAACAATTTTTCCTGCATCCATAACAATTATTTTATCAGCTTTTTTAATGGTAGCTAATCTATGAGCGATAACAATAGATGTTCTGCCTTTAGTTATTTTATTGGTTGCATTTTGAATAAGTTGCTCTGAGTAAGAATCAACAGAAGAAGTGGCTTCATCTAAAACCAGAATACTCGGATTTGTAACATAAGCCCTTAAAAACGAAATTAACTGACGCTGTCCAGAAGACAACATGGCTCCACGCTCCTTAACATTGTAATAATAGGTGTCTGGCAAGCTCATAATAAAATCATGAATACCAATATCTTTTGCAGCTTGTTCTACATCTTTAAATGTAATGTCTGGATTGTTTAAAGTAATATTAGCAAAAATAGTATCAGCAAATAAAAACACATCTTGCAATACAATAGCAATTTGGGTTCTTAGAGAGTTTAATGTAAACTCTTTGATATTCGTATTATCGACACAAATAACACCATTATTTAAATCGTAGAATCTATTTAACAAATTAATAATAGTCGATTTACCTGCTCCTGTTGCACCAACTATTGCTACAGTTTCTCCAACATTAACGTTAAAAGAAATTCCTTTTAATACTTCTTCATCATCCACATAACTAAAATGCACATCTTTAAAAGATATTTCACCTCTAAAATTTGAAGCAATTTTAGTTCCTGTATCATCTATTTGAGATGTCGTTTCTAAGACTTTAAAGACTCTTTTAGCAGCAACCATTCCCATTTGCAGCGTATTAAACTTATCGGCTATTTGGCGAAGAGGTCTAAATAGCATCGGAATCATCATGATAAAAGCCGTTAAATCTCCTAAAGATGCAGTTTGGTCAATTACTGTATTTAAACCACCATACCATGCAATAAGACCTATTGTTATTGATGAAGATAATTCAGCAATTGGGAAAAATATGGAGTTATACCAAACAGTCTTCAACCATGCTTTTTTATGACGTTCGTTAATTTCATAAAACTTCTTGTTTTCGGTATTCTCTCTAGTAAACAATTGAAGAATTTTCATTCCAGTGATACGTTCCTGTACAAATGAATTTAGGTTAGACACTTCTGCTCTAACTTCTTCAAAAGCACGTTTCATATATTTTTGAAAAATACGTGTTGCGTATAACACCAATGGAAGCATTAAAAATACAATCAAACTTAATTCCCAATTCATATAAAGCATCACAATAGAAACCACCAACATGGTGAGTAAATCTCTAAAAATCATGAACAATCCTTCACCAAAAACATCAGCTATACGTTCCATGTCTGTTACTGCTCTGGTAATTAAAACACCTACTGAAGAATTATCGAAGTATTTCATTTTAAAACGCATCATATGATCGAAAAGCTTGACACGAATGTCTTTTACCACACTTTTACCTAAATACCCAGAATAATATATAAAGAGTAATTGGCAAATTACTTCTGCTAGAAGAACGCCAGACATGATAAATATGTATATCAAAAACCCACCTTCTGTTTTAGTGGCAATATTATTATCTATAGCTTGCTGTAAGATATATGGTCTAGCTGCACCAAAAATGGCTAACAAAATAACTGCCAAAAGCACACCAACAAATACTAACTTATAAGGCTTAATAAACTTAAAAAGTTTTTTTAATAAATTAACTTCTAGTATGGAGTCTGCTTTACTCATAAATTATCTTTCTGTGTGAATTAATTTAATAGAATCAGGATAAATAACTTCAGTTAAATATAATCCGTGTGCTGGTACAGAAAAACCAGCTTCACTTCTATTTTTAGATTTAATAATTGTGTGCAGGTCTTCTGCTTCTATTTTTCCTAAACCCACATTAATTAGAGTTCCAACAATGGCTCGAACCATATTCCTTAAAAATCTATCTGCTTTAATGGTAAAATGTAATTCGTTGTTTACTAATTGCAATTCAGTTCGCATAATGTTACAATTATAGGTGTTTACATCAGTATTACTTTTAGAAAAACATTGAAAATTTTTATAGTCTAATAGTATTTTTGATGCTTCTATCATTTTTCCAATATCTAAATCTTGCTTTAAATAAAAAGAACCATCATAATTAAACACATCCTTACTTAACGAAATTCGATATAAATAAGCTCTGCTAATTGCATGAAATCTTGCATGAGCATCTGGTTTTACTTTAAATACATCGACAATAGTTATATCCTTAGGCAAAAAGGAGTTTAGTTTATAAATAAAATCTTTAACCTCAAACTCTGCTTCAGTCTCAAAATGAGCAAACATGTGTTTGGCGTGTACACCAGCATCTGTTCTTCCAGCTCCAACAATAGAAATGGTTTCGTTTAAAAGCGTAGACAACGTTTTTTCAATAACTTCTTGTACAGAAATTGCATTTGGCTGTATTTGCCAACCATGATAAGCCTTTCCATTATATGCAAGTTCTAAAAAATATCTCAAGCTAAAATGCTATTTTTGTGAAGAGCAAAGATAGAATTTTAATCTTTCTTGAAATTTCAAATAAACGTTAAATAAAATTATAAGATTCCCATCTCTATGGGAAGTAAATATGAAGAAAATTCTTCTCCTTTCAGATACTCACAGTTATATAGATGACGCCATATTAAAACATGTAAAACAAGCTGACGAAGTTTGGCATGCTGGTGATATTGGAGATTTAAAAGTAACCGATGAAATTAAAAAACTAAAGACATTAAAAGCTGTTTTTGGGAATATTGATAGCACAGAAGCTAGAGCAGAATTTCCTGAAAACAACAGATTTAAATGTGAAGATGTTGATGTTTGGATAACGCATATTGGTGGCTATCCAAATAGATACGATATTAGGATTAGAGAGGCTATAAGAAAGAACCCTCCAGACCTGTTTATTTGTGGACATTCACATATCCTTAAAGTTATTCAAGACAAAAAATTGAATTTATTACATATGAATCCTGGAGCTGTTGGAAAATATGGCTTTCATAAAGCACGAACAATGCTTCGTTTTGTAATAGATGGAAGTAATATAAAAGACTTAGAAGTGATTGAATTTGAAAATAGATAACAAAAAAACCCAAGATCTTCACCTTGGGTTTACGCACTAATACTACTAAGATGATAGGCTTATCTTAATCGATCTACAGATTTTACGAGATCTTCATCCTTCTTAATGGCCTTATTGGCTAATGCCAAAAACACGATAGAAATAATAGGAAGAAAAATCCCAATACCCTTCTCAGAAACAACAGTCTCTCCAGATAAATTTAGAGATTGATATACAAATAATCCTAGTAAAAAAAAGTTTAATATAATGTTAAGTCGTCCCAACATAAATTGAGATTTCCTGTTTTTAAATCTTGAAATTGATAATACTGAAAAAAACGCTGACGCAAGAAACAATGCAAAAATGTAATTAACATCATCTGCATAAACTTTTACATTTTCTGGTGTGACCCATAATTCAAACATATATATAAGCCCTCCAGAAACACCTGCAGCAATTAATAGATAAATAGTTTGAATTCTTTGAAGCATTAATTATATATTTTAAAGGCACAAAAATAACAGTTTCTTTTTATAAATTAACTTAAATAAATAAAATAAAGTTGTATAATTGCAATAACAAATTACAACTATCACAGTTGTAAGCTATTAATTCTTCAGAATAAAATCAATTTTTTTCAGAAAAATTCAAAATTTAATATTTAACACAAATATTCAATTCAACATCAATGTTTGAAATCGCACAATTAAAAGAAATGAAGCTTCCTGAGTTACAGGACATAGCTAAAAAACTGAATGTTCCTAAGTATCGTTCATTAAAAAAATTAGATTTAGTATATCAAATACTAGATCAACAAGCCGCAAATCCGAAAGCAGTAAAAGACGTTGTTAAAGTTGAGCCTAAGAAAGTGGAGCAAAAAAAAGTAACTCCGAGAGCTCAAGACAAAAGACCAAGACAAAGGGTACAACGTCCAGCAACAGAAAATAAAAAACCTGTTCATAATACACCTCAAAGTGCAAAACCGGAAGCTCCTAAAGTAGATAACCCAGTTTCAAAACAACAATCTACAACTAATACTGCGCAAAATAAAGAGAATACTGCTAAGGAAGAGCAAAGAAGTCATCCAAAAAATGACAATCAAAATAGACAGAAAAAAGAGAACAAAAATCCTAATCAAAATAAAAAGCAAAACAATTCTAATGGTAATAAAGATACTAGAAATAAGTATCGAGAACCTGACTTTGAATTTGATGCGATTATTGAAAGTGAAGGAGTTTTAGATATTATGCAAGATGGTTACGGTTTTTTACGTTCATCTGATTATAATTATTTATCCTCTCCAGACGATATTTATGTATCTCAATCTCAAATTCGTTTATTTGGATTAAAGAAAGGGGATACTGTTCTAGGAAACGTAAGACCTCCAAAAGAAGGAGAAAAATATTTTCCTTTAATTAAGGTTAATAAAATTAATGGTCAAAGTCCAGATGTTGTTAGAGATCGCGTTTCTTTTGAACACTTAACACCTCTTTTCCCTCAAGAAAAATTTAACTTAGCTGAAAGACAGAGCACTATTTCTACAAGAATAATGGATTTGTTTTCACCTATAGGAAAAGGGCAACGTGGCATGATAGTTTCGCAACCAAAAACTGGTAAAACCATGCTATTAAAGGATGTTGCTAATGCTATTGCTGCAAACCATCCAGAGGTTTATCAAATGATTTTATTGATTGATGAACGTCCTGAAGAGGTTACAGACATGCAACGAAATGTACGTGGTGAAGTTATTGCGTCTACATTTGACAAAGAGGCACATGAACATGTAAAAATAGCAGATATCGTATTAGAAAAAGCAAAACGACTAGTTGAATGTGGTCATGATGTGGTTATTCTTTTAGATTCTATAACTAGACTAGCAAGAGCATATAATACTGTTCAACCAGCTTCAGGAAAAATACTAAGTGGTGGAGTTGATGCAAATGCTTTACACAAACCAAAACGTTTCTTTGGTGCAGCCAGAAACATTGAAAATGGTGGTTCATTAACTATTATTGCAACTGCATTAACAGAAACAGGCTCGAAAATGGATGAAGTTATCTTTGAAGAATTTAAAGGTACTGGTAATATGGAGTTACAATTAGATAGAAAAATATCTAACCGTAGAATTTTCCCTGCAATCGATCTTACATCTTCTAGCACAAGGAGAGATGATATTTTATTAGATGATACAACTATCCAAAGAATGTGGGTAATGCGTAAATATTTAGCAGATATGAATCCTGTTGAGGCTATGGAATTTATTAACGATAGATTCAAGCAAACAAGAAATAATGAAGAGTTTTTAATATCTATGAATGGATAATTTATAAAAACTCATTCTTATATAGGCAATTAAAGCCTTGACTAAGTCAAGGCTTTTTTTATTGGAATTAATTTTATAAAAGTAAAAAAGTATAAAACAAAAAAAGCCTTTCAATTTAAATTGAAAGGCTTTTATAAAATATGTTTATATCTTATAAAGCAGCTACGTGCTTAGTTAAGCTAGATTTTAAATTCGCTGCTTTGTTAGCATGAATAATATTCTTCTTAGCTAATTTATCAATCATAGAAACTACATTAGGAAACATTGTCTCTGCTTCTTTTTTAGATTCTAAATCACGTAATTTTTTAATTGCATTACGTGTTGTTTTATGCTGATACTTATTTCTAAGACGCTTAGCTTCGTTACTTCTAATTCTTTTTAATGCTGACTTATGATTTGCCATTTTATTATCTTTTCTTTTATAAAAATTGTAGCCCGTAGGGGAATCGAACCCCTCTTACCAGGATGAAAACCTGGCGTCCTAGCCGATAGACGAACGGGCCATTTTTGTTTTTGAGAATGCAAATATATATCTTACTTTATAAATTTGCAATTCTTTTCAAATAACTTTCAATGTTTCCATTGCGGATGCAAAAATACAACTATTTTTAAATGTTGCAATAGCTAGGCTGTCTTTTTTAAAATTATTTTTATTTAATATGCTTTTGCAAACAATACTCTACGTTTTGAAGGCTTTCCTGTATAGACACAAACACCACTTTCATCCTCTTCATCTGTTGGAATACATCTAATTGTTGCTTTTGTAAGCTCCTTTATTTTTGATTCCGTCTCTTCTGTTCCATCCCAATGAGCAGAAATAAAACCTCCTTTGGAATCCAAAATATTTTTAAAGTCATCAAAATTGTCTACCAATGTAACATGAGAGTCTCTATAATCAAGTGCTTTTTTGTAAAGTGCATTTTGAATTTCTATCATTAAACCCTCTACCTTAGTTGTTAAATCATCTAAAGCAATTATCTCTTTTGTTAAGGTATCTCTTCTGGCTAATTCAACTGTTCCATTTTCTAAATCTTTAGGTCCAATAGCAATCCTTAAAGGCACTCCTTGCAATTCGTGTTGTGCAAATTTTGCTCCTGGTCTTAAAGTTGTTCTATTATCAAATTTTACAGATACATGCTTTGCTCTTAAATCGCTCATCATTTGATTTGCAATTTTGGAAATTTCTTCTAATTGTTCATCTGTTTTATATATTGGAACAATCACTACTTGATTTGGAGCTAAATTTGGAGGCAATACCAATCCATGATCATCACTATGAGTCATAATAAGCGCTCCCATAAGCCTTGTTGAAACACCCCAAGATGTTGCCCAAACATAATCTTGTTTTCCTTCTTTTGAAGTAAATTTAACATCAAATGCTTTGGCAAAGTTTTGCCCTAAAAAATGAGATGTACCAGCTTGTAAAGCTTTACCATCTTGCATTAATGCTTCAATACAATAGGTTTCAACAGCTCCTGCAAAACGTTCGCTTTCTGTTTTTAAACCCTTAATAACTGGAATTGCCATAAAATTTTCAGCAAAAGTTGCATAGACATTATTCATTAATTCTGCTTCCTGTATTGCTTCTGTTTCTGTTTCATGAGCCGTATGCCCTTCTTGCCATAAAAATTCTGCCGTACGTAAAAATAAACGTGTACGCATTTCCCAACGAACTACATTTGCCCATTGATTAATTAATAATGGTAAGTCTCTATAAGATTGAATCCAACCTTTAAAGGTACTCCAAATAATGGCTTCACTTGTTGGTCTTACTATAAGTTCTTCTTCTAGTTTTGCTTCAGGATCTACTCGTAATTTTCCTGGATTATCTGGATCATTTTGTAATCTATAATGAGTAACAATAGCACATTCTTTGGCAAAACCTTCTGCATTTTTTTCTTCAGCTTCAAATAAGCTTTTTGGCACAAATAATGGAAAATAGGCATTTTGATGTCCTGTTTCTTTAAACATTCTATCTAATTCAGCTTGCATTTTTTCCCATATAGCATAACCATAAGGCTTAATTACCATACAACCTCTAACTGCCGAATTTTCTGCTAAGTCTGCTTTTACAACAAGTTCGTTATACCATTTTGAGTAATCATCAGCTCTACTTGTAAGTTTTTTGCTCATATACAGGGTTTTGGCACAAATATTGTGTCTATGTTAAATATTAAAATAGTTCAGCAAAACTAACTATTTTTGTTATGTTCAACAATAAAATCTAAGAGATATGCAAAATAATAACTCCTTTTCCATTAAAACACCATTCATAGCTGTATATAGCATTTTTATTGTTTTAGCCTCTTGTGGCTCTTCTCAATATGCAGGACAAGATAATGATGGTATTTATAATTCTGATACAACTATTGAATATCAAGAAGAAGTTGCCCAAACTGATCCTGAATCAAGTAGCAATACTTTTTATAAAAATTACTTCAAGGAAAAATCTTTAGAATACCAATTACCAGAAGATGAGGAAGATGAAATATTTACTGATGTTGATGATTACGAAGGGGATTACACAGTAGCACAAGATTCTGTAGATACTGAATATGCAAGTTATGCTGGTTGGGGAGAAGAAAATAGTAGTATCTCTATAACTGTTAATACTGGTTTTTCTTATGGTTATAATAATTGGGGATATTACAACCCTTGGTATTATGGCTATTCATATTATCCATATAGCTATGGATGGGGATACTACAATCCATGGTTTTGCCCAACTCCATATTATGGATATTACGGTGGATACTATGGAGGTGGATATTATGCTTATGGAGGAAGAGGTTTAGCTTACAGCTCAAGCCGAAGAGGCAACTATTATGGTAATAATTACTATGGCTCAAGAAATTCAAACTTATATAATAGTAGAACAAGAACTAGAGGAAACTCTTTAGGTTATGCAACAGCAACTCCAAGAGTGAGAGGTAATAATACAAGTAGTAGCTCTTTAAATCCAAGAACTACCACTAGACCTAGAACAACAACAAAACCTAGAACTACAACGAGACCTGGAGTTAGCACAAATTCTACTCCAAGACCTAAATCAACTTCTACTCCAAGACCTAGAACCAAATCAAATT
>DFBO01000272.1:0-5667 GCA_002366675.1 Flavobacteriaceae bacterium UBA3078
AGGACTTTACCTTCGGCATCTGGAAGAGGCACAGGAATTCCCCAATCTAAATCTCTAGTGACAGCTCTTGGACGTAATCCATCGTCAATCCAAGATTTTACTTGTCCGTAAACATTTGGCTTCCAATCTTTTTTATGACCTTTTAAAATCCATTCTTTTAAAAAATCTTCATGCTTATCTAAAGGCAAGAACCAGTGTTTTGTTTGTTTTAAGGTTGGAACATTTCCTGTAATAGCAGATTTAGGATTGATTAAATCTGTGGCATTGTGGCTTGTTCCACAATTCTCACATTGGTCGCCATAACTTTCTTCATTACCACATTTCGGGCAAGTTCCAACTACAAATCTATCTGCTAAAAACTGATTAGCTTCTTCATCGTACAATTGTTCTGTGACTTCTTCTATAAATTCCCCTTTCTTATAAAGAGTTGTGAAAAATTCTGATGCTGTATCATGATGAATTTTAGCTGAAGTTCTAGAATAATTATCTAAAGAGATACCAAAATCTTCAAACGATTTTTTAATAATCGCATGATACTTATCTACAATGTCTTGAGGTGAAACACCTTCTTTTTTTGCTTTAATGGTAATAGGAACACCATGTTCGTCGCTTCCACAAATAAAAGCAACATCGTTTCCTGTTAATCTTAAATAGCGAGCATAAATATCTGCTGGCACATAAACACCTGCTAGATGTCCAATATGGATTGGTCCATTTGTATAAGGTAAAGCAGCCGTTATGGTATATCTTTTTGGAGTACTCATTTTAATCGTTTATGTCAGGTCGAGCGCAGTCGAGACCTACTTTAAAACCTCTCTTAAGCTGCGCTTTTATTTTCAAACAAAAATATATTTTAGTTTTTAATAATGCTCGAGGAGACAAATGAATGTCAATTAAATTTGAAGCTACAAAAGTACACATTTTAAAAGCTATTTATAAAAAAAATGTACATTTACAATATGACAAAAAACACTTTAATATTACCTTTGTTCTGTTTGGTTTTTTTATTTGGAAAAATGACACTTTCAGCACAAGAAACACTAACAAATAAAACACAAGTTTTGATAAGACCTCTATATTTAAAAGCTGGCGATACAGTTGCTATTGTTGCACCTTCAGGAATATTAAAAAATAAAACAGGCCAAGTACAGCAAGCAAAAGACTTGCTTAAAAGTTGGGGTTTGAATGTGGTTGTTGGAACCCATGTTTTTAGCAAGGACAATCATTTTGCCGGAACAGATGAAGAACGTTGTGAAGATTTTCAAAAAGCGATGGATGATCCAACTATAAGAGCCATTTGGTGTGCTCGTGGTGGTTATGGAACCGTTAGAATTTTAGATAAATTGGATTATACCAAACTAAGAGAAAATCCAAAATGGTTGATAGGTTATAGCGATATTACAGCCTTACACAATCAGTTTCATAACGAAGGTTTTGAAACCGTACACGCCTTAATGTGTACCAGTTTAACAGACGATTTAAACGATATTCCAGAATCAATATCAACCTTTAAAAAGGCTATTTTTGGGGAGGATTTAAGCTACACATTAAAAGAATCTGAATATAATAGAGTTGGAACAGTTAAAGCGCCTTTGGTTGGTGGAAATTTAACCATGTTGCATACCATGTTAGGGTCTAATACGAGTATTGATACCAGTGGAAAAATATTGTTTATTGAAGAAATAGGTGAGTATAAGTATCATATAGACCGAATGTTTCAAAGTTTAAAACGTGCAGGATATTTCGATAATTGTGCTGGAGTTCTGGTAGGTGATATGAGTAAAATGAGAAAAAACACAACCCTTTGGGGAACGTCTGTCGAGCAATTAATTTTAGATGCTCTTGCAGATTATACTTTTCCAATTGCTTTTAATATGCCAGCTGGACACGAAAAAGATAATCGCGCGATGATTTTAGGCAGATCAATTGAAATGACAGTTGAAAAAAATAAAACAACCGTAGTTTTTGAAAAATAACGTTTGTCACTTAGAGTAAAACGAACACTCTTATATTCTTGAAAAATGAGATTTCTCACTTTGTTCGAAATGGCAAAAAACTATTAATTAAATTTAAGCTACTTAGCTTTCTAGCATTTCTCTAAAATAAATGCATAGGATTTAATAAATTATATATTCTTCTATCTTAAAAGTGCTGTTCATCGATTTTTGTAAGAAAATACATCTAAAATAAATGTTTTTTACACCGTTCAACGATTAAATTGTGGTATAGTCGATAGACTTTTTTACATTAGAAGTAAATAACCCCAAAATCTACAAATCATGAAAAAACTTACTAGTGTTATGGCTGTATTGTTCTTATCGATTCTTTTAGGTTGTTCGAATGAACAATTAGATGAGCAATACAATCAAAAAAAGAAAATTAAGGTTCAAGCTTCAGAATTACCTGATACAAACCCCAATAATGGAGAACATTGTGTTTATACAAATCTGATTGCTGGACAGCATCATTCTGCAGGATCAGTAACAATAGATGTTGCCGGAAGTAACTTAATAGTTACTTATACAACAAATGAAGATTGGACTCTAGGTACAACGCATTTAAGTATAG
Organism: Flavobacteriaceae bacterium UBA3078; assembly: GCA_002366675.1. GTDB lineage: Bacteria > Bacteroidota > Bacteroidia > Flavobacteriales > Flavobacteriaceae > Xanthomarina. Next base: position 2,569 of record DFBO01000272.1, read on the forward strand.
GTGTTTGTGAAGAAGGCTGGGTCCCAACAACAGGTTCTGGTAATCCACAAATTGGACATTTTGAATTTACAGAACCTTATTATGAATCACCACATCAAGTGGTATATATTATTCCGATAACAGATATAGGAGATAATTACTGTTTTGCTGCTCATGCTGAGGTTGAAGGACCTACAGGTGGAGAAACAGCTTGGGCTGAAGGATCTGAATTTTCAGGTAATAGTTGGGCCATGTATTCTGAGTTTAACTTGTCTAGTTGTAATTCACCCTCTTAAAAATTTATAAATCAGATAAGTATTATTAAAAAATAATAGAAATTAAAAAAGGTGCATTTTTAAATGCACCTTTTTTATTGTTTAGATTACAAGATTAACTGGTTTGAAATCTTTTATAATTTCTTATATTTAGATAGATATTATTAATAATTGAGATTCCTGCTTTTGTGGAAAGTGAACATGGCACAACACAACGAACTAGGTAAAAAAGGAGAACAACTTGCAGTAGATTTTTTATTAAAAAATGGCTACAAGATTGTGGCTCAAAATTACCGATTTGATAAAGCAGAAGTAGATGTTATTGCTAGAAAGGCTGATGTGTTAGCCATCATTGAAGTTAAAACACGTTCAACTGTGGATTTTGGAAACCCTCAAGATTTCGTAAAACCAAAACAAATAAGAAATTTAGTTAAAGCCATCGACGAATATATATTAGCTAATGATTTAGATGTAGAAGTCCGTTTTGATATAATTGCTATAGTAAAAACTGAAAATCAATTTGATATTGAACATTTAGAAAATGCGTTTTATCACTTTTAATTAACGATTGGTTTTAAAACTACCAAAGCTTGTTTTACAGTTTTAATATTTTCGAAAGTAAGTAATAACCTTAAGCCATTTCTGGTTTGTTTTTCTTTCATTTTGCAAGCAGAAGGGTTTTGTTGTACAAATTGTAAAACCTTTGTAAAACCACTACTTTGATAAAAACCACTTTTTTGATCTGTTATAAAATAGCCTATTAGTTTTCCTTGTTTCATCACTACTTTTTCAAGTCCCATTTTAGTGGCAATCCATTTTATACGCACACTGTTTAATAAATCGACCACTTGTGTTGGGAATTCTCCAAAACGATCTATAATTTCAGATTCAAATTTTTGTAAATCTTCCTCAGTTTTAATGTTATTTAATTGCGTGTATAGATTTAAACGTTCGGAAATATTATTCACATAATCATCTGGAAAAAGCATTTCGAAATCGGAATCGATGGTCACATCTTTTACGTATTCTTTTTCTTTGCCATCGTTTTCATATAAATCTTTAAACTCATTTTCTTTTAGTTCTTCAATGGCTTCGTTTAAAATTTTCTGATAGGTATCAAAGCCAATATCATTAATAAATCCACTTTGTTCGCCACCAAGTAAATCACCTGCTCCACGAATTTCCAAATCCTTCATAGCAATATTAAAACCGCTACCAAGTTCAGAAAACTGCTCTAACGCTGTAATACGTTTTCTTGCATCCTCAGTCATAGCAGAGTATTCAGGAGTAATAAAATAGCAAAAAGCTTTTTTGTTGCTTCGTCCAACACGTCCACGCATTTGGTGTAAATCGCTTAAACCAAAATTATTGGCATTATTAATAAAAATGGTGTTTGCATTTGGAACATCGAGCCCACTTTCAACAATTGTTGTGCTTACCAATACATCAAATTCACCATTAATAAAAGCCAGCATTAAAGTCTCAAGTTTTTTACCATCTAGTTGTCCATGACCTATACCAATCTTCGCATCAGGAACCAAACGTTGAATCATTCCAGCAACCTCTTTGATGTTTTCAATACGATTGTGAATAAAGAAAATTTGTCCACCACGTTGAATTTCATAAGTAATAGCATCTCTTATAGATTCTTCACTAAAACGAATAACATGACTCTCTATAGGATACCGATTTGGTGGAGGCGTTGTTATTATTGATAAATCACGAGCAGCCATTAAACTAAACTGAAGCGTTCTAGGAATTGGAGTAGCTGTAAGTGTTAAAACATCTACATTTTCTTTGAGTGTTTTTAATTTTTCTTTTACTGCAACACCAAATTTTTGTTCTTCGTCAACAATCAATAAGCCTAAATCTTTAAACTTGACATTTTTATTTACTAACTGATGTGTGCCAATAATAATATCCACCTTTCCAGCCTCTAAACCTTCTAAAGTTTCTCTTTTTTCCTTAGCAGTTCTAAAGCGATTTAAATAATCTACAGTTACAGGAAATTCTTTTAAGCGTTCTTTAAATGTTCTAGAATGTTGGTAAGCTAATATGGTTGTTGGCACTAAAACAGCTACTTGCTTGCCATTGTCTACAGCTTTAAAAGCTGCACGAATAGCGACTTCGGTTTTACCGAAACCAACATCTCCACAAACCAATCTGTCCATGGGTCTTTGGCTTTCCATATCTGTTTTAATATCTGCAGTTGCTGTGGTTTGATCTGGTGTGTCTTCGTAAATAAATGAAGATTCCAATTCCAGTTGCATGTAGCTATCGGGATTATATTGATACCCTTTATCTAACTTACGTTTTGCATACACTTGAATCAAGTTAAAAGCAATTTCTTTAACTCTGGATTTGGTTTTTTGTTTCAGGTTTTTCCAAGCAGCAGATCCTAATTTGTATATTTTTGGAGGCTTACCATCTTTACCATTAAACTTGGTGATTTTATGTAACGAATGAATGCTTAAATATAAGACATCGCGTTCGCCATAAACCAATTTTATAGCTTCTTGCTTTTTACCTTCAACATCAATTTTCTGTAAACCACCAAATCGACCAATTCCATGATCTATATGTGTGACATAATCGCCAATTTCTAGATTTGTGAGCTCCTTTAAAGTAATAGCCTGCTTTTTTGCATACCCATTTTTTAAATGAAATTTATGGTAACGCTCAAAAATTTGATGATCTGTATAACAAACAATTTTATTTTCGTTATCAACAAATCCTTGATAGAGAGATAACACGATGGTTTTATAATGAACGTTTTGTTCAACATCTTCAAAAATATCATGAAATCGTTTAGCTTGTTGTTCGCTTGAACAGGCTATATAATTGG
>DFBO01000272.1:5710-15179 GCA_002366675.1 Flavobacteriaceae bacterium UBA3078
AGATTCTTCACTATGCTCTGAATTACAAAAGACACTTTGTGTCCCAAATTCAACAACTGTATAATCCAGAAATTGTTTTTTTAATAAAGTTGAATTACAAAATAATTCTTCAGGTTCGGCATGCTTTATTTCAGATGATAAATTTTTAAATGCCTCTACAGCTTTTTCAAAGAAATCATCGATTCTTGAAAATAACAAATCACTATTTTTAGTAAAAACCACAGTTTTTGAAGCGATATAGTTTAAAAAACTCTGTCTGCTTTCTTCCAAAAATTTATTAGCAACATTTGGAATGATGCTTATTTTTTTAATTTGCTCCGTAGAAAGTTGTGTTTCAACATCGAAGGTTCGAATACTATCTACTTCATCTCCAAAAAATTCTATTCTATAAGGCTCGTCATGTGAAAAGGAGAATACATCAACAATACCACCTCGAACTGAAAACTCACCAGGCTCTGTTACAAAATCTACTCGTTTAAATTTGTATTCAAACAAAACTTCGTTTACAAAATCAATAGATAGATTATCGTTAATAGATATTTTTAAGGTGTTTTTTTCAAGCTCTCTTCTGGTAACTACTTTTTCAAAAAGAGCATCAGGATAAGTAACAATAATGGCAGGTTTTTTGCGAGAGTTAATTCGGTTTAAAACTTCAGCTCTTAAAAGCACATTAGCATTATCTGTTTCTTCAATTTGATAAGGTCTTCTATAGCTTCCAGGATAAAATAAAACGTCTTTTTCATTGAGTAACAATTCTAAGTCGTTAAGATAAAAAGCAGCCTCTTCTTTGTCGTTAAAAATTAATAGAAATGGTTTGTCTGCCTGCTTAAAAGTTTCAGTAATAATAAAAGAAATCGAAGAGCCTACAAGACCTTTTAAATGTGTTTTACTTTGATTTTTGGCAATAGCAGTTTGCAGATTTTGCGTTTGCAAAGCCTGTGCATATTTTTGCGAGAGAAGAGTTTTGCTCAAGACAATTTATTTTTGAATCTTCAATTCTTAGAGTTGCAAATATAAAGTTTAGTAATTAATTAAGTAATGAATTTATTTCTAGAATTGGTTTCTTTTTTAAGCAGTTAAAAAAAGATTTTTTTTAGTTTAAAAAGGTAGTAACTTTAACTATATTTGCACGACTTTTAAAAACAAGAAGATATGTCATTTTTAGATTTATTTGATAGCGGATTTAAAAAACGCAACGAAGACCATTTTGCAGCAATTGTTAGAGTGGCTATGGACGATGGAATTATTACAGATGAAGAGAAAGCGTTTTTAGATCGTTTGGCTCGAAACTTAGACATTAGCGAAAACAAGTATAAAGAAATCCTTAAAGGTTATAAGTCTCACCCAATAAATCCTCCAACATCGTATGATAGACGTTTAGAGCGTTTATACGATTTATCTCGTATGGTTTATGTAGATCATATTAAGGGAGAACATGAAGAATTTGTACTTAGAAAAATTGCAGTAGGTTTAGGGTTTTCTCCAGATAACGTAAAATATGTAGTTGATAAAGCATTAACTTTAGTTAGTAATGGTGTGGGTTTAGATACTTTTATTGAAGAAATAAGAAATATGAATAGATAATATATTCTGTACTTAAATAAAAAAAGCGAGCTATTAGCTCGCTTTTTTTATATTATATATTGAAGAAGTTATTTAGCATTACGCATAAATTCTTCAGCTTTTTCAACCATATTTTTACTCCCACAAATAAAAGGTACTCGTTGGTGTAATTCTTTTGGTTCAATATCCATAATGCTTGTATAACCATCACTTGCTTTTCCATTAGCTTGTTCTGCTAAAAAAGCCATAGGATTGCATTCGTAAAGCAATCGTAATTTTCCGTTTGAGTTTTTAGAACTTTTAGGATACATATAAATACCTCCTTTAATCATATTTCTATGAAAATCTGAAACTAAAGAGCCTATATATCTGCTAGTGTAAGGTCTATCTCCTTCTTCCATTTGGCAATATTTAATATAGTCTTTAACTCCTTGAGGGAAATGAATGTAGTTGCCTTCGTTTACAGAATAGATGTTTCCATTTTCTGGAAATTCCATACTTGGGTGAGATAGGTAAAAAGTTCCAATGGCTGGATTTAGGGTAAATCCGTTCACGCCATCTCCAGTAGTGTACACCAACATGGTGGAGGTACCATAAACAACATAGCCTGCAGCAACTTGTTGATTCCCTTTTTGAAGAAAATCTTCAATAGTTACAGGCGTTCCAACAGGAGTAACACGTCTATAAATTGAAAAAATAGTACCTACAGATACATTTACATCAATATTCGAAGAACCATCTAAAGGATCGATAAGTACGATATATTTATTTTGATGATTTTCATCTTGACTGTTAATGGAAATAAAATCGTCTTCTTCTTCACTTGCAATTCCACAAACAATATTTCTGTTTTTTAAAGTTTGAATAAATTTTTCGTTAGCATAAACATCTAACTTTTGCTGATCTTCACCTTGAATGTTCGTATCTCCTGCAGCACCAATAATATCTACAAGCCCTGCTTTATTAACTTCATGATTAACCACTTTTGCTGCTAAACGAATGGAATTAATTAGTCTAGATAATTCTCCAGAAGTATATTTAAAAGATGCTTGATTCTCAATAATAAATTCTCCTAAAGTTTGATTTTTTCTTGACATGAAGTTATATTGTATTGTTAGTATTGCAAATATCGTATTTTTTAACAAACTACAACGTTTTCGAAACGGATTAATAATACAAAATAGGCAACTTTAAACTATCTTTAGCTCAAATTTTTTATATGAAAATTTCTATTCGAGAAGCTAAAATTGAAGATATGAATGCTGTTCTTAATTTAATTAAGGAATTGGCTGTATTTGAAAAAGAGCCAGAAGCCGTAGAAGTTACAGTAGAAGATTTAAAACGTGATGGTTTTGGAAGTTCTCCTAAATTTCATTGTTTTGTATCTGAAGTAGATAATAAAATAGAAGGAATTGCTCTAGTATATAGGCGTTATTCAACTTGGAAAGGTTCTGTTTTACATTTAGAAGATTTGATAGTTAGTAAAAGTATGAGAGGAAATAATTTAGGGACTTTATTACTAGATGAAGTAATTAAATATGGAAATCAAATAGGTGTTAAACGAATTAGTTGGGAAGTAATAGATTGGAATCAATCTGCTATAGAGTTTTACGAAAAAAAAGGAGCCAATGTTATGAGAGATTGGGATGTGGTTCAACTAGACGAAAAGGGAATTAAAGCATATTTATCGAAATTATAATGCAAGTATTTAAATTTGGAGGTGCATCAGTTAAAGATGCCAAAGGTGTAAAAAATTTAGTAAATGTTTTAAATAAAACGGGTTATAAAAACACCTTGGTTGTAGTTTCTGCCATGGGAAAAACAACCAATGCTTTAGAAGCTGTGATTACTAATTATTTCAATAATAAAAGTGAATTACAAAGCTCAATACAGGAGGTTAAAAAATTTCATAATGCTATTTTACTAGATTTATTTGAAAATGAACAGCATCATACGTTTAAAAAAGTAAATACTTTCTTTAATGAACTAACCTTGTTTTTAGAGACTAATAAATCTCCAGATTATAATTTTGTTTACGATCAGGTTATTGGTTTTGGAGAGATGGTTTCAACCACAATTATAAGTGAATATTTAAACGAAGTTGGTCTTAAAAACAATTGGTTGGATGTAAGAAATTATATTAAAACAGATAATTATTATAGAAGCGCTAATGTTAATTGGGAAATAACTCAAGCACAAATTTCAAAACAATTTAATAGAAGTATTTTAAATATAACTCAAGGGTTTTTAGGGAGTGACTCTAATAATTTTACAACAACACTAGGAAGAGAAGGAAGTGATTATACGTCTGCTATTTTTGCTTACTGTCTTAATGCTGAGAGTGTTACTATTTGGAAAGATGTTCCAGGTGTTTTAAATGCCGATCCTCGTTATTTTGAAAATGCTCAGTTGCTTCATAAAATATCCTATCGTGAAGCCATCGAGTTAGCATTTTATGGCGCTTCGGTTATACACCCAAAAACACTACAACCACTACAACGAAAAGAAATTCCATTGTATGTGAAATCGTTTTTAGAACCTGAAAACAAAGGCACCATAGTTTGTAAAGAAGTTGGGCTTGATCCACAAATTCCGTGTTTTATTGTTAAGAAGAATCAAGTATTAATCTCATTATCCTCGTTAGATTTTTCATATATAGTTGAAGGTAATATTAGTGAGATTTTTAAGCTGTTACATTTATATAAAATGAAAGTAGATGTTATTCAAAATTCAGCCATTAGTTTTTCTGTTTGTGTGGATAATATGTATCAAAATTTAGATAAATTATTGCAACATTTAAAAGCAAAATTTAAAGTAACTTGTAACGAAAATGTGTCTTTATATACCATTAGACATTACAATGAAGCTGCAATAAATCAACTAGAAAAGGGTAAAGAAGTGTTACTTAAACAATTAACGCATGAAACGATGCAAATAGTTACTAAATAAACTATTTCACTACATTTGTATTTATGAGCAACCAATCAGATAAAGGGTTAGTTACAGCCAAAGAAGTAGCTAAAGCCATTCAATTAGATTCTTATGGATTTATAGGGACTTTTATTGGTTGGATATTAATGAAAGTACTTAAAATATCTACGCTCAATAAGATCTATAATAGAAACAAGCACTTAGAAAAGCTAGAGTTTTTAAATGGTATTTTAGGAGAGTTTCAAATTAAGTTCGAAATTCCTGAAGAAGATTTAAAACGTTTACCTAAAGATGGCGCCTATATTACAGTTTCAAACCATCCTCTTGGTGGTATAGATGGTATTTTGCTTTTAAAATTAATGCTTGAACAGCGAGAAGATTTTAAAATAATAGCCAATTTTCTGTTACATAGAATAGAGCCTTTAAAACCCTATATTATGCCAGTAAATCCTTTTGAAGACAGAAAGGATGTCAAGTCTAGTATTGCAGGTTTTAAAAATGCTATTACACATTTAAGAGATGGTCATCCTTTAGGTGTGTTTCCTGCAGGTGAAGTATCAACTTATAAAGATGGAAAGCTTTTAGTAGATAAACCTTGGGAAGAAGCTGCTATGAAGCTTATTAAAAAAGCTGAAGTTCCAGTAGTTCCAATTTATTTTCATGCAAAGAACAGCTCTCTTTTTTATAAGTTATCTAGAATTAGTGATACCTTTAGAACAGCAAAATTACCTTCGGAGCTGCTAACCCAAAAGCGAAGAACCATTAAAGTAAGGATAGGGAAACCTATTTCTATTACAGACCAAAAAGAGCATCAAAGTCTTGAAGAGTTTTCAGAATTCTTAAGGAAGAAAACGTACATGCTGTCTAATTCATTTGATGAAAAAGAAAATGTTTTAAGTAATATTTCTTCTACATTAAAAGTTCCAAAACCTCCAAAAAGAATTGCAACACCAATTTCTAAAGAGGTTATGAATCAAGAGGTTGAGGCTATTAGAAAAGCAAATTGCAGGTTGTTGCAAAGTAAAAATTATGAAGTGTTTTTAGCAACATCAAAAGAGATTCCAAATATATTAAGAGAGATTGGAAGGTTACGTGAAATTACTTTTAGAGAAGTAGGAGAGGGAACCAATGAAGCAATAGATTTGGATACTTTTGACACTTATTACCATCACATGTTTCTTTGGGATAGTGAGCAAGAACTTGTGGCTGGTGCATATAGAATGGGACTTGGTTCACAGATTTTTTCCAATCATGGTATCGATGGGTTTTACCTTCAAGATTTATTTAGATTCGAACCTGAATTATTTAAAATGATGAGCGAATCCATAGAAATGGGAAGAGCTTTCATAATAAAAGAGTACCAACAAAAGCCCATGCCATTATTTTTGCTTTGGAAAGGTATTGTCCATACAACTTTACGTTATCCAGAACATAAGTTTTTAATTGGTGGTGTAAGTATTAGTAATCAGTTTTCAAACTTTTCTAAATCGTTAATGATAGAGTTTATGAAGTCTCATTATTACGATCCTTATATTGCTCAATATGTACACCCTAAAAAGGAATTTAAAGTAAAACTGAAAGATGCAGATAAAGATTTTGTTTTCGATGAAACGGAAGCAGATTTAAACAAGTTCGATAAAATTATTGACGAGGTAGAACCAGGAGCTCTACGTTTACCTGTTTTACTTAAAAAGTACATTAAGCAAAATGCTAAATTGGTTGCCTTTAATGTAGATCCTTTATTTAATAATGCAGTTGATGGTTTGATGTATATAAAAATCGCCGATTTACCAGAAAGTACAGTAAGGCCTGTTATGGAGGAGTTTCAAGCCGAATTAGAACAGAAACTTTCTGAACAGAATAATGACTCTTAACTGTTTATTTAAAAACCTTATCTATAGGTTCCCAGAGTTCTATTTTGTTGCCATCGTTGTCTAAAATCCAACCAAATTTTCCATAATCATATTCTTCCATTTTGCCTACAATTGTTACACCTTCTTCTTTTAAAGTTTCTAATAATTCTTGCAGATTTTCTACACGATAGTTAAACATAAAGTCCTTTTTGGAAGGTTCGTAATATTTGGTGTCTTGAGCAAAAGGGCTCCATTGCGTTGAGCAATCTTTTCCATCTTTATCTTTCCACCAAAAGGTACAACCATAATCATTTGTATTAAAACCTAGATGTTTTTTATACCAATCTTTAGAAGCTTTTGGGTCTTTACTTTTAAAAAATAAACCTCCAATTCCTGTTACACGTTTTTTCATCTTATTTATTATTTAAAGCAGATTCTTGAGCTCGTTTTTATTTGCTAGAAGACTTACCTATGTTCGTTTCATAAATATCTATCCATTCTTCTACAGACATTTTTTGTACAAGCTGTTCGATTAAATTGTATGGAATATCGTCTATTTTTTTAAATCGAACACAGCTTTTTCCCATATCTAATTTGTATTTACAATGCTTAGGATATTCTGATACAAACCAATCATACAACTCCTTTTTAGCATACATTCCAGAATGATAAAGTGCAATAAAATTCTTTTGAGAAGCTAAATTAATAAAAGGTAATGGAGGAAATGGTTTACAATGGTAACCATCTGGATAGATAGATTTAGGCACATAATATGCTAACATACCATAACCCATTCCAGCTTCTAAACCTTTTGGCATATGCTTTTTAATAATATCATCTAATTTTGTAATTGGAGCTTTTCGATCTTCTGGCAACTGATTAATATAGTCTTCAGGCGAATCTGCTTTATACTGCATAATATAATGTTTTAGTTTTTTCGTTGTAAAATGAGTCCTGAGATTAAAGATATAATAAATCCTAGAATTATTACAGATGCAAACATCATGAATGCCATAAAACTTGGACTTCCATAATCTTTCATTTGTTGTTTTAACTCTGCACTTTTTATTTTCACTTCTTCTGCTGGTAACGTTGCTTCCATTTTTTCAATAGAATACGCTATGTACTCATTTGCAAAATCAGGATTTATTTGAGTGGTGTAGATATAATCAAATAAAGCGACTCCAGCTGCAGAGAATAAAGCTATAAGCATACCAATTACTAGAGCTTTTCCTAAAGACACTTTCCCTTCGTTTACTTTATCACGATAGTGCTTAATACCAAAGTAGACAAATAAAAGAGATAGGATCATTGATGTATAGCCAACGAGTTCTCCATAATCGAAATTCACACCCATTCCGAAAAGAAAAGGCAATCCGAATAATACAAAGCCACTTATTAATGCATAAAGCCCATACTTAATTACTGTGTTTTTCATTTTAATTTATGTTTTTATTAGTTAGTCAAAAGTAGATGAAAGGTGAGAAGAAAGGCTCATACTAAAGTACTAAAATGGTCATGCTTTAGTCTAAAAATAGTAAAATTATATTATTTGAAACGCTTTTGCTATTTGTACAGCTTGTGTACGTCTTTTTGCATTTAATTTTAAAAGAAGATTTGATACATGTGTTTTTATAGTGCTTTCAGATAGAAACAATTTTTCAGCTATTTCTTTATTAGATAAACCTTCGGATATTTTTTGAAGCACTTCGTATTCTCTTTTACTGAGTTCTAATTCTTCAATTTTCTTTTGATTTATTTCTGTTGAAGGGATTTTAGATTTGTTTAAACTTTTTTTATTGATATAAACACCAATAACAAAGAAAACAATTGCAATTATGGTAATGATTAATTCAATTTGTAAATTATTTGAAATTAATGCATACTTACTAAATTGAAAAAGTAAAAGAAGAGCTAAAATAAGCAAGCCAAAAACGAGAACTGTTTTTTTCATGTTCTAAAATAAAAAAAATCTTGATAGTGTCATTCAAAGCAAGGCGAAGAATCTTTTTATATAGATTCATCACTTCATTACATTTCGTTCTGAATGACAAAAGCTTTAATTTTATCGACGATAGTTTGGGCTAACTTTTCTTTACTTTCCACTGTCCAGCCAGCAACATGAGGTGTTAAAATAACATTGTTGGCTTTTATTAAGAACTTAAAAGGTTCAGGCATCTCGACTGTGCTCGATGTGACATCTTTTTTAAATAAATTTTCGAAAGATGCTTTTTCGTATTCTAAAACATCTAATCCAGCTCCTAATATTTTTCCAGATTTTAAGGCATTAACAAGATCTTCAGTAACAACGCTTTTACCACGTGCTGTATTTAACAACCAAAAAGATTTTTTAAATTGATTAATAAAGTGACTATTAATCATATTTAAAGTTAATGGCGTTTGAGGTGTATGTAAACTTACTACATCAACCTTTTCTTGAAACTCTTTTAATGAGACTTGTTTTGCATTTTTATCTCCTACATTCTCGTTAATATCATAACACAATACGTCCACGTTAAAACCACGCAATTTTTTTGCAAAAGCTTTTCCCATGTTTCCATAACCAATAAGGCCAACAGTTTTTCCGTCAAGTTCAATACCACGATTATCTTCACGTAACCATTTACCATTTCTTACTTCTAAATCTGCTTTGTTTAGTTTATTAAAAAGTGAAAGTAGCATGGCTAAACTATGTTCTCCAACTGCATTTCTATTGCCTTCAGGTGCAGAAATAAGATAAACGCCTTTTTTTTCGGCATAATCACAATCTATATTTTCTAAACCTGCACCAACACGACCAATAAATTTTAGGTTTGAAGCTGCATCTAGAAACTGTTTATCAATAGTAAATCGACTTCGAATGATCATGCCATCATATTCTGAAATTTTAGCTTCTATTTCAGATTTTGAAGCACTATAATCTTCATCATTTTGAAAGCCTAAATCATTGAGTTGATTTATTAATAGTGGATGGTTTGTATCTAAGTGAAGTATTTTCATGTTTCCTTCCTGCGAAGACAGGAATCTCATTAATTATTTTGTAAAAGTAAACAAATTATGAGATGCTGAAACAAGTTCAGCATGACAAAATTATATTATTGGATAATGCGATTGAGTTTTTT
>DFBO01000272.1:15201-30704 GCA_002366675.1 Flavobacteriaceae bacterium UBA3078
GCATGTAAAGTGTTCCTTTTATAACTTGAAACAATTCATCTTCATTGTCATGACTATGCCAAACAAATTCGCCTTTAAGCTTCGCTAAAATAACTTGCATATTATCCACAACTGCAATTTGGTGTGGATGCCAGTTTTTAGAAAATTTTGTAAACTTTTCTTCAAGATTTATTGATTTCATATTATAAATATAAGAAAGCTAAAGTGTTTAGAATCCAATTATTAAGCCAGAAAGAACGAAGAATAAATAGATGCCAAGAATATCATTACTTGTGGTAATAAAAGGACCAGTTGCAATGGCTGGATCGATGCCACGTTTGTCTAAAATAATTGGGACAAAGGTTCCTACAAGAGCTGCAACAACAATTACAGACATCATAGATACAGAAATAGCAAGGCTTTCAATGAATTCTTGTTGAATTATAAAACCAAAAAGGATGACTAAAATTGCTAGCGCTAAACCATTAATTAAACTTAAGCCAATTTCTTTTAATAGTCTATGCACTATACTTCCTTTTACATTGTCGTTAGCAATACCTTGCACAATAATAGCGCTAGACTGTACACCAACATTCCCTGCCATTGCAGCAATTAAAGGTGTGTAAAAGAATAATGATGGTACAGTTTCCATAACGTTTTCGAAACCTTTCATAATAAAAACACTTCCTAAGCCACCAAATAAGCCTAGAACAAGCCATGGTAAACGTGCTTTAGTAAGTTCAAAAATGCTATCATCTGCTTCAACATCTTGTGTAATACCTGCAGCCATTTGGTAATCTTTGTCTGCTTCTTCCTTTATAACATCTACAATGTCATCGATTGTAATTCTACCAAGAAGCACCATGTCTTCATCTACAACAGGTATGGCTTCTAAATCGTATTTTTGCATCACTTTTGCTACATCTTCAGCATCATCATGTACATTTACAGAGTCTACATTGGAATTTGATATTTCAGCTATTTTTTGCTCGCTTTTGGCAGTAATTAAATCTTTTAGAGAGAGTCTTCCAATCAATCTATCTTGTTTGTCTACTACATAAATGGAATGAACCCTTGTAACATCTTTTGCTTGTCCTCTTATCCTACGCATACAACCAGCAACTGTCCAAGTTTCATAAACTTTTACAAGCTCTTTAGCCATAAGTCCACCAGCAGTATCTTCATCATAAGTTAAAAGTTCGGTAATTTCTGCTTTGTGCTCTTGGTCTTCAATTTGGGAGATAACTTCAAGTTGACGATTTTCGGGTAATTCGGCAATAATATCTGCAGCATCATCAGTATCTAACTCTTCAATTTCTTCGGCAATTTCTTTTGAAGATAAGTTTTTTAAGACCTTTTCTCGAATGTCTTCATCGAGCTCCATTAAAATATCTGAAGTCGTTTCGGAATCTAGTAGTTTAATAACATAAACAGCATCCTCAAGATCTAATTCGTCTAGAATTTCAGCAATATCAGCATAATGAAACTCTTTTAACAAGGGTTGAAGTTCCTTATCGTCTTTTTGCTCAATAAGGTGTTCAACTTGTTCTACAAGCTCATTGGTTAACTCAAATTGTATGTTTTCTATTTCTTCAGACAAAGGATTTAACTATTTATATCGTTCTCTATTAATGAAGTTAGTTTAATAAATTCGCTGACACTTAATTGTTCTGGACGCATTCCAAAGATACTATCTTCTCTTAAATTATCACTTAAATTCAGTGTTTTTAAACTATTACGAAGTGTTTTTCTTCTTTGCTGAAAAGCAGTTTTGACTACTTTAAACAATAATTTTTCATTGCAAGCAAGTTTGAAATTTTCTTTTCTTTTTAATAATAAAACTCCAGAATCAACTTTTGGAGGTGGGTTGAAAACGTTTGGTGGTACTGTGAATAAATACTCAGCATCATAAAAAGCCTGAGTTAATACAGAAAGAATTCCATAAACTTTACTACCTTCTTTAGAACAGATACGTTGGGCTACTTCTTTTTGAAACATGCCAGAAAATTCAGGAATTTGATCTCGCATTTCTAAAGTTTTAAAAACAATTTGAGTGGAAATATTATAAGGATAATTTCCAATAATAGCAAAGGGCTCATTGTTAAAGACTTGGTTTAAATCATATTTTAAAAAGTCTTGTTCAATAATTCTGTTGGCTAAATTTAAATAGTTGTTTTTAAGATATTCTACCGATTCTCTATCTATTTCTATTACATGTATGGTTACATCTTTTTTAAGAAGATACTTGGTTAGTACTCCCATTCCAGGTCCAATTTCTAATACGTGATTATATCCTTTAAAAGAAAGTGAGTTTGCTATTTTTTCGGCTAAATTTTCATCGTTTAAAAAGTGCTGTCCTAAAAACTTTTTTGCCTTTACCTGATGTTGATTAGAGTGTTTTGCCACGAATTAGCGAATGTTTAAGTTGTAAAAATAAGTTATATAAATTGATTAAAGTAAAGACGAGATTAGTAGCTATTTAAAGCTTACAGAAAATTCGTCTATAATTTCTAGTTCAGTTCTAAAGGCTAGCATTTTATCAGCAAAACGTTTTAATCCATCTTGTCTTAAAGCATCTGCATGATTTGTATAATAATCTTCTAAATGGTTTCTGGATTTTGCTCTGTATTGAATAGAATATGTAAAGCCTCCCATGTCTTCTTCTACAAGTACTCGCGTTAACTTGGCTTCAGTAAAATTACCAGTAGAAAGCACCATTGGAATGTGTTCTTTAATCCAAATTAACCAATCTTCATGGATGCTTTCGTCTAAATTTACAGTTACATTATATATTATCATCTTAAAATTTATAGCGTTTTTACAAATAACAGAAGTTCTTCGTCATCTTCAAAAGGTTTTACCCTTTTTTCAAAAGATAAACCTAATTTTTCTAATAATTTAATTGAATTTACATTTGTCGGCAATGCTATTGCTGAGATTTCATTAATATTAAACTGGTTTTTTGCTAATTCTAAAATAGCTTTAGAAGATTCAAAACCAAACCCTTTACCTTCATAGTCTGGGAGCATGGCAAAACCTATTTCTACATAATCTATGCTGTCTCGTTTTATTAGTCCACAAGTGCCAATAGTCTTATTGTTTTGTTCTTTAAGTTGTAATTTATAAAAACCAAAACCATAAGTTTGGTAACTATTAAGGTGGCCATTTTTTATGGCTTCTTGAGCCTGTTTTAATGTTTTTATTTTTCGATCTCCAATAAACTTAATCCAACCAGGCGTGTTTACTAATTCTAAAAAAAAGGGAGCATCATCTAAAGTAATTTTTGAGATTATTAGTCTCGATGTTTCAGCTATTATCATAGTATTAATTTATTACGTCACCACGAAGCAATCTAAAATTGTTTCTAGCTTCAACATAGTAAATACTGTCTTCGTAATTAAATACAATCTTTTCGTAGAATTCTTTTGCTTTTTCAGGCTGCTCTAATTTTTTATAATAGAGTTCAGCTAAATAAAAGTAAGCATCGTCTGCAAGAATATCATCACTAAAATTTGAAATTATAATAAGGTAATTTTCTTCTGCTTTTTGGTATTCTTGTTTTAAATAAAATAATTGCGCTTGTTTAAACAAAGCCTGGTCTTCAATACTTTCTCCTTTGTGTTCTTTTAAAATCTGATCTAATAGACGAATAGATTGGTCTGTTTTATTTTGAAAAGCTAATAAATCTGCTTTAGCATAAAGGTGTAGTCCAGTTTGTGTTGAGTCTTCAAATTTGTTATCAGTAATTAACAACATGAGCTCTAAAGCATCGTTTGCTATTAATTGCGAAGTTGAAGATTTTAATATTTTTAGTTGAGATTCAGCCCATTTAAAATCTCCTTTATAGTAGCTTGTTTTTGCAACTTTAAATCGAGCTTCTTGCGATATGGTACTGTTTTTTAAATTTCGTTGTATTTGTGTATAATAGATTAATGCTTCATTAAACTTTTCTTGTAAAACTAAAATATCTCCAAGCTCTAATTTTGCTTCTGCTTCTTGAAATGAAGAAAGTGGAAGAGTTAAAGTTTGTTTTAGATTAGTAATAGCTTCGGATGGTTCATGCTTGTAAAAGGCTAAAAAATGCGCATAAGATTTCTGAATGTTAAATGTTTGAGTAAACATTCCGTAGGTGTTAAAAATTTCTTGATACTGTTTTACAATGTTATTGTATTCTGAGATTGTTGCTATTTTTGTTTTAATTTCAATGAGATAATAAATGGCATTTAGTTTAGTTTCAACATCTTGGGCAATATCTGATATGTAGGTAAATATAGAAATAGCTACTTGAGGTTCAGAATCATTTAAAGCAATATGTGCAAGCTCTTCAATTCTGCTTAAACTTTCCGGTTTTCTACTAAAAATGGCTTTTTCTTGAGCAAATGCTTTAGAATAATCTTTCTGTTGAACAAAGAGCCAACTTAACATTTCATTCCATAGTAAATCTGGTTCTTGTTGAATTTTTTTTAGAAGAATCCGTTTTAATATCACGTTGTTCTCGTTGTCACTATTTTCACTAACAAATTCACTAAATGCTCTTTTTATGGTATTTAAATAGGTGTCGTTTAATTCGACAAAATCTAAATAACTATCAAACATTTTTTCAACATTACCTTGGTCTCCATAAATTCTAGCTAATTGGATATTAAAATTTAGTTCTGGTTTTAGTTTCATTGCCTTTTCATAAGCTGTAATAGCTTGATCTAACAAGGACCTGTATTCAAAACCTTTACCAATTACAAATACATAATTTGGATTTTCATCTAATGTCTTTATAGCATCATTATAATATTTATTGGCATTTACTAAATCGTTTTGTAGTTGATAATTATATCCTAACTCAATTAATAATGGCGGATAATTAACACGAGATATTTGATTTAAAAGAAGTGTTTCGGCTTCATCCAATTGTTCTAATTGTTGATGAGACTTTACTAGTTTTAAAAGATACGAGTTATTGTTTGGTGCTTTATTATATAGCCTTTTATAAGATAATAGTGCCTTTTCAAATTCTCCGTTTTTAAAATATTCTGCAGCTACAATATCTTGTTGGGAATAGATATTGACACAGAATAAAAAACTTAAAATTAGAAATAACCTCATAGCTTTACTTTGTGTAAATATAACAAATGTGCTAAGTAGAAAATGTAAATATTATTATAAAAAAAATGCCTGAAGTTTATTCAGGCATTTACCAACCAAAATATATGTGCTATTAACCATTGTTTATTCAACATGATTCAAATACTCGATTGGGGCAATATCAACTAAATCAAATTGATTTATTTTATTGTAGCTATCGTAATGGCGTTATTTTCAGGTTTAGGAAATTCGAAATCTGAAAACAAAACTTTATTAGCTAAAACAATTAAAGCAATAAGCAGAAAAATACGTTTCACATTTTTCATTATAAGTAGGTTTTTGTTTTGGGACTACTAACTTCAAGAAAAAAATTAGATAAACAAAGAAAATGACCAAAAAATCGTTGAACAACGTCTTTTTTGATCATTTTATCGAAAAAACATCAAAATATGTAGGAATATTCTGTATTTTAATTTATTATTTTAAAGCCTGTATATGGTACTAAAACATCTGGAATTACAATACCATCTTCGGTTTGGTAATTTTCTAGGATACCAGCAAGCACTCTTGGTAAAGCTAAGGAACTACCATTTAAGGTATGTGCTAGCTCATTTTTACCATCGCTATTTTTAAAACGAAGTTTCAATCTGTTAGCTTGAAAAGTTTCAAAATTAGAAACAGACGATATTTCTAACCAACGGTCTTGAGCTGTTGAAAATAATTCAAAATCGAAAGTTAATGCTGCTGTAAAGCCAATATCGCCACCACAAAGTCTTAAAATTCTGTATGGTAATTTCAATTCTTTTAAAATGGTTTTTACATGCTCTACCATTTCGTCTAAAGCTTGATAAGAGCGATTTGGGTGTTCTACACGTAATATTTCAACCTTATCGAATTGGTGTAATCTATTTAAACCTCTAACATGAGCTCCATAACTTCCTGCTTCACGTCTAAAACATGGAGTGTAACCTGTAATTCCTATTGGTAAATCAGATTCGTTTAAAAGTTCATCTCTAAAGATATTTGTTCCTGGTACTTCTGCCGTTGGAATTAAGTATAAGTTGTCTTCGGTAACATGATACATCTGTCCTTCTTTATCTGGTAATTGCCCTGTTCCAAAACCAGAAGCTTCATTAACTAAAAGTGGTAGTTGGTATTCAGTATAACCTGCTTCAGTATTTTTATCTAGAAAATAAGCAATTAATGCACGTTGTAATCTAGCACCTTTTCCTTTGTAAACAGGAAATCCAGCTCCAGTTATTTTGTTTCCTAACTCAAAATCTATAATGTTATATTTTTTTGCTAGTTCCCAATGAGGAAGAGCCTCGCTATGTAAGACAGGAATATCTCCTTCTTTAAATACCTCTTCATTATCTTCTTCTGCACTTCCTTTTGGAACAGAAGGATGGGGAATATTAGGAATTTTATAAAGTAATTGGTTTAATGCCTCTATTTTTTCATTAAGCGTTTCTGTTAGGGCTTTAGTAATTTCTTTTAGCTCTGTTGTTCTTTCTTTTAAAACATTCGCTTCGGCAGCTTTACCTGATTTATACAAGTTTCCAATCTCTTTAGACAAAGTATTAGATTCTGCAAGTGCATTATCTAATTGAGTTTGTACTTGTCTTCTTTCTTCATCTAAAGAAATAACATCATCAATCATTTGAGTAGCATCTATGTTTCGGATGGCTAATCTTTTTATAACGTATTCTTTATTCTCTCTAATAAAAGGTACTTGTAACATGTAATAAAATTTAAGCGACAAATTTAAGGAATTGTCAGTTGATTTAATCCTACTATATAGGTTTAATTATTAGATGTTTTTTGTTTTGAAGGTAAAACCCAATGGCTATGTTTAAAAATGTCCCAAGGTTCTTCAGATAAATCTATATTTGGATCAATAAGTTGTTTGTAAGGTTTCCCGTTGATGCTAATTTTACAATCTACATATACAGAAACATCTTCTCCTTTGTCTGCATAGATGTTTTTTAAACGCTGAGAAAATTGCCAGATGGCATCAGGCTTTGTTGATGCAATGTGTATTTGTTTATTAGATAAATAATCGTTTAGGTTAATGATTGTGGGTTTAAGAGTTTTATTGTTTACCACTTTATAAGTAGCAAAACCATGTTTAGAACGCAACATCATTCGCCAAGATAATCTATGTCCTTCTTCAGTCCATAACACATTGTCTTCAATAAAATGATGTCTTAATGGTAAGGCAATCTGAATGATAAAATAAATTGAAAAGATTGTTATAAATGTGTTTTTATATGAAGGGATAATTACCTCATTTTCAACATAAAAAGGTTTCTTCTTTAAAAATATGCGATGAATAATTTTAGGTTCGTAAAAGAAAAGAATAAAAGCTAAAGATAAATATGGAAAAATACCTACTTGAAAAACAATTGAATTAAACAAGTGAAAAAAGATAGATGCAAAAAACGCCCATTTTCTTGTAGGCTTAAAAAGTAATAACGGAATTATTAAGCCATCAAATAGAATACCTCCATAAGCTAAAAAGTAATGCACCCATTTTTCTTGTAGCAACTCGCCAACAATATGGTAATGCTGCTTGCCTTTCATTAAAATTTCAATAAACGTCGTGTCTAACCAATCTGGATACAATTTT
Organism: Flavobacteriaceae bacterium UBA3078; assembly: GCA_002366675.1. Lineage (GTDB taxonomy): Bacteria > Bacteroidota > Bacteroidia > Flavobacteriales > Flavobacteriaceae > Xanthomarina. Next base: position 22,889 of record DFBO01000272.1, read on the forward strand.
GCAATTGAGCCATAGGTATAGACAATAAACATTTGAAGAATAAAAATGAATCGACACCAATTAGGCATAGATATTTTTTTAATATTCGGATTGATTTTTGAATCTAAAGAATAATATCTGTTAGCTGGTTGCAAAATCATAAATGCGCTAAGTAAAATAAGCAAGTAATAATGGTTGTTGTAAGATGCTTTCTGCATAAAGTAGGTGCCTGCCCACATAATGGTAAACATAAATGCGCTTAACCTATATTTATAACCAAGCATAATAAACAAGCCAAAAACACCCATAATTAGATAATAGATATACATGGTGTTTCCTGGAAGTGGTTGTAACCACTCGAATCCAATAAATGAAAAAGTGAATTCTGGATCAATAAGAGTTCTCTTAATCCAGCCTGTAAAAATGGCGCCTACTGACTCTAAAAAACATAAAAGACCAAAAATAATTCTGAATGTAATAAGCGAACTATTGTCAATTTGTTTAAATAGTAGTTTATCGAGCATGATACTTTTTAATGTATTTTAATGACGTTTTTTTATCTTCCTGCAATTGAATTTTAAGGTCATTAACCGATTCAAATTTTTGTTCGTCTCTTATTCTATCCAAAAGTTCAATAACCAAATTTTCATTATAAATTATCTCATTAAAATTAAATAGGTGAATTTCTATAGACTGTTTGTTGTTAGAATCTATAGTTGGATTGAATCCAATATTCATCATGCCATAAACAACATGATTATTTATTGTAGTTTTTGCAATGTAAACACCTTGTTTTGGAATTAATTTGTAATCTTCTTCAATGTGTAAATTAGCCGTTGGAAAACCTATTGTAGCACCAAGACCTTTGCCTTTAACAACTTTTCCTGTAAGCATAAAGCAATTCCCTAAATACTTATTTGCTGTTTTAATATCACCTTCAATTAATGCCTTTCTAATTTTAGTAGAACTTACAGAAACTTCATTTATGTCTTGAGCTGAAATTTCTTCAACATCAAAATCAAATTGACCACCAAAGGCTTTTAAATTTTCAATATTTGCAGATCGATTTCTACCAAAATGATGGTCGTAACCAATAATTATCTTTTTTGCATGAAGCTGTTTAACTAAAATGTCTGATACAAACTCTTTAGCTGTTAATCTTGAAAATGATTTCGTGAATTTTTTTATAATTAGGACATCTAGTCCTAGTTGTTTTAAAATATGACTTCGCTCATCAATGGTGTGAATAAGTTTTATGTCGGCATCTTTTTGTAATACCATTCTTGGATGAGGGAAGAAAGTTAAAACAACAGATTTTAAATCACTCTTTGTTGCAGTTTTTACTAACCTTTCGATAATTTTTTTATGTCCAACATGGACACCATCAAAGGTGCCAATAGTAACTACTGTTTTCGAATTAAAATCTGAAGGTAAAGAATCGAGAATTTTCAATTTCGCTTAATTTCTTCAAAAATAAAAAAAGAGGATTGATAAGCATCAATTCTTTAGCAAGTTTATTTAAAATTCTAAAGATTGACTCTTAATTGAATGTTTAAATTTTAATAAATAAAAAATGTCTGAACTAAGAAATATTCATATTTTTAAGAATTAATTTAAAACAATCACTATATGCAACTAAAAACTACCAAATCATCATTGTTTAGATTGAGCTTATTATTTACTATAGCTCTACTATTTAATCAGGGTCTAATGGCACAAAAACCAATGCCTACGAGATCTTTTGAAATAAGTCTTGAGGCAGATGAAAAAATTGAAACTGAAATTAAAACCAATGGACGTTTTATTTTAAGCTCAGGAATTCCAGTAGCTATTTATGGTTTAAATTATGAAGTGCCTGCTGGGACACCAGAATCTATGGCTATGTATTATTTAGAACATGAATCTGAAAAATTTGGAATTAAGAAAAACGAAATTTCAACTTTACATCACCATGCCACAAGAACGACAAATGCTGGTTCTGTAGTACGATATCGTCAATATTCGGAAGATTATCCTGTTAATAAATCCGAATTAACGATTTCTATTTCTCCACAAAACAAAGTAGTATTTGTAATGAATAGTTATGAGCCAAATGTTAATATGGCTAACGTTCAGCCAACTGTTTCTCAAGAAAGAGCTTATCAATTAGCAAAAGAATATTTGAATGTTACAACAGCTATTAGTTATAATGACAGTCGTTTAATGGTTTACAAAAACACTAAAATGACTCGTTTAGCTCATGAGGTAACTATTGAGTCTAATAACCCTAATGGCGAATGGCATGTGTTTGTAGATGCTAGAACAGAGGAGATATTTAAGGTTGTAGATATGGCGCAATACTATTGCGATTATAATGATTGTGAGCAAGATGAAACTTGCAATCATGACGATAAAAACTTGCCAGAAATAAATGAAAGAATTATGATGGTTGATGGAACAGGAATGGTATTTAATCCAGACCCATTATCATCAAACACTGTAGCTTATGGTGGACAATATGTAGATGGAGGTGATGCCACAAATGCATCTCTTGATGCAGCAAGATTTAGTGTCACTTTAAGAGATATTACACTTACTGGAGGTACATATTCATTAATTGGGCCTCGTGCCGAAGTTACAGATTGGGCTACTCCATCAAATGGGTTATTTACTCAAAATTCGCCAGATTTTAATTTTAATAGAGAAGATCAAGCTTTTGAGGCTGTAAATACCTATTATCATATTGATTATTTAATGGGTTATATAAATGATGATTTAGGATGTGATGTCATGCCATATCAATATCCAGGAGGTGTTCAATACGATCCACATGGATTTGATGGAGCAGATAATTCTTCATATAGTTCAGGTTCAGGAAGGCTTCAATTTGGAGAAGGTTGTGTAGATGATGCTGAGGATTCTGATGTTATTCATCATGAATTAGGTCATGGACTGCATGATTGGGTAACTTCAGGAGGTTTATCTCAAGTAGATGGATTGAGTGAAGGTTGTGGAGATTATGTAGCACAATCTTATAATAGAGGAATAAGTATTGCTAATGGTTATTGGACTTCTGCAGATGCTGCTTGGAATTATGTATTTAACTGGGATGGTCACAATGAGTGTTGGAATGGAAGAATTACAAATTATGGAGCGACTTACCCTGGCGGTTTAGTTGGTCAAATACATACAGACGGTCAAATTTGGGCAAGTTGTTTAATGACTGTTTGGGATGAAATTGGACAACAGCAAATGGATAAGATTTTTTATGAAGGTTTAGGAATGACAAATGGCTCTTCAAGTCAAAACGACGCAGCAGTTGCTGTATACCAATCAGCCATAAACTTAGGGTATTCTAATGCAGACATAAATATAATACACACTAATTTATCTGCTTGTGGTTATACCTTACCAGCATTGCCTGGACCTCCAGTAGCAGCATTTAGTGCAGATAACGAATCGATTTGTTTAGATACAAACAATACAGTAAACTTTATGGATGAAACAGTTCCAACAGCAACTTCTTGGTCTTGGACTTTTCAAGGTGGAACACCAGCTACCTCTACAGACCAAAACCCTACAGTTACTTATGCTACTGATGGAACATTTGATGTGACTTTAGAGGCAACTAACTCTTTTGGAACAGATACAGTTACAATAACAGATTATATTACAGTTGTATCAGGAGCAGCTTGTCCAAGTTGCACAACTAATGCTTCTGCACAAAATTTAAATCTAGCTATACAAGATGGTCCAGGAGGTAATGGTAATCCAGGACCACCAGTAGTTCATACAATTAACGTTCCTAGTTCAGGAATAATTGAAAGTATGATTGTAAGTGTAAATGTGTCACATACCTGGATTAACGATTTAATAGTTGAAATTATCCATCCAAATGGCACAACTGCTACATCTGTATTTAATAGAGAATGTGATGATGAAGACAACATTGTTGTTAATTTTGCAGATGGATCTCCTGCATTTAATTGTGCTGTAACAACAGGTGATTATAGCCCATCTTCGCCTTTAAGTGTGTTTAATGGCTTGGATAGTGATGGTGATTGGACCATTTCTATAACAGATAATTGGGATGGAATTACAGGTATCTTAAATGATTGGTCGATATATGTATGTACTCAACCAACCATGTCTATTGAAGAAAATAGTTTTGAAGATTTTTCATTATATCCAAATCCAAATAATGGATCATTTAATGTGATGTTAAATTCTAATAATGACATTAACATTGAAGTTTACGATATAAGAGGACGTACCATATTTAATAATACTTACGAAAGTACTTCTAGATTCAATCAGGAAATTCAATTAAACAATGCACAAGCAGGCATGTATTTAGTTAAAATTTCAGATGGAGAAAAACAAACAATACAAAAGATTGTTGTTGAATAAGCATAAATAAAAGGGAAGCTAAATTTAGCTTCCCTTTTTATTATTTCCCATTGAAGGTATTCATCGTATTATTAATGCCAGCTGTGGCAAAAGATTTAATCAATTCTATTGATTTATCTAGGCGTTCTGGAAGCTTTGTGTTTTCATCGTCATCCCATTTTCCTAAAACATAATCTACCTGTCTGCCTTTGCCAAATTCATTACTAATACCAAATCTAAATCTATTATACTTAGTAGTATTTAATTTATCTTGAATGTCTTTTAGACCATTATGTCCACCATCACTTCCTTTGGTTTTAAGTCTAAGAGATCCAAAGGGTAAATTTAAATCATCAGTGATTATAAGCAGGTTCTCAATTGGAATCTTTTCTTTTGTCAACCAATATTGAACAGCTTTCCCACTCAAATTCATATATGTACTTGGCTTCAATAAAATGTAGGTTCTTCCTTTAAACTTATAAGTAGTTAAATCACCTAATTTTTGAGTTTCAAATGTTAAAGATTCTTTGTCAGCTAAATAATCTAATATTTTAAAACCAATATTGTGTCTGGTGTTTGCATATTTTTCACCAATGTTACCAAGACCTACAATTAAAAATTTTTTCATTGCGTTTTTTTCATCAATAATTACATCAGTTGTTCTTTTCTTAAACAGGTTTTTTAAGAAGTTACACATTTTGTTAATTTGTGTAAAAATAAAAAAAGCATTCTGAAATTTTCAGAATGCTTTAATATAAGTTAAACTGTTAAGTTTATTCTTGAGTTTCTGCAGTTCCTTCTGGAGTTTCTCCTCCTTCAGTAGTTCCTTCTTCTCCTTCAACACCATCTTCATCTTCAACATCAACAACTACAGCAGCTCTTGCACGTTTTATTTGACAAACAACAGTATTATCTGTATGTAATATATTATAAGCTTCGTTTTCTAAAGCTGTAACATATAATTTGTTCCCAACTTTTAAAGGCGTAATATCTATCTCAATAAAATCAGGTAAGTTTTTTGGTAAAGCCTTAATTCTTAATTTACGAGCATTTTTACGTAAAACTCCACCAGCTTTAACACCTATAGAGTTTCCAATAAAATGCACAGGGATTTCCATCATAATTGGTTTGTCTTCATATAACTGATAAAAATCGATGTGTAGAATTTTATCTGTTACAGGATGAAACTGAATATCTTGCATAATTGCATTGTAAGTTTCACCATTATCTAAGGTAATTACAACTGTATGCGCATTAGCCGTATATACTAGTTTTGAGAAGGCTAATTCATCAGCTGTAAAATGTACTGGTTTGTCTCCTCCGTATAATACGCAAGGAACCTGACCAGCATTACGTAAGGCTTTTGTTGCTTTTTTGCCTACGCTTTCTCTTTGAGATCCATTGATTGTAATTGATTTCATTGTTTGTGTTTATATTAATTATTAATTACATTATAAATTTTGAACTTATTGACTTGTTGTAATGCACATTATGCATAACACTTGCAAAAAGCTCTGAGCAGCTTAATACTTTTATTTTGCTGCTTTGTTGTTTTAAAGGAATTGAATCTGTTACAATTAATTCTTCTAATTTCGAGTTTTCAATTCTTTCATAAGCTTTACCAGATAAAATAGGGTGTGTACAAATAGCACGAACACTTAATGCACCACGTTCTATCATAACATCTGCTGCTTTTGTTAGTGTTCCAGCTGTATCAACCATATCATCTACTAGCACAACATTTTTGCCTGTAACATCACCAATAAGTTCCATGTGAGAAATAATATTAGCTTTCTCTCTTTGTTTGTAACAAATAACAACATCGCTTTCTAATGCTTTTGAATAAGCATAAGCTCTTTTAGAGCCTCCCATATCAGGAGAAGCAATTGTTAAATTATTTAGTTTTAAACTTTGTAAGTATGGTAAAAATATGGTGGATGCAAATAAATGGTCTACAGGTTTTTCGAAAAACCCTTGAATTTGATCTGCATGTAAATCCATAGTAATAATTCGTGTAGCTCCAGCAACTTCTAACATTTTGGCTACTAATTTAGCAGCTATTGGTACTCTAGGTTTATCTTTTCTATCTTGTCTTGCCCAACCAAAATAAGGAAGTACAGCTGTTATATGTCTTGCAGATGCACGTTTTGCAGCATCAATCATTAACAACATTTCCATTAAATTTTCAGGACCAGGATGAGTCGAACCTATAATAAAAACACGAGTTCCTCTAATTGATTCTTCATAAGATGGTTGAAACTCACCATCGCTATAAGTAGAGGTTATAACATTACCTAATGGAACACCAAAAGCACCAGCAATTTTAATTGCAAGTTCTTTACTTTGAGTACAAGTAAAAATTTTAGCTTCTATTTTAGCGTTTGGCATTGTTAAACTGTTGTTTAGTAACGAATTAAACTGTTTTTGTTAAACGAGGTGCAAATTTAGGAATTTATTTCAACTCCAAAAGCATAAAAGGCAGTAATTTTAATTGTTTGTGATAATTTATTTTCTAATTTTGCATTCTACTTTGCTCAAGTGGCGGAATTGGTAGACGCGCTGGATTCAAAATCCAGTTCTTTCGGGAGTGTGGGTTCGATTCCCACCTTGAGTACAAAACTGGAGATGTTCTTAAGAGCACCTCCTTTTTTTATTTCCGAATCTTTAAAAGCCTTGTTATATATAGAAAGCAACAAAACTGTTTCATTAAATGGATGGGTTCGAAAACAATTTTTAAAAAATTAGAGTTTATCAACCAATATTTACTTTTTCATTTCTATATCTGCATTTTTATCGAAAACATTGATATTTATAAGTAATGTCATTCTCAAAGACATATACTTAATCTAAACTTTTTTGGTAGTCACCTNNCACCTCATTTTCTCTTATGAATTTGAGGTGTCGTACTAAGGCTAACTACTTAATAAACCTTATATGATATTTTTTCTAAAGTTATTTAACCAGTACTTTTTTCGTAATTACGTTGCCTTCTTTTGTTTCTAGATTTATAATATACGTTCCAGTACTTATTGGTTTTGTTTTTATCTCTATGTGGTTTTTTGATTCAACAGTACTTGAGTCTAGTAAGTCTTGTCCAAGTACATTATATAATTGAATATTTGATATCTCAATTAATTTAGGGTTTTGAATCATAATACTATTTTGAGTGTTATTGTAAAACACATTTAAAGAACTGCTTAAAGTGTTCTCATGAGTACTTAATGGTTGATCGTTATCAAATGTGATTTCAAAACGATTTAAATATTCACCAATTGGTAAGAATATTTCAAAAGCACTTGTTCTTATATTATGATAATAGTCTAGTTCTCTGTCATGAACATATATTTCTATCTGATCTGATAAGTTTTCTAAATTATCAATTGCTATATTATTTAAGCCATCAACACTTGTATGCAATCCTAATGGAATAGTAGTATCAGTATTGAAATTATCAATAGCTTGAATAACG
>DFBO01000160.1 GCA_002366675.1 Flavobacteriaceae bacterium UBA3078
ATCATATCTCAATTGAGCTGTTTTAACATTCCCTTGAGCACTATTTAATGATTGTACATTTGGTACTACTCTAATTGTTGCAATTAAATCTCCTATTTTAACCTCAGCCCCTTCTTCAACATAAATATTTTCTATAATTCCTGAAACCTTAGGTTTAATCTCAGCTTCTTCTAAAGGAATTACTTTACCTGTTGCTACTGTTTTTCTAACAATATTAGTTTTAAAAGGTTTTTCAGTTTCGTATTGAATTGGAGATTTACTGTTTTTTGCTCCAAACCAAAGTAAAACTGCTATCAATGCCACTCCTATTGATCCAAAAATTAATGTTTTTTTCATTTTTTTATTTTTATTGTTTTTTAAAATCGAACGAAATTCATCATCACAAAAATTTTATGTATTAAAATTTAATCATGATTCATCTCATTAGTGTTGACTCTCGGTTTTATTCTCTTTTAATTATTATTCTTCTCGTAATGCTTCTATTGGTCTAATGCTAACTGCTGTATGTGCAGGAATTAACCCAATTAGTGTTCCTAAAACAACTAGTGTTAAAGCTGCAATTAATATTACAGGGATATCAACAGTTGGGTTAGTAAGTGCTGCTTCAGGTCCACTTCCTATTGTTGCATCTATTAACATTAGAACCAAACCTCCAAAAATAATCCCTAAAGCCCCAGCAATGCTAGTTAAGAATACTGATTCTAAAATAATTTGACGCTTTATTTCCCAAGGTTTTGCTCCAATTGCCCTTCTAATTCCTATTTCTTTTGTACGCTCTTTTACTGTAATTAATAATATATTTCCAATAGCAAAAACACCTGCAATTAAAGTAGCTATACCAACAAACCAAGTTAAAAATTGCATTCCCTTTAAAAACCCTGTAACCTGATCAATTCTTTCACCTAAATTAAAGCTACCAAATGCTCTTTTATCTTTTGGATGTACTTTGTGTAAATTTCTTAGTAATAATTTAACATCTGCTTCAATTTGTGAAATATCATACTCTATTTCACCTGTAATCATCATCCATCCAATACTATCACCTCTATTATAAACTTGTTGAAAAGTTGTAAATGGTATATGAATATTTCCCTGTGAACCTCCACCACCAACTTGTCCTTGCTTATACATACCAACCACATTGTAATTAATATCGTTAATCTTTATATAAGTTCCAATAGGGTATTCATCTTTATCAAATAATTGTTTGTAAATTTCTTCTTCAATAACACAAACTTTTTTCTTTTCCTTGATATCATTATCATTTATAAATCTACCATAAACTAAATCTTTTTTCTGAACTTTATCTAACTCTGGGTAATCTCCAAAAATTCCAAAAGTTCCAGATTTAAAATTATTTATTGCCATTGCTTGTGTTTGATGGCGAGGTACAACAAATTCTAACCCTTCAATTTCATTTTTAATACTTTCTAAATCTGACATTTTTAAGGTTAAACTTTTACCTTCTTGAAACCCTTTAAATGGTTTACTTGTTTGTTGCGCCCATACAAATACGCTATTAGTTGCAAAATTTCCAAATAACTTATTAAAGTTATTTTCAACACCTTTCGCAGCACCTAATAAAACTACCAATAAAAAAATACCCCACATTACACCAATTATTGTAATACCAGTTCTCATTTTATTCTTACGAATACTACTGTATATTTCTTGCCAAGTATCTGAGTCAAATAAAAATTTCATAACTATTCGTCGTTTAATGCTACTATTGGTTTAATTCTTGCCGCTCTTTTAGCTGGAATATAACCTGCAATTGTACCTGCTATTATCAAAACAATTGTTGCTCCAACTACAACATAAGTTTCTACACTTGGGTTTAAGATAAAGTACTTTTCTAAGCTTTTCCCTAAAGCTTTTAATGTAAACACACCAATCATTAAACCTGAATATCCTGCTATTGCCGTTACAAAAATAGATTCCATCATAATCATACCAACAATTGATTTTGGCGTAGCACCTAAAGCTTTCCTAATACCGAGTTCTTTTGTACGTTCTCTTACAATATATACCATGATGTTACTAATCCCTATAATACCGGCTATTAGTGTTCCTATCCCAATAAATAATATAATAATATTAAGTACCATCATAAACTGCTGCACATTTCTAGTGCCTTCAGCGTAATTTTGAACACGTATAGCTCCTTGATCTCTAGGATCTACATCATGTTTCTCTTTTAGCATTTTTGTTAATAAATTACTAAATACAAGTGCTTGATCAATATTTAAATTTGGATTGAATGTTAAGCCGAATCTATCTATCTCATCGTTAGGTTTATATATGCCTTGAAAAGTTGTAAAAGGTGTATAGATAAAACGTTCATCATTATCTCCTCCTGGATCGTTAAAAACACCTACAACTTTATAGGCAATTCCTTCAATATTAATATTCTTACCTAATGCGCTTAATTGACCAAATAAATCTTCTTCAACTAATCTACCAATAGCAATAACCTTGGCTCTCCTTTCTAAATCTAAATATGTTAGAAATCTACCATCTTGAATTACTGCCGATTCTAAAGGCTGATAATCTGGATAAACTCCTCTAACCGTATATCTATTTTGTTCTCCTTTATAAATAGCTTGCATATTACGTTCAATATTTGGACTAAAATATTGAATTTCATATTCAAACTTATCATTCATAAATTTAGAATCATCATTTCTAAATTGAATTCTTCTACCACTTTGAAGCCCTTTATATGGTTTGGTAGTTCTGCCTGCTCTTATATAAACTGAATTATTAGCATCACCTACAAATTGTTCCTCAAATGTATGCTTCAGCCCATTACCTACACCAAACAATAACGTAAAAAGTAAAATAGCAAATGAAATAGTAAAACCAGATAAAGCGGTTCTAAGCTTATTTTTGCTTATTGTTTGAAAAATCTCTCGCCAACGGTCAAAATCGAACATAATTAAGCGTTTACTTTTTTATTAACTTTTTCATCACTAATAATTACACCATCTTTCAATCGTACAATTCTATCAGTTTGTTCAGCAATATCTTCTTCGTGAGTAATTACAAAAACGGTCATTCCTTCACGATTAATATCTTTCAATAATTTCATTACAGAATCTGAAGTTGCTGAATCTAACGCTCCAGTCGGCTCATCAGCTAAAACTACTTTAGGGTTTGTTGCTAAAGCTCGTGCAACTGCAACCCGCTGTTTTTCACCACCAGAAAGTTCACTTGGTAAATGATCTGCTCTATCTTTTAAGCCAACTTTTTCAAGATATTTCATAGCTTTTTCTTGACGCTCTTTTCTTCCCATTCCTTGATAATATAATGGAAGTGCA
>DFBO01000189.1:0-1673 GCA_002366675.1 Flavobacteriaceae bacterium UBA3078
ATAGCATAAAATGCTAAAACACCTAAAGATATCATGAAAAAGAAAAATGCAGCTACATATAATGCTGACCAAGGTCTATTAGCAATTTGATGTTGTACATGTTCTATGTGCTCTTTATGGGCATCAACATGGCTTTCGGAAGCATCTCCATGAGTTCCTTCTCCATGTGATTCGNNCATGAGGTTTAGCTTCTTCACCATGACCTCCACCATGAGAAGTTTCTTCTGCTAACATGGTTTCAACGTCTTCAAAAGATTTATGAGATGTCATAAAACCATATCCTACGCCTAATAGTCCTAAAATTATTAAGGCTATAGAAAATGTCTTTAATTTATTTGAGATTGTATACATATCTATATTAATCTTTATCTTTCTTACTTTTCTAATTTAGCTTTTAAATCTAATACGTAAGCAACAACTTGCCAACGTTCATCTTCATTTAATTGGTTTGCATAAGAACCCATCGTGTTTTTACCATAATAAATAGTATGATAAATACTACCTTCGGTAATTGCCCTTCCTATGTCATCATATTTAGGAATACCAAGTATTTTCTCTCTCTTTACAAGTTGTCCTTGTCCATCTCCTTTATTACCATGACATATTCCACAATAAATATCGTATAAAACTTTAGCTTCTTCTAAATTTACTTGAGTAGAATCTAATGGGCTTTTTAAGTTAACTTTTGCCAAATTAAAATCTTCAATTGTATTTGAATAATCAAAAGGTAGATATCCTCTAGCTACAGTTCCTTCTACTGGCAACTGCGCTTCAAAACCACTTCTAAAAGCATGTGATTCTGAGTATGTTTCATATCCTACTGATTCATACATATTTGGCATGAATTGATAGTTAGGTCTGGAATCATTTTGGCAAGACACAAACGATACAAGTACTAATGCTAAAACTGTTATTTTTATTAAGCTCTTCATATTAAAATATTAATGTGCTTCTTCTTTTTCAATTAATCTAATTTCCACTGCTCCAGTTTCCTTAAGTAAAGTTTCTAACTCATTTTCATTTCCATGAACAGCTATTTCCATCAAGAAATGATCGTCTGTAGTTCTTGGGTCTGGATTTTCAGCTTTTTTAAATGGCCACATTCTACTACGTAAATAAAATGTTATTACCATTAAGTGAGCAGCAAAAAACACTGTAAGCTCAAACATAATAGGCACAAATGCTGGCATATTTTCTATATAACTAAAACTTGGTTTACCACCAATGTTTTGTGGCCAATCTGATATCATGATAAAATTCATCATCACAATAGCAACGCATAGGCCTACACAACCATACATAAATGATGCAATTGCAATACGTGTTGGAGCTAATCCCATAGCCTTGTCTAGTCCATGAACTGGAAAAGGTGTATATATTTCTTCGATATGATGTTTTTCAGCCTTTACGGTTTTAACTGCAGACATTAAGACATCATCATCTGTATAAATAGCGTGAATTACTTTTGAAGTTTCCATATGCTACTCGTCGTTTTTAGTTTTATTAACTTTAGTTCCAGAAGTTCTTTCATCTGCTCCTGTACCAACTAAACTATCTCCTCTTTCTCTTATGCTTTTATAACGCTCTCCAGAAGATTTCAAAATAGTTTTCACTTCTGCTTGTGCAATTACTGGGAATGTTCTTGAGTATAATAAGAATAACACAAAGAAAAA
>DFBO01000189.1:1732-9848 GCA_002366675.1 Flavobacteriaceae bacterium UBA3078
TAATCTCTGTGTAATGATGTTACAATAATTACAAAACGCTCAAACCACATTCCAATATTTACTACAATAGATATAAAGAAAGAGAACATGATACTTGTTCTTAGTCTCTTAAACCACATAAACTGTGGAGAGAACACATTACAAGACATCATTGCCCAATATGCCCACCAGTAAGGTCCAGTTGCTCTGTTTAAGAAAGCATATTGTTCGTACTCGACACCAGAATACCAAGCAATAAATAACTCTGTTATATAAGCTACACCAACTATAGAACCAGTAATCATAATGACTATGTTCATTAATTCGATGTGTTGAACAGTAATATAATCTTCAAGGTTACACACTTTTCTCATAATAATAAGAAGTGTGTTTACCATTGCAAAACCTGAGAATACAGCTCCAGCAACAAAGTATGGAGGGAATATAGTTGTATGCCATCCAGGAATTACAGACGTTGCGAAGTCAAATGATACAATAGTATGTACTGAAAGTACTAATGGTGTTGCTAAACCAGCAAGTACTAATGATACTTCTTCGAAACGTTGCCAGTCTTTTGCACGACCTGACCATCCGAAACTTAATAATGAATATATTTTCTTTTGGAAAGGCTTAATAGCTCTATCTCTAAGCATAGCAAAATCAGGTAACAATCCTGTCCACCAGAAAACTAATGATACAGAAAGGTATGTTGAAATTGCAAATACATCCCAAAGTAATGGTGAGTTAAAGTTTACCCATAAAGAACCAAATTGGTTTGGAATTGGTAATACCCAATATCCTAACCATGGTCGACCCATGTGGATAATAGGAAATAAACCTGCTTGAACAACAGAAAAAATAGTCATTGCTTCTGCTGAACGGTTAATTGCCATTCTCCATTTTTGACGGAAAAGTAGAAGTACTGCAGAAATTAATGTTCCTGCGTGACCTATACCAACCCACCAAACGAAATTGGTAATATCCCAAGCCCAACCTACGGTTTTATTTAAACCCCAAGTTCCTATACCTGTTGATATTGTGTAAATGATACATCCTATTCCCCAAAGAAAAGCTACTAGTGCTATAGAAAAAACTATCCACCAAGATTTGTTTGCTTTACCTTCAACAGGTCTTGCTACATCCACAGATACATCGTGGTATGATTTTTCGCCTGTAACTAAAGGTCTTCTAATAGGTGCTTCGTAATGAGACGCCATAATCCTTTTATAATTATTTTCTTAATTCGTTTTATTATGCTTCGGTTGTATTTCTCACTTTAGTATGATACTGCACATTAGGCTTAGTACCAATACTTTCTAATAAGTGATACATACGATTATCTTCTAAAAGTTTTGCAACTTTACTGTCTTTATCGTTGATGTCTCCAAATACCATTGCTCCATTACTACAAGCAGAAGAACATGCTGTTTGGAATTCGCCATCTTTAATTTCACGTCCATCACGCTTAGCATCAAGAATGGTTTTTTGTGTTTTTTGAATACACATAGAACATTTTTCCATAACTCCACGAGAACGAACAACAACATCTGGATTTAATACCATACGTCCTAAATCATCATTCATGTAGTAATCAAACTCATCATTCTGTGAGTATAAGAACCAGTTAAAACGACGCACTTTATAAGGACAGTTATTTGCACAATATCTTGTACCTACACAACGGTTATATGCCATGTGATTTTGACCTTGACGACCATGAGATGTTGCTGCCACAGGGCATACAGTTTCACAAGGTGCATGATTACAATGTTGACACATAACTGGCTGGAAAGCTACTTGAGGATTTTCTGAAGCTTGCTCCATTTCTCCTAAAGCTGTTGTAATTGCTAATCCTTTTGTATCTTCCTTTTTAGTAATATCTCCATCAAAAGATTCTTCAGATGAATAATATCTGTCAATACGTAACCAATGCATGTCACGACTTCTACGTACTTCTGTTTTACCAACAACTGGAACGTTATTTTCAGCATGACAGGCTATTACACAAGCACCACATCCTGTACACGCATTTAAGTCTATAGATAAATTAAAGTGATGTCCAATTGAACGATCAAATTCATCCCATAAATCAACATCAGAAGACGTTACTGGTGTTTCAGCGTGGTTTAAAGATACTACTGGAACAGCGTTCCAAACAGATCTATCTTTCGTATTAAATATTTCTAATGACGTTTCTTTAATGATGTCTCCACGACCCATTAACGTATTGTGTAATTGCACACAAGCAAATTCATGCTCGCCACCAACAACACTTATAGAAACATCTGACTGAACTGAATTAAAGTCTTTGTAAAAATGGTAGGCATTCTTACCAGTTTGCATTTCTTCCTTTAAGCCCATTTTACGTCCATACCCTAAAGCAAGACCAACAGATCCTATTGCTTGCCCAGGTTGAATGTATGCAGGAATCGTTACTGGGACACCATTTACTGTTAGTTCAACTAAACTTCCGTTTAATGCACCATCAGCTACATGTGTGTTTTTAATACCCAAACGTTCTGCATCTGCTTGCGATACTGTTAAATAATTATCCCAAGTTGTTCTTGTAATAGGGTCTGGAAATTCTTGTAACCATGGATTATTGGCTTGTTGACCATCTCCCATTCCTACTTTAGTGTATAATGTAAGCTCTAAGCCTTCAGATGAAGTTGAAGAAGCTAATGCTCTTGCAGCATCAATACCAGATACAGTTGAAAGAGTTGATCCAGCTACATTTCCTGAATTTTCAGTTGTACTTGTTGATGTACTAGTAACTTGTTCTAACTCATCCTCTTCTTTAATTCCAACTCCTACTGCAGCATCGTGAATGATACCTCCAACTAAAGTTCTGTCTTTTCCACCAGATACTTCAGTTGTAGTAGTTTCAATAGTCTCTGTAGAAGAACCATTCAATCCACTCATTTGAGTTCCAGAAACAAAAACACCATCGTGTAATGCTTGACTAAATGAAGAACCACCTAATATATTTTCATTCCAAGTTTGCTTGATGTAATCATGGTAAGAAACATCGTTTCCTGTCCAATTTAATAAAGCGTCTTGAAATTGTTTTGTATCGAATAACGGACGAATAGTTGGTTGCATTAAAGCATAATGCCCTTTTTTCAACTCTACATCTCCCCAAGATTCTAAGTAATGAGGTGCTGCTGCAATATATTGTGTTTGCGTAGATGTTTCATCTGCTTTTAAAGAGAACGTAACAGATAAGTCTGTTTGTCCTAATCCTTCAGCAAAATCTACAGCATTTGGTAATGTGTATAGTGGATTAACACCACTCATAATAATTGCTCCAACTTTACCAGCTTTCATATCAGCAACTAAAGTATTTACAGCTTTATCATTTCCTTGTCTTGTTTTAATTGGTGTAGAAACATCAAGAACTTTAGAATTTAAATATTCATTTATTTCTAACACAACCGTTTGTGCATTTACATCTTGTATTCCTGTAACTACAACACCTTTACTTCCAGATTTTTTAAGCTGAGAAGCAGCTTTACTTACAGCGTCTAATATATGTTCTGGTAAATCTACTGAAACTGAACCACCAACAACTTCGCTATATAATTTTGCTAAAGCTAATTTTTGTTGGCTTGGAGTTAATGGCACACGTTTGTCTGCATTAGCACCAGTTAAAGACATATTAGACTCAAACTGAATGTGACGAGACATTTTTCCATGATTTGGAACACGTCCAGCTGCATAGCCAGAATCGAATCCTCCTCCTTGCCAATCGCTTAAGAAATCTGCTCCAACAGAAACAATTGTTTCAGCTTTTGAGAAATCGTAATTAGCTAAGCCTCTTTCATTATATTTTGCTTGATAAGCATCAAGTGCAGCAGATTCTGATACAGCATCATAAATCACATGATTTACGTTACCATATTTTTGTTTGAATTCTGCTATTAATTTTGTTGTAGAAGGACTAGCAAAAGTTTGGGTTAACAAAACGATTTGTTTTCCAGAACCACTTAAAGCTGTAAGTTTTTGACTCACCTCAGCATTTAAATCTTCCCAAGAAACATAACTATCTCCTTTAACTGGACCTTGCATTCTCAAGCTATCGTACAATCCTAAAACCGAAGCATTTACTCTAGCATTTGCTCCACCATTAGTGGATGCCATAGTATTGTTTTCAATTTTAATTGGACGACCTTCACGAGTTTTTACTAATACGCTAGCGAAATCAAAACCATCTGCAATAGTTGTTGCATAATAGTTAGCAACACCAGGAACTATTTCTTCTGGTTGCACTACATAAGGAATGGATTTAATAACTGGTCCTTCGCAGGCTGCAAGAGATGCAGCAGCAGTACTAAAACCAACATATTTTAAGAAATCACGACGTGTTGTTTTAGAACTCTCTAACGAATCTTTATCACCTAAAAATTCATCTGTAGGAATTTCTTTAACAAACTCATTTTGTTGTAGCGTCTCAACAATAGAGCTATTCTCGTTTAGCTCTTCAACACTTTTCCAGTATTTCTTGTTTGATGACATATTATATAATTGAATTACTTCTTGTTTGTTTTTTTAATAATGACATTTACCACACTCTAAACCTCCCATTTGAGCTACTGTAAGCTGGTCTACACCATACTTTTTAGATAGCTCTTCATGAATTTTAGTATAATAAGCATTGTCTTTTACTTTCACATTTGTATCTCTGTGACAGTTAATACACCATCCCATTGTTAATGGAGCATGTTGCGAAACTATTTCCATTTCTTCAACTGGACCATGACATGTTTGACATTCTATTCCTGCAACAGATACGTGTTGTGAGTGATTAAAATATGCGAAATCTGGCAAATTGTGTATTCTTACCCATTTAACAGGTTGCGCTTCTCCTGTATATTTTTGGTCAGCATCACTCCATCCAGCAGCTGCATATAGCTTTTGGATTTCGCCATCGTAAAATTCTTTGCTATACTCTTCGGTAGCTGTAGATTCTGCTACTTCATAAATTGACTTATGACAATTCATACAGACATTTAATGATGGAATTCCAGACGTTTTACTAACTCTTGCTGAAGAATGACAGTATTTACAATCGATACCATTATCTCCTGCATGTATTTTATGCGAATAATGAATTGGTTGAACAGGTTGGTATCCTTGATCTATACCAACTTGCATCATAAAACCATATAAATAATACCCACTAGCTAATAATAAGAAGATAGCAGTAACTAATACTAAAAATTGATTTTGAACAAAAGCTTTCCAGATTGGAGTTCCTTTTGTTTCAGAAACATCTACACCTTTAGCTTCAGCAAAACGAGTAAGTGTACGTCTTACTAATAATAAAGCCAATGCAAGAAGCACAAACAATAAGGCTAAAGCTCCAAGAATTATTTGATTTGATATTCCAGGCTCTGCAGTTGTTGCTGCTCCAGTTGCACCTGCTACTTGAGCTGGAACTGCTGGTTCTTGAGCTGTATATGCTAAAATATGATTGATGTCATCATCTGATAGTTGAGGAAAAGCTGTCATAGCCGCTCCACCATACTCATCATATATTTTAGTTGCATAAGCATCTCCAGTTTTAAGAACGCCAGAACTGTTACGAATCCAAGCTGCTAGCCACTCTCTATCTAAACCTTGTTCATCTGCCAAACGTTGCTCTACATGACGAAGTGCAGGACCTGTCATCTTCTTGTCTAATTTATGACAAGCAGCACAATTGGAGTTGAATAAAGATTTTCCTTTCTCTGGGTCGCCATCTTGAGCGAAAATTGAAGTTGAAATTGTTAGAATAAAAACAAAACTTAATTTAAGAATATTTCTGCCTAACTTACGGTTACTCACCTGTTTCATATTAATGGTTGAATTAACGTCTAAACTTTGGTATGATTTTTTCATTAATGTGAATGAAAAACACAATTATAAAATCTCTCGCAAAAGTAACATTTAAAGTCGATTTTGAAAATGTTAGGGAAGTGTTAATTGGTAATTTAGAGGAATTCTAAATAATAAATAGATATAATAATTAGTTTATAAGGTCTACATTTGTATTAAATATTGTTGAAAATGAAAATATTAAAAACAAGAATAAGCACATTTACAGTTGTTTGCATTCTTTTTGTAAGCAACTTAAGTTTTGGACAACAAGGCACAGTAATTATCAATCAAGACAAAGAAATTGATAAATTACTTGCTATAAAGAAAGAAATGAATGAGTCTGAAACTGCTTCAGATAGATATAAAATTCAAATTTATTCTGGAAACAGGCAAGAAGCAGAAAAATCTAAAAGCACCTTTAGAAATATGTCTATCAATTTAAGCTCGAAATTAGTTTATGAAACGCCTAACTATAAAATTTGGGTTGGTAATTTTAGAACCAGACTTGAAGCAGATAGAGCTTTAGTAAAAGTGAAAGCCAAATTCCCTACAGCCTTTATTTTTAAACCTAAAAAGGAGAAGGAATAAGGGTTTGAT
The DNA here is from genome assembly GCA_002366675.1 of Flavobacteriaceae bacterium UBA3078. Lineage (GTDB taxonomy): Bacteria > Bacteroidota > Bacteroidia > Flavobacteriales > Flavobacteriaceae > Xanthomarina. The sequence continues at coordinate 8,168 of DFBO01000189.1, forward strand.
GGTGGTTGTATTATGCTAATTTATACTTTTAGAATACGTTATAATTAATGTTAGAAACAGCCTAATTAAAATTATTGATTAACCAAATTATGAATAGTAAGACATATTTAATTATGCACTTGATTTTGCTTTTAATCTTAATTAGTATTAGCGGATGTTCAAACAAGAAAACTGAATTCCAAGATTCTATTACGAATACAGAAGATGCAATGAGCTACCTTAGAGAGTTAGAAGGAGAATGGATTGCTACACTTGATGGCAACAACGACTTATATGGCTTTGAATACATTCTAAGCGCTAGAGATAATGTAATTATTGAGAGATTAAGAACTGATATACCTACAGAAATGTTAACCATTTATAACGTTGAACATAAAACATTAAAAGCCAGTCATTTTTGTCAATTACAAAATCAACCAAAGCTTATAGCAGTAAGTACAGGAGGAGGAGATATAAATCTATTATGCACTGGAGAAGTAGGTAATACCTCTAACCATGATGAATTTCATATGCATGGTTATCATATACTTAAAACTAAAACAGGATTTAAAGTATGGATGGATATGTATAAAGATGGTGAAATAATGATGAACAACAGATATGAATTATTTAGAGTTGATTCTGAAAAAGGACGAGAATTGATTAGTTTAAAATAAAACACTAAACACAACAATACATATAATTAATTGTTTCTTTTGCTTTTCTATATGGACTATGTTAAAGAAGGGAAATTATTAAAACAAAAAAAAGCGACCAATTGGTCGCTTTTTTTATCTATATATATTAGAAATTATTTCAATTTCTTTTTAACTTCAACTTCATGGTAAGCCTCTATAACATCACCTTCTTTAATGTCGTTATAGTTTTTAATTTGCATACCACAATCGTATCCTTTAGAAACTTCTTTTGCATCGTCCTTAAAACGTTTTAATGAAGCTAATTCTCCTGTGTAAACTACTACACCATCACGAATTAAACGGATACCAGAATTTCTAAAGATTTTACCAGAAAGAACCATACAACCTGCAATGCTTCCAATTTTAGATACTTTAAAGATTTCTCTAATTTCGGCAGTTCCAGTAATTTCTTCTTTAAGCTCTGGAGACAACATACCTTCCATAGCATCTTTAAGATCGTTAATAGCATCGTAAATAATCGAGTACATTCTAATATCGATTTCTTCCTTATCTGCTATTTGGCGTGCATTACCCATTGGTCTTACATTAAATCCAATAATAATAGCATCTGAAGCAGTTGCTAATAAGACATCGCTTTCTGTAATTGGTCCAACACCTTTATGTATAATATTTACTTGAATTTCTTCGGTAGATAATTTCTGGAAAGAATCTGTTAATGCTTCCACAGAACCATCTACATCTCCTTTAAGAATAATATTTAATTCTTGGAAATCTCCAAGAGCAATACGTCTTCCAATTTCATCCAGTGTAATATGACGTTGTGTTCTAACAGATTGCTCACGTTGTAATTGTGTACGTTTTGTTGCAATTTGTTTTGCTTCACGTTCGTCTTCAAAGACACTAAATTTATCACCTGCTTGTGGTGCGCCATCTAAACCTAAAATAGATACAGGTGTTGATGGACCAGCTTCTTTTACTTCGTTTCCACGCTCATCATGCATGGCTTTTACTTTTCCACTATTCTTTCCTGCAAGCACATAATC
>DFBO01000189.1:9880-20494 GCA_002366675.1 Flavobacteriaceae bacterium UBA3078
AATGCTTCTACAACTGTTCCAACTGCTGGTTTATTTGGGTTTGCTTTAAGCTCTAATAATTCGGCTTCTAGCAATACTTTTTCTAATAATTCTTTAACTCCTGTTCCTTGTTTAGCAGAAATATCGTGAGATTGAACTTTACCTCCCCAATCTTCAACTAATAAATTCATATTAGCAAGTCCTTCTTTAATCTTTTCAGGATTAGCTGCAGGTAAATCGATTTTATTAATTGCAAAAACTATTGGCACTCCTGCAGCTTGTGCATGAGAAATGGCTTCTTTAGTTTGTGGCATAATATCATCGTCTGCTGCTGCAACAATAATAGCAATATCTGTTACTTGAGCACCACGAGCACGCATAGCAGTAAAGGCTTCGTGACCAGGTGTATCTAAAAAGGCTATTTTTTGCCCATTTTCTAGTTGAACTCCATAGGCTCCAATATGTTGTGTGATACCTCCAGATTCTCCAGCAATTACATTTTCTTGACGTATATAATCCAGAAGTGACGTTTTACCATGATCTACGTGACCCATAACTGTAACGATTGGTGCACGTTCTAATAAATCTTCTGGTTTGTCTTCAACTAGCTCTATTGATTCTTCAATATCTGCAGTAATAAACTCAACTTGATAACCAAATTCTTCGGCAACAATACTAAGAGTTTCTGCATCTAAACGTTGGTTCATTGTAACCATCATGCCCAGAGACATACATGCTGAAATAATTTGAGTTACCGAAACATCCATCATAGTTGCAACTTCGTTTGCTGTTACAAATTCTGTTACTTTCAGAATTTTGCTTTCAGCAGCTTCTAATTCTTGATCTATTTCCGATTGCTCTTTATGCTGCTCTCTTTTATCTCTACGATATTTAGCACCTTTACCTTTGTTTGATTTTCCTTGAAGTTTTTCTAGAGTTTCGCGAACTTGCTTTTTCACATCTTCTTCACTAGGCTCTTCTTTAACGATATTTCGTCTTCCTTTTCCTGCACCTGACTTTCCTTTAAAACGATCGTTTCCTCCTCTTGGAGAATTTGTGTTTCCAGAACCAGGAGCTCCTGCTTTGCTTATTCTACGACGCTTCTTCTTGTTTCCAGGAGCTGCTTTATCGTCTTTCTTTTTCTCTTCTTTTTTCTTTTTAGGCTTATTAAACTGACTTAAATCAATTTTATCACCTGAAATTTTTGGTCCTGAAAGTTTTTGATATTTTGTTTTTAAGGTTTCATCCTCAACTTGACCTTCTTCAGAAGATTCTTCTTTCTTAGCATCCTCTTTCTTAGTTTCCTTTTTAGGACTCTCAGACTGGTCTTTCTTTGTTGCTTTTTCCTCTACTTTTTCTTCAGATTTTTTAGCAACTTCATCTTTAGGTTTATCTTCAGCTACTTTATCTTCAACAACTTCTTGAGGTTTCTCTACGGCAACTTTCTCTTCTACTTTTTTAGCAGGTTCTGCAGACTTCTTAGTTGATTTTAAATCAATTTTACCAACTTGTTTCGGTCCAGACAAAGTAGATTTCGCTTTTACAACTTCAGCTTCTTTTGCAGCAGCTTCTCGTTTTGCTCTAGCTTTTTCTTTTTCTTCAATCTCGCGTTCACGCTGTTCTTTCAGAGCTTCTTTTTCTTTTAACTTCGCTTCACTAACTTCTTGAGACGCCATTTTTTTATTAGCATCTGTTTGAAATTCGTCTGAAAGGACTTGATAAACCTCGTCTGAAATTTTTGTAGTTGGACGCTTCTCTATCTCAATGCCTTTAGTATCTAAATACTCTACAGCACGATCCAAAGAAATGTTCAGCTCACGTAATACTTTATTTAATCTAATAGTTTCAGCCATAAATTGCCTTTAATATAACCTAAAAATATGTTATTCTTCAAATTCTTCTTTAAGAATTCTAATAACGTCAATAATTGTTTCTTCTTCTAAATCTGTTCTTTTCACTAAATCTGCAACTTCCTGTTCAAGGATACTTTTTGCTGTATCTAAACCAGCTTTGCTAAATTCTGAAATTATCCAGCTTTCTATTTCATCTGTAAATTCAGATAATTCTACATCTTCTTCTGCGCCTTCTCTAAATACATCTATTTCGTAACCAGTTAATTGACCAGCTAAACGAATGTTATGTCCACCACGACCAATAGCTTTACTAACTTCTTCTGGTTTTAAAATGGCTTCTGCACGTTTGTTTTCTTCATCTATTTTAATAGACGTTACACGAGCAGGACTTAAAGCTCTAGTAATATAAAGCTGTAAGTTGTTTGTATAATTGATTACATCAATATTTTCGTTTCCTAGTTCACGAACTATGCCATGAATTCTAGAACCTTTCATACCAACACAAGCTCCAACTGGATCTATTCTATCATCGTAAGAATCTACAGCTACTTTAGCTTTCTCTCCTGGTATTCTAACCACATTTTTAATGGTAATTAAGCCATCGAAAACTTCTGGTATTTCTTGTTCGAATAATTTCTCTAAGAACGTTGGCGATGTACGAGACATAATAATTGCTGGCTTATTTCCTTTAAGCTCAACACTTTCAATAACACCTTTTACATTATCACCTTTTCTAAAAAAATCTGAAGGAATTTGTTTTTCTTTTGGTAAAATAATTTCATTCCCATCATCATCTAATAAAATAACAGCTCTGTGACGAATATGGTGCACTTCTGCTGTATATATTTCTCCTACTAAGTCTTTAAAATGCTTATAAATATTAGTATTATCGTGTTCGTGTATTTTTGAAATTAAATTTTGTCTTAATGCTAAAATAGAACGACGACCAAGGTCGATTAGCTTTACCTCTTCAGACACATCTTCCCCAACTTCAAAATCTGGTTCAATTTTTCGTGCTTCAGTTAAAGAAATTTCTTGATTCGGTTCTTCAACTTCTCCGTCTGCAACTACAACTCTATTTCTCCAAATTTCTAAATCTCCTTTATCTGGGTTTATAATAATATCAAAATTATCATCGTCTCCAAACTTCTTTTTTAAGGCATTTCTAAAAACATCTTCAAGAATTGCCATTAAGGTTACACGATCTATTGATTTATCGTCTTTAAATTCTGAAAAAGAATCAATTAACGCAAGATTTTCCATATCTCTATTGAATTAAAATTTTATCATAACTTTTGCTTCTACAATATTTTGGTAAGCAATTTCTGCTTCATTTTGAACAGTAATCTTACCCTTACCTATTGGCTTAGGCTCTCTAGATTTCCACTGCACAGTAATTAATTTATCTGTTGCATTAATTAATATTCCTTCTATTACTTTATCTGCAGTCTTTATTTCTAAAGTTCTACCAATGTTTTTCATATACTGCCTCTTGTTAATTAAAGGAGCTGTTGCTCCTGATGAGGCAACTTCTAAAGAAAAATCTAGTTCTTCTCTATCTAAATTGTGTTCGATTGCACGACTTATAAACATGCAGTCTTCAACAGTCACTCCATTGTCTCCATCAATAATAACTTTAATCGCATTATCTTCAGAAATAGTTAGGTCTATTAAAAACAGATTTTGTTTTTGATCTAGTCCTTCTTTTAATAAATTTTCAACAGTTGTTCTAAACATTTTTTGTATAAAAAGAGGGGACTTTTCGTCCCCTCATAATCTCGTAATTCTTACAACGCTGCAAATATACAATATTTATATTGAATTACATAATGATTGAAATGTCATTTTTTATTCTTAATTTTATTGACAACCATTAATAAAAAATCTAACCACCAACTATGAAAAGAATTCTTGTACCAACTGATTTTTCTAAAGAAGCAGAAAACGCATTAAAAGTAGCTGCACAACTAGCTAAAAAATATAATAGTGAAATATTTTTAACCCATTTACTAGAACTCCCCTTGAGTCAGGTAGATGCTCTAAGCAGTCATAGCGAATTACCCGAAGCTGTATTTTTCATGAAATTGGCTCATAAAAAGTTTGAAGATGTGTTAGCCAGGGACTACCTTAAAGGGATTAATGTACAAGAGAATGTAGATTTTAATCAATCGTTTTCTGGGATTGCTGATACAGCAAAACAAAACAACGTAGATTTAATAATCATGGGGTCTCATGGTGCCTCAGGATTTAAAGAAATGTTTATTGGTTCTAATACCGAAAAAGTGGTTCGGACCTCAGAAGTACCTGTTCTAGTTATTAAAAATGAACATAGCGCTTTTGATATCAATGAATTTGTTTTTGCTTCAGATTTTAAAAATGACAGCAAAGAAACCTATAAACAAGCAACAGGACTTGCCAAAGCATTTGATGCGAAAATACATTTACTGATGGTAAATACAGCTAATAATTTTAGCACCACCGAAAATGCAAATTCAAGAATTTTAGACTTTATTGGTGGTAATGATTTTAATAATTACACCGTAAATATATATAACGATGAGAATGTTGAAAAAGGCATATTAAACTTTTCACATACTATAAACGCTGATTTAATTGGCATTAGCACTCATGGAAGACAAGGTATTGCTCATTTCTTAAATGGTAGTATTAGTGAAGATTTAGTAAACCATGCCAAAAGACCTGTTATAACGTTTAAGATATAACGTAAATTATATAAAACTAAAAAAGCCTTTCAAACTAAATTGAAAGGCTTTTTTGTTGGCCCACTAGGGCTCGAACCTAGACTCTTCTGCACCAAAAACAGACGTGTTGCCAGTTACACCATGGGCCAATATCTCAAAATGAGAGTGCAAACTTAAAACAAAGTTTTGTTTGTACAAACATTTTTTATGGAAAATATTTTTTAATCCTTAACGTTTCCTTAAAAATATTCTTGATTACATAATTATTGTTAAATTCGCTGCATCAATAAACATAGATTTTATGACACAATTCAGCTATAAAAAATGGAATACCACTTTAGGTTGGTTCTCCTTTTTAATTGCATTAACAACTTATAGTTTAACTGTTGAACCAACTGTAAGCTTCTGGGATGCTGGCGAATACATACTAACTTCATCAAAATTACAAGTTGGTCATCCACCTGGAGCTCCATTGTTTCAAATGTTTGGTGCCTTCTTTTCTATGTTTGCTTTAGAGCCTAGTCAAATAGGTTTGGTTATGAACCTTATGAGTGCTGTTGCAAGTGCCTTTACCATATTGTTTATGTTCTGGACTATTTCTTTATTGCTTGAAAAAATAATAAAACTTAATGGCGAATTTACACAATCTAAAAAAATAGCAGTACTTGGTAGTGCTTTTGTAGGAAGTTTAGCTTTTGCTTTTACAGATTCTTTCTGGTTTAACGCTGTAGAAACTGAAGTTTATGCCATGGCAACTTTAATTATGTCTGTGCTTTTCTACTTAAGTTTACGTTGGGAAAAAGATATGGACAACCCTCGAGGAAACCGTTGGCTGATATTAATTGCCTTTATTATTGGTCTTTCATTTGGAGTTCACTTTATGGGCTTACTTACCATTCCTGCTATTGGATTAATCTATTATTTTAAAAATTACAAGACTGTAACTGTTAAAAATTTTATAATTGCCAATGTGGTTTCTGTGGCCATCTTATTATTCATCTTTAAATTATTATTACCAAATGCTCTAAAGCTTTTTAGTGCTTTCGAAATATTCTTTGTTAACACTATTGGACTTCCATTTAATTCTGGAACCATAATCGCTGGATTTGTACTAATTGCAGCATTTTATTTTGGAATAAAATATACTAGAGATAAAAATCACAAACATTTAAATACAGGTATTTTATGTTTATTGTTCATTTTTATTGGTTTTTCTTCTTGGCTCTTATTACCAATTAGAGCAAATGCGAATGTGGTAATTAATGAAAATGATCCTTCTGATGCAAGAGAATTATTAGCTTATTATAATTTAGAACAATATCCTGAGACACACTTGTTTTATGGTCCTTTATTTACAGATCAATATTCTGGACTGGATGAAAATGAGCCTTATGTTGACGATAAGCCAAATTATGAGAAAGATGAAAAAACAGGCAAATATGTTATAATTAACGATTGGAAAAACGCCAAACAAAATTATAATCATGAGCATTCAGCTATCTTACCTCGTATGTGGAGTCAAGAAAATGCCGAAAACTATATGCTTTTTTCTGGATTTTTGGATTTTAAATTAAAACCAGAATATCAAATGGAAAACGAATTGCGCAAAGCAATTTCAGAATTCAAAAACGATGTTGCTCAAGGAGCTGTTGATTATGAAGATTATCATAATTTCTTAAAGCAGTTTGGTCAATATATAGATGTAGAAAAACCTTCGTTAGGTAGCAACATTGCCTATATGCTAGAATACCAATTAGGTTATATGTATTGGAGATATTTTTTATGGAACTTTGCTGGAAGACAAGACGATGTACAAGGAAGNNGGTATTAAACCAATAGACGAATGGCATTTAGGCTTTTCGCAAGACAATTTACCAAGTGATGTTAAAAACAATAAAGCTAGAAATACCTATTACTTTTTACCACTAATTTTAGGACTTATAGGACTCTTCTTTTTATATAAAAAAGACAAGAAATTGTTCTGGACCATGTTGGTGTTTTTCTTATTTACAGGTTTAGCCATTCAATTTTATACCAATGTGAGACCTTTTGAACCTAGAGAAAGAGACTATTCTGTTGTTGGTTCTTTTTATGTGTTTGCCATCTGGATAGGGTTTGGAGTATTTTCTTTATATGAAATACTAAATAAATATACCTCAACTAAGTTCTTAGCACCTGCAATAACTTTAGTGTGCTTCATTTTAGTGCCTGGTATTCTAGTTTCTAACAATTGGGATGATCATGATCGATCTGGGAAATATACTGCCAGAGCTATGGCTAAAAAATATTTAGACTCTTGCGAAGAGAATGGCATTCTTTTCTCCATAGGAGATAACGATACGTTTGCCCTTTGGTATGCTCAAGAAATTGAAGGTTATAGAACAGATGTAAGAGTCGTTAATACAAGTTTGTTTCAAACAGATTGGTATATAGACCAAATGAAACGTAAAGCTTATGAAAGTGATCCTATTCCATCACAATTAACACATGACCAATATAGATATGGAACTAGAGATTATATCATGAAGCGAATGATTTCTAGAGACACCATGGAAATTAAAGACTTTTTAGATTTTGTTACTAGCGATAATCCAAGAACAAAATTTAAATACATCTTAGAACAACAAGGTGATGACCCAAGTTTCTATCCATCTCAATTGGTGAATTCAAATTATTTTCCAGTAGAAAACATCCGAATCCCTGTTAATAAAGAAAATGCATTAAAATCTGGAATTGTAAAAGAAAAAGATGCAGATAAAATGGTAGATTATTTAGATGTTGAAATAACAGATAATGCCTTGTATAAAAACAGGCTGTTAATGCTTGACATTGTTGCTAATAACAACTGGGAAAGACCATTGTATTTCACAGGTGGTGCTTTTGGAAATGAAGATTATATCTGGATGAAAGACTATTTACAGCTGGATGGAATGTGCTATAAATTAGTACCAATAAAAACGCCTGTAGATAGAGCAAATCCATTTGATATGGGAAGAGTTGATAGCGATTTAATGTATGAAAAAGTAGTAAAATGGGATTGGGGAAATAGTGGAGCTACAGATATCTATCATGATACAGAAACACGTAGAAATTCTATTACATACAGAGGCAATTTAGCCAGACTAGTGGAACAATTAATAATTGAAGATAAATTAACGAAGGCTGAAGAAATTGCAGATATAGCAATGGATAATATGCCTGTTGAACAATTTGGCTATTATACCTTATTAGAACCTTATATTGGTGCTTACTATGAAGTTGAATCTGATGATAAAGCACAGAAACTTTACAAAGATGTCTCTAAAAAATATCAAGAAAACTTAACATACTATAGCAAATTGGATGTTGAAAGTCAATATAGATTAATTGAAGACATTTTAACAGACATTGAACGTTACAAAGGAATCCTTGATGTATTACAAGATTATGACGAAGGTTTTTATTTAGATGAATCTAAAATATTTTCAAACTATTTAAATTTATTTAGTCATTTTTATGATGGTACGGAAACTGAAACAATTCCAGAACAAGATCTTGACCTTATTCAAGAAACAGAACTAGATAGTTTGTTGTTAGATTTTAATAACTAAAAATGGAATTAATTCCTGCTAAAATTCCTCGAATTGTAAAAAGGTTTTTTCCAAATTATATTTGGAGAATGTCTCAAGAGGAAAAAATTATTTTTTTAACCTTTGATGATGGCCCAACTCCAACAATTACCAATTGGACTCTTGATGTATTAAATCAATTTAATGCAAAAGCTACTTTTTTTTGTGTTGGAGATAATGTAAAAAATCATCCAGATATTTTCGATAACATTTTAAGTAATGGACATGTTATAGGAAATCACACATACAATCATCCAAGGGGTTGGAAATCTTCAACCAAGAGTTACGTTAATAATGTTAAGCAAGCTCAGGAATTTATAGATTTTCAGCTTCAAAAATCTGAAAATTCTAAAATTCAATCTTCAAAACATAAGCTTTTTCGTCCTCCTTATGGACAAATTACTAAAAAGCAAGGACGTGAATTAATTGATTTAGGATATCGAATTATTATGTGGCATGTTTTGGCTATAGATTGGAAATCTTCAATTAAAAAAGAAACCTGTTTAAATAATGTGGTAAAAAATGCTGAAAACGGAAGTATTATTGTGTTTCATGATAGCGAAAAGGCATCTAAAAACATGATGTATGCATTACCTAAAACTTTAGAATATTTTAAAAATAAAGGCTACACTTTTAAATCGTTAACCGCTTAAATATACTCTTGAATAATTCCTATTAAAGTATTGGCATCTTGTTCGCCGCTATGACGCCATTTCATTTCACCATTTTTATAAATAATTAATGTTGGCAAGCCTTTAACTCTTAAAGCTTCAGCTAATTCTTTATTTTTATCAACATCAATTTTTATAACTTTTGCCTTGTCACCTAATGCAGCAGCAACATCTCTTAAAACAGGATGCATGGCAGTAGATTGATCATTCCATTCGGTAAAGAAATCTAGTAGTACAGGAATTTCTACGTCTATAAGTTCCCCAAATTTTGACATACCTTTTTAAGTTTTAAGTCAAATGATTATTTACAAACCTACGTATTTTTTTCATATTTTGTATATATGCCTAATAAATAGTAGGTTTCAACTAATTTGTATCATAAAAATACGCATTTTTATAGTAAGAAAAGTTGCTTTGTTTAAATTATGCTAAATCTTTACCTTTTTTAAGTTCAATAACTGTAATTTCTGGCCAAATACCAACTCTACCAGGATATCCAAGATAACCAAATCCTCTGTTTACATTGATATATTGGTCTAATTCTTTATAAATTCCAGCCCAATATTTATAACGCCATTTAATAGGACTCCACTTAATCCAACCTGGAATTTCTATTCCAAATTGCATACCATGTGTATGTCCACTTAAAGTTAAATGGTATTTATACTCATCACTAATAACTTCATCTTCCCAATGTGACGGATCATGACTCATCAATATTTTAAAATCGTTTTTATTAATATTTTCAGTTGCTTTCTTTAAATCTCCTGCCTTTTTAAACGGTCCCCTACCCCAATTTTCAACTCCTATTATTGCAATACGTTCTCCATTTTTTTCAATAAATCGACTGTCGTTTAAAAGTAAATCAAAGCCAATATCTTTCTGAATCTGTTTTAATTCTTCAAGATTTTGAAGCTTTTCATTCTGTGTATTCCATTCAACATAATCTCCATAATCATGATTTCCAAGTACAGAATAGACACCATCTTTTGCTTCTAATTTGCCGAATAAGTCTTTCCAAGGCAACATTTCTGAAGCTTTATTATTTACCATATCTCCTGTAAATAAAATAGTATCAGATTTCTGTTCGTTTACTAAATTTACTGCATATGCAATTTTTTCTCTATTATCAAAACTTCCTGAATGGATATCACTTATTTGAGTAATTTTATATCCATCGAATACATCTGGTAAATCTTCAAAATGTAACGTATATTTTAAAACTCTAAAATTGTATTTGCCTTTATACATACCATATAACAAAGATGAGAATGGAATGGCTGCCAACCCTAAAGCAATCTTGCTAATAAATTTTCTTCTTGATGGTACATGAAAATTCTTTTTTGAAGGATGAACCTTATTGAATATGCCTGCAAAAAACCGAATAATGTCTTCACTAAATAAAATAGGCACAACAACCATACTTATAGACATAAATGCCAATAAAAATCCAAAAGCATAACTTTTAGATTGAGTTAATACACGACTATCTGAAGCTACTGAAAATTGAAAAATAAAATTACTTAACACCAATATAGACAGGCCAATAAACGAAAAATAAGCCCACTTGTTTTTTGTTAGTGTTTTAATAGCTTGATAGCCATACACCACTAAAATCAAGTAAATAATTGCAAAAATTACCCAACGGTACATATTCTAAATTTACTCAAAGATAATTGAATACATTCGTTATCTTATCTTTAAAATAAATTTTAACCATCTGTTAAGGTTTACTATCTTTCCAAGTATAAAAAGTATGCCTTCTTATGAAACGTATTTTATTATTTTGTAACAAATTGTT
>DFBO01000189.1:20588-26092 GCA_002366675.1 Flavobacteriaceae bacterium UBA3078
TTGCGAAGAAGCCATTAGTAGAATCGTTAATAAACCCAACAGTGACTATAAAAATTTTCAAGTAGGTTACATTGCAGTTAATAAAAAAGGTGAAACTGGAAGTTATTCGATTCATCAATGGTTTAGNNTTTAGGATGGAGTAAATGAACAGATACAATCTGATTATTTTAATAAAAGTTAACTTCCCGATACTTTCAGAGTAAAAACTCGGGATCCTTGAAGCGACTTATCAAAACCACTTTATTGCTAAATCCACAATCTTCTGCTTCCAATTAGTATAAGGTGGAAATAAAAAATTAAGTGGCCCAATAGTATACTTTTTTAATACAGCACGTTGGTTTGAAAAATCTTGAAACCCAAAATAACCATGCGTTTTTCCAATACCACTGTTATTAGAGCCACCAAAAGGCAACCCATGATTTGAAAGATGCAAAGCAATTGTGTTAATACAGGTTCCTCCTGCTCTAGTATTATTTATTACATAGTTTACATTTTTATTGCTATTACTATATATATAAAGAGCTAATGGCCTTTCTTTTGAATTCACATAAGTAACGACCTCATCTATATGCTTATAGGTTTTTATTGGCAAAATTGGTCCAAATATTTCTTCTTGTAAAAGCGCATGGTCTTCATTAATATTTGAAATAACAGTAGGTTCTATAAATTTATCCTCTTGGTTATAATCTCCTCCCATTTCTATAGTTGCTCCACTTTCTTTTGCCGATGTAATATAACTCACTAAACGATTAAAATGTTTTTCATTCACAACTCTACCAAAGGAATCAGATTTTAAAGAATCATTAGAATAATAGTATTCAGCCTTTCTTTTAAAAGCCTTGAGAAATTCATCTTTTTTCGATTCATGTACTAACAAATAATCTGGTGCAATACAGGTCTGACCTGTGTTAAGATATTTACCCCAAACCAAATTTTTAACAGCTTTATTAACATTAGCAGTTTCATCAATAATGGTTGGTGATTTCCCTCCTAATTCCAAAGTTACAGACGTTAAATTTTTGGAAGCAGCTTCCATAACAATTTTGCCTACAGTTGGAGAGCCAGTAAAAAAGATATGATTGAATGGTAATTTTAATAACTCTTGTGCTACCTCAACTTCACCTTCAACTAAAGCAATTTCATCTTCAGTAAAAACGTCTGACACTATTTTCGCCATAATTTTTGATGTGTTTGGCGTTAATTCAGAAGGCTTTATAATAACTGTATTTCCTGCCGCAATTGCAGAAACCAATGGGCTAAAAGTTAAATTTACAGGATAATTCCAAGGCGAAATAATTAAGCAAACTCCTTTAGGCTCGTATTTTATCCATGAAGAAGTCCCGAGCAATGTAAGTGGTGTTTCAACTTTTTGATTTTCAGTCCAGTTTTTTAAATTAGAAACAGCAACTTTTATCTCTTTAATTACCAGATACAATTCGGTTAAATCAGTCTCTAAAAAAGGTTTTTTGAAATCGGCAAAAATCGCATCACGAATATCTTTTTTGTAAGTATACTCGAGAGCTTTCTTTAACTTCTTTAATTTTTTTATGCGCTCTTTATAAGTCGTGTTTCCAATATTAAATTGATTGGCTTTTTGCCTTTCAAATAATTCAGAAAACTTATTGTTTTCTATCATTTAACCATTAATCTGCACTCATTAATTCACCTTTAGATTCTTGCTCCTTAAACTTTTGAACCAATGCTAATGCATCTGGAATAACATCACTACATAAAATAATAAGTGATCCTTTTACAGCATTCTTAACAGCATAGGTAATAGCTTCTTTTTCTGAAGGAATAATCGTTGTTTTTTTGTTTGGGTCTTTCGATTGAATACCATCATTCAAGAGCTTAATAAGCTCCTCTTCCGTTCTTCCACGCAAGCGTTTATCTTGACGAATAATAATTTCATCAAACATATCTGCAGCTATTGCACCAACCTCATTGGTATCTTCATCACGTCTATCTCCAACTCCTGCTATAATACCTACTTTAACTGTGGCATCTAATTCATCTGTAAAGTTTTTAAGAGCTAACATACCAGCTGGATTATGTGCATAATCTAAAAGGATTGTAAAGTCATTAAATTTAAATAAATTTAAACGACCAGGTGTTTGAGATGCTGAAGGAATAAAAGTTTCTAAAGCTGCTTTCATGTCCTCAATACTAATTCCTTGAACATGAGCAGCTAATACTGCAGCAAGTACATTTTGAATCATGAATTTCGCCTTTCCTCCATAAGTTAACGGAATATTCTCGGCTTTCATTAAACGCATTTTCCATTCACCTCTGCAAATGGTTACATAACCATTTTCATAAACAGCTGTAATACCATTTAAACGCTGCAATGCTTTTACTCTAGGATTATTTTCATCCATCGAAAATAGAGCTACATTACAATCTACAGAACGACGCATATCGTAAACCAAATCATCATCTGCATTTAAAATAGCATATCCCTCAGGCAATACCGTTTCTGGCACTACGCCTTTTACCTTGGCTAATTGCTCAATAGTATGAATGCCTTTTAGTCCTAAATGATCGGCTGCCACGTTAGTAACTACAGCAACATCACACTTTTTAAAACCAAGCCCAGCACGTAGCAATCCACCTCTAGCACATTCTAAAACGGCAAAATTTACTGTTGGATCTTTTAGCACAAACTCTGCACTTGCAGGACCTGTACAATCGCCAGTCATTAATAATCTATTTTGTATATAAACACCATCACTAGTAGTATAGCCAACACGATAGCCTTTCATTTTAGCAATATGTGCAATTAAACGAGTTGTTGTAGTTTTTCCATTGGTACCAGAAGTAGCGATAATTGGAATACGTCCTGTGTCGCCTTTTTGAGGGAATAATTTATCAATTACAGGAGCAGCCACATTTCGAGGCAATCCTGTTGTTGGTGCCAAATGCATTCTGAATCCTGGTCCTGCGTTGACTTCAAGTACGGCTCCTCCTGTTTCAGATAATGGTTTAGAAATATCTGTGGTCATAATATCTATTCCGCAAATATCTAAGTCAATAATTTTAGAAATACGCTCTGCCATACTTACATTAGCTGGATGAATAATATCTGTAATATCTTCTGCTGTTCCGCCAGTACTTAAATTGGCAGTGTCTTTTAAAATAAGTCTTTCGCCTTTAGAAATAACTGAATCTAAAGTATAACCTGCATCTTTTATAATGGTTTGAGTTAACTCGTTTGTGGTAATTTTTGTCAGCACATTTTCATGTCCATAGCCACGACGTGGATCACTATTTACTGTATCGATTAATTCTTGAACTGTGGATTTTCCATCACCAATTACATGAGCAGGTGTACGGATTGCACCAGCTACTAAAACATTATTAATAACCAACAACCTATAGTCTTCTCCTTTAATAAATTTTTCAACAATAATGGCACCACTTCTAGAACTCTCTTTAGCATGATGAAACGCTTGAAGTGCATCCTCATAATTCTGAATATCTACCGTAATTCCACGTCCATGATTTCCATCAATTGGCTTAATTACCAAAGGAAACCCAACATAATCACAAGCTTCTTGCAAACTACGCTCACGACGAATAATATCTCCACGAGGCACTTCCACTTCTGCTTGTTCTAACAAATATTTTGTATCCTCTTTATCACAGGCTAATTCCACACCTATACTGCTAGTTTCAGATGTAACAGTTGCTTGAATACGTTTTTGATTGGCTCCATAACCTAATTGACAAAGAGAATACTTATTTAAACGAATCCAAGGAATACCTCTTGCTTCGGCTTCAGCAACAATAGAACCTGTACTTGGCCCTAATCTATCTTCTTCACGGAGTTCTCTCATTTTCTGTATATCATCAGTCATGTCATAATCTTCTCCAGCTATTAAAGCTTCACAAACTCTTACTGCTGACTTGGCTGCATAGCGTCCAACAGACTCTTCCATATAGGAGAATACAACACTATACACACCTTCTTCACCATAACCACGTGTTCTTCCAAAACCAGTGTCCATACCTGCTAAGGTTTGAATTTCTAATGCAATATGCTCTATAATATGACCCATCCAGGTTCCTTCATCAACTCTCATAAAAAACCCACCTTCACAACCTTCAGAGCAACGATGAGAATACATACTTGGAAACATCGTCTTTAATCGTTCTGGAAATCCTTCAATTTTATTTGAAGGAAATTCTTCCATCTCTTCAAGATCTAAAACCATTACTATTAATTTATGACGTCTTACAGACCAATAATTTGGTCCTCTCATGGCGTTAATTTCTCTTATCTTCATGTGGGTTAGCGTTTTAATTTAGTTATTGTGAAAGATTATAAATATATATAAAATCTGTAAAAAATTAGTTTATTTTTGTACAATAATTTTTTTAAGATAATAATACATGCAAAAGTTTAAAGGCACATTAATTCCAATAGGTGGAAATGAAGATAAAGGAATGGGAAATGACGAAAAGCACACCTTAGAATTTATAGATGAAGGTATTCTTTATCATGTAGTTAAAGAAGCTGGAGGTGTCGATGCAAATATTGTTGTTATTCCAACTGCTTCTAGTATTCCTGTTGAAGTTGGAGAAAATTATATGTCAGCTTTCACAACCTTAGGTTGCAAAAATGTCACTGTTTTAAATATTAGAAGCATAAAAGATTCTGAAAAAGAGGAATCTATTCAACTAATAAAAAATGCCGATTGCATCATGTTTTCTGGTGGTGACCAATCTAAAATTACAAATAGAATTGGTGGAACTACTATTCACGACATCTTATTAGATAGATATAAAAACGAAGAAGGATTTGTAATTGCTGGCACAAGTGCTGGAGCTATGGCAATGACAAATGAAATGATTGCTGGTGGAAGTCCACGTGAAGCTTTTATTAAAGGAGCCGTTACCATGTATAAAGGTTTAGGGCTAATTCCTGAACTTATAATTGACACACATTTTATTCAAAGAGGTCGTTTTGGTCGTGTTTCTGAAGCCGTAGCAAAATTTCCAAATCTAATTGGTTTCGGACTTGCCGAAGACACAGGTATGATAATTAAAAATGGAAACGATTGTACCGTTATTGGTTCTGGTATGGTGATTGTTTTTGATGGCCATAAACTAACTCATAACAACGAAAAAGTTTTAGATGAAGGAACACCAATGACCATTGCAAACTTAACGGTTCACGTTCTTTCTAATGGAGACCAATATAGCATAAAAAATAGAGTTGTAAACGTATTACCTATTGAAGCGGCTTTTATTTAGTATTCGTACTAAGGCTAGAATCTCATAAATTTATATTTATTATCTCAAACGTTACCTAAAGGTCTGACTTTATACTATATTTTTTTCTACAGAATTAGTTATTTATAAATAGAAATCTCCTCTGTTCCGTTCGAAGATTTACTTGCTCGATACATCCCTTCTGTATTAAAAGGCATGGCAATATTTGCTTCAGAATCCACAGCAATCAAACCACCATCACCACCTATTTCAAGAATTCGTTTATGAAT
>DFBO01000189.1:26269-26403 GCA_002366675.1 Flavobacteriaceae bacterium UBA3078
GCAATATTACCATCTTGATCACAGGCGACTGCACCAACGGTTCCAAATTTAGAATCCTTTTTAGTAGAATGATCCAACTGAAAGCTATCAGTATCTTTAATTTCTAACCATTGTTTATGTCTAAACTCATCATA
>DFBO01000189.1:26550-27254 GCA_002366675.1 Flavobacteriaceae bacterium UBA3078
GCATTTAAGGTTTTTCCATCCATAATAGAAGCATCCATTTCATGAGATTCTGTAGCTGTAAATACGGATCCTTTTCCAGCATTAAATAGTGGAGAATCTTCAAGAATTTTCACAGCCTGTTCAACAGCATCAACAGAACTACCCCCTTTTTCTAAGATGAGATATCCAAAATCTCTTGCTTGTTTTAAAGCTTGTTTATATTTAGATTCTAATTCAGGTGTCATCATCCCTTTTACTAAAGTTCCTGCTCCACCATGAATGGCTATTGAAAAATTTTTCATCTGTACTTTTTTAACTTCCGAAAAATACAAATTGCAAATCAAATGTCATTCATAAAAGCATAAGTTTTTGTAGCTTTGATGTTCTCACAAAAACAATCCAATGTCTGATCAAAAACGTCTCTTTCTTATTGATGCTTATGCCTTAATTTTTCGTGGCTATTACGCTTTTATAAAAAACCCAAGAATCAATTCTAAAGGCGAAGACACTTCAGCCATTATGGGCTTTATGAACTCCCTTTTAGATGTTATTAAACGTGAACGTCCAGACCATTTAGCTGTTTGTTTTGATAAAGGCGGCAGTGCAGATCGTGTAGAAATGTATCAAGAGTACAAAGCCAATCGTGACGAAACCCCAGAAGGTATAAAAACTGCTGTTCCATATATCTATAAAATTTTAAAAGCCATGCATATTCCAATCATGGT
>DFBO01000241.1 GCA_002366675.1 Flavobacteriaceae bacterium UBA3078
TTTAAATTTGGTGGAAAAGACACAGATAGTGATGGTATCTACGATAAAGATGATGCTTGTCCAGAAGTTGCTGGTTTAGCTGAATTTAACGGTTGTCCTGATACTGATGGTGATGGAATCGAAGACAGTAAAGATGATTGTCCTAACGAAGCTGGTTTAGCTGAATTTAACGGTTGTCCTGATACTGATGGTGATGGTCTTGCAGATCCTAACGATGAATGTCCTACAGTTGCTGGCCCTAAAGAATTAAACGGTTGTCCTGATGCTGATGGCGATGGAATTGCTGATAAAGATGATAAATGTCCTAATGAAGCAGGTCCTGCTGCTAACAACGGATGTCCTTGGCCAGATAGAGATGGTGACAGTGTAATAGATAAAGATGACAAATGTCCAGATGTAGCTGGAACTGTTGCTAACGATGGCTGCCCAGAATTACCAGAAGCAATTAAGAAAGCTTTAAACGCTTATGCTAAAACAATCTTATTTGATACAGGTAGAGCTTCTATAAAAGATCAGTCTGCTGGTGTTTTACAAAACATAGTTGGTATTTTAAATGAATATCCTAATGCTAAGTTTAACATTGAAGGACATACTGATAGTGTTGGTTCAGAAACATTAAACCAAAAATTATCTCAAGAAAGAGCTAGTTCAGTTATGAATTACTTAATTACTAATGGTGTTGCTTCAGGTAGATTATCTCACGAAGGTTACGGAGAAGCTAGACCAATAGATTCTAACAAAACTAAAGCTGGTAGAGCTAACAATAGAAGAGTTGAAATTAACTTAGTGAAATAAGCTAATAAAACTTAAAATAGTTTTAAAAAACGCTCCGATTAATCGGAGCGTTTTTTATTTTTATAGTATGATAACATTTATTCATGAAGTACTAGAAACTCTATACGAAAAAGATGAAAATATTTCTAATTATACTTTTATCTTGCCAAGTAAAAGAGCTGGTATTTTTCTTAAACATGAATTAACAAAGGTCACTAACAAAACCATGTTCTCTCCTCAAATATTGAGTATCGAGGAATTTACTAATGAACTCTCTCAATTAGAACCCATATCCAGTACTGAGCTACTTTTTGAATTTTATAGTGTATATCTAAAACTAACTAAGAAGGCAAATCAAGAAAGTTTTGATTCTTTCTCAAAATGGGCACTAATAATTATTCAAGATTTTAACGAAATAGATCGTTACTTAATTCCACAAGGACAAATTTTCAATTATTTAAATGCCATTCAGGAATTAAACCATTGGTCTAAAGAAGAAAACAAAACAGAATTAGTAAAAAAATATTTGTCTTTTTGGAATAATCTATTAGAGTATTATACAAAATTTACAGAACTTTTAATAGAAAAGAATATTGGCTATCAAGGATTAATTTATAGAGAAGCCGTTTCTAATATTGAAGCATATATTCAAAGTAATGCTGATAAAAAACTAATTTTTTTAGGGTTTAATGCTTTAAATAAAGCTGAAGAAACCATTATTCAAGAACTACTCCAAAATGGCATTGCTGAAATTTTTTGGGATTTAGAAAAGTCATTTTTTGAAAACCCTTTGCATGATGCTGGTTTGTTTATTAGAAATTATTATACAAACTGGACTTATTTTAAATCAAATCCCTTTAAATGGATTACAAATAATTACTCAGAACAAAAAAACATTTCAATATATGGTGTCCCTAAAAACATAGGTCAAGCAAAACAAGTAGGTTCTATATTAAAAGAAATATCAACTAAGCAGAAAGATTTAAGTAAAACAGCCATCGTTTTAGGTAACGAAACTCTTCTATTGCCAATATTAAACTCTTTGCCACAATCAATTGATGTTTTGAATATAACCATGGGACTCCCATTAAAATCGGTTCCATTAGCTTCACTTTTTGAGAGTTTATTTTATTTACATGATACTACTAACAAATCTTATTACTATAAAGATGTTATTAGTATTCTATCTCATCAAAATACTAGTTGTCTTTTTGAAAAAGATAATGGTTCAGTTGTTTCAGACATCATCAAAACCATACAAACAAACAACTTAGTATATCTTAATCTAGAGCAATTAAAAGAACTTTCTCATTCCTTCGGTGATATTATTGATATTCTATTTGGAAATTGGGAAAACAATGCGCAAATAGCTTTAAATCAAACCAAAAAACTAATTCTTAAAATTAAGAATTGTTTAGATATTAATAAACAAGAGAATATCTTATCATTAGAATATCTATATAAATTTCATGAATTATTTAACGAATTAACTAGGCTCAACACAACTTACCCTTATTTAAAAAACATTCATACTCTTTTTGAAGTTTACAAAAATCTATTAAGTACTGAAACTTTAGATTTTAAAGGGGAACCTTTACAAGGATTACAGGTTATGGGAATGTTAGAGTCTCGGGTTTTAGATTTTGAAACAGTAATAATTTCATCTGTTAATGAAGGTGTATTACCCTCTGGAAAAAGTCATAATTCTTTTATCCCTTTTGATGTTAAACTACAATATAAGCTTCCTACTTTTAAAGAAAAAGATGCTGTTTATACTTACCATTTTTACAGACTCTTACAACGAGCAAAAAATATTCATATTCTTTATAATACAGAAGCAGATGCACTTAATGGAGGTGAAAAAAGCAGGTTTATAACTCAATTAGAATTAGAAGGTATTCATAAAATTTCACATAAAATGGTGCTTCCAAAAGTAACTAATTCTAACAAACAACTTACACAGGTTAAAAAGGATGAAAGCGTTTTAGTAAGATTAAAAGAAATAGCTGAAAAAGGATTTTCCCCTTCATCATTAACTAATTATATTAGAAACCCAATAGATTTTTACAACCAAAAGATTCTTAAAATTAAAGAGTATGATGAGGTTGAAGAAACTGTAGCTGCCAATACACTAGGCAGCGTTATACATAACACACTTGAAGACCTATACAAACCTTTAGAAGGTAAACTTCTTACTATAGATCTTGTAAATAATATGAAACCCAAAATAAATAATCGAGTTATTTATCATTTTAAAGAGATCTACAAAGAAGGAGATTTAACAAAAGGTAAAAACTTAATTGTTTTTGAGATAGCTAAAAGATATCTCAAAAACTTTTTGGAATTAGAAATTGAAGATTTAAAAAATGGTAATGAAATAAAAATTATTGCTATTGAAACTGAAAATAAAGTCCGTTTACAGATTGACGAAATAAACTTCCCTATTTATTTAACGGGAAAAGTCGATCGTGTAGATCTATTTAATGGTACAACAAGAATTATCGATTATAAATCTGGCAAGGTGGATAGTAACAAAGTATCAGTTATTAATTGGGAAGATATAAC
>DFBO01000058.1 GCA_002366675.1 Flavobacteriaceae bacterium UBA3078
TTTTTCCAAATACCTTTTTCTTCTCGCTTTTCTAGAATGGTCTCTCCAGAATCTGAAACAAAAACTAAAAAATTAAAATATTTTTTAACAGGTTTTTTTGCCTTTAATTTTACTGGCAGCTTATTAACTATGTTTTTATTAAAAGCAACACAGGATTTATTAAAAGGACAAATAGAACAATCAGGATTTGATGGAGAACATTGTCTTGAACCAAAATCCATAATGGCTTGGTTGTGTTCTGCTGGATTATTTTTATCAATAATCTCCTGAGCCAATACCTTAAAAGTTTTAAATCCAGTAGTTGTATTAATTGCTGTGTCTATACCATAATATCTGGATAAAAACCGATACACATTACCATCAAGAACAGCTGTGTTTTCGTTAAAACAAATGGATGCAATAGCACTAGCAGTATAATCTCCAATCCCTTTTAATTTTAGTAAATCTATATAGTTGTTTGGGAACTTACCATTTAAACTGGCAACAACATGCTTTGCTGTAGCATGTAAATTTCTCGCTCTGGAATAATAACCTAAGCCTTGCCATAGCTTTAAAACATCGCTTTCACTGGCTTTTGCAAGAGCGAATACAGTAGGATAGTTACTAACAAAAGCTTCGTAATAAGGTAGTCCTTGTTTAATTTGTGTTTGTTGCAAAATTATTTCAGACAACCATATCTTATAAGGATCTGTGGTCTTTCTCCAAGGGAAATCTCTTTTGTTGTTTAGATACCAAGATGTTAAACTTTTACTAACTCTCATTTAGGATATATAATAAAGACAAAAATAAACGTTTATAAACTTAAATTTAAATGATTTAGGTTTGAAATATTGAATTTTTAATTCCTATATTTGCATCCCTTTAATAATTAATAGTAACTTAAATAAATTAAAAATGACTAAAGCTGATTTAGTAGCAAAAATTTCTGAAAAATTAGGAATAGAAAAAGGTGATGTTCAGGCAACTGTTGAAACATTTATGGAAGAAGTAAAAACTTCTTTAGAAAGTGGTGATAATGTATATTTGAGAGGTTTTGGAAGCTTTATTGTTAAAACAAGAGCAGAAAAAACAGGTAGAAATATATCAAAAAATACAACAATTAAAATTCCTGCACATAACATCCCAGCATTTAAACCTGCAAAAGTTTTTGTAGAAGGAGTTAAAACAAACGTAGAGGTTAAATAAGACCCATAATATTAATTTAAAAAGCATTACTTATGCCAAGTGGTAAAAAAAGAAAAAGACACAAGGTTGCAACGCATAAGCGTAAAAAAAGAAGACGCGCTAATCGTCACAAAAAGAAAAAATAAGTCGGAAAAGTAGTTATCTAACTACTTTTTTGATTTTTACAGTACTCACGTTCTTTGAAATGAGTTTAAACACAATCTTGACCTGTTGTTGTTTAAAACTCCACGGATTTATATAAATCCTGTGAATTGCCTTAACAGATATTGTGGATTATTCCGTTTATTTGTTTAGGTGATATATCTGATTATAAGAATTATAATTAGATAAAAAATATTGTATCATCCATCTGTATAATTTGGTTGGTTGTTTCTAGTTACTAGATATAAGTTGTATTTCAACCTTTAACTATTAGCTCTTGACTTTCAACTAAAGTGTATGGATAAAAATTAACTAAATGGATAAAGAATTGATTATTCGATCTGGTTCAGAACATGTTGATTTTGCCTTATTAAAAGATGGAAAACTAATTGAATTACAAAAGGATGAAGGAAGTAACAACTTTTCTGTTGGTGATGTGTTTATTGCCAAAGTAAGAAAATCTGTTCCAGGCTTAAATGCTGCTTTTGTAAATGTAGGCTACGAAAAAGATGCCTTTTTACATTATCATGATTTAGGACCTAAACTTCCATCATTTTTAAAATTCACAAAAAGTGTAAGCACAGGTAAACTAAGAGATTTTTCTCTAAACAAATTCCCATTTGAAAAAGATATTGATAAAGACGGTAAAATTAATGACGTCTTAAAATCAAATCAGTCTATATTAGTACAAATTGCCAAAGAACCTATATCTACAAAAGGCCCAAGAATAAGCTCTGAGCTTTCTATTGCTGGTAGATATATTGTTTTAGTTCCTTTTTCTGATAGAATTTCTATTTCTCAAAAAATAGAAGATAAAGCAGAAAAAGATAGATTAAAACGTCTTGTAAAGAGTATTACTCCACAAGGGTTTGGTATTATTGTACGAACTGTAGCAGAAGGCAAAAAAGTAGCTGAACTAGATAAAGATTTACAAAATTTGTTAGGTCGTTGGACCGCAATGTGTAAAAAGCTACATAAAGCCCATCATCCAAGTAAAGTATTAGGAGAATTAAATAAAGCATCGTCTATTTTACGCGATATTTTTAATGATTCTTTTACTAGTATCCATGTTGATGATGAAGAGCTTTATATTCAAATAAAAGATTATGTGCAGGAAATTGCACCAAAAAAAGAATCAATAGTAAAGTTATATCAATCTAATGTTCCCATATTCGAAAAGTTTGGAATTGAAAGACAAATTAAAACCTCTTTCGGAAAAACTGTTTCTATGGCGAAAGGAGCCTATGTAATAATTGAACATACAGAAGCTTTACATGTTATTGATGTAAACAGTGGAAATAGATCTAATAAAGAAAAAACGCAAGAAGAAACTGCTTTAGAAGTTAATTTAATTTCAGCAACAGAAATTGCTAGACAATTAAGCCTCCGAGATATGGGAGGAATTATTGTAGTTGACTTTATAGATATGAATAAAGCTGAACACAGAAAAAAGCTCTACAATCATTTACGAGATGAAATGAAACATGATAGAGCAAAGCACAAAATATTGCCTCCAAGTAAATTTGGATTAATTCAAATAACAAGACAACGTGTTCGACCAGAAATGAACATTAAAACCAGAGAGGACAACCCTAATGGTAGTTCTAATGGTGAAGAAGTTGAAGCTCCAATTGTATTAATCCAAAAGATTAATCATGATTTAGAGCAATTATTTAAAAAAGACTATAAAAAGATAACTTTAAACACACATCCTTTTATAGCAGCCTTTTTAACTAAAGGTATTCCATCTATTCGTTCAAAATGGTTTTTTGAACACAAAAAATGGGTTAAAATTTTACCAAGAGATGCTTACACATACTTAGAATATCATTTTTTTGATAAAAATGGTAAACAGATTAAATAATAAAAAAGCCTTACTAAAATTAGTAAGGCTTTTTTTATGACTTATTTTAAGCTTTATTCTTGAGAAGGACCTCCACTTGTAATAATAAACTCTGAACGTCTATTTGTTTGGAACTCTTCTTCAGTACATTTAGTGCCACAATCTATTTTAGGTTCGCTTTCACCTTTTCCTATACCAGAAATTCTACTAGCATCAATCCCTTTTGATATAACATATTGAACTGTAGATTTTGCACGTTTGCTAGATAATTTTTCATTATAGCTTGCTGACCCTCTACTATCTGTATGAGATTCTGCAAGAATAACCATCTCTGGATATTTAATCATAATTGCTACTAACTTATCTAATTCAAAAGCACCTTGTTCTGTAATATTAGATTTATCAAAATCAAACAAAATTGGGTTTAACACCACTTTATCATCTACTATTAAAGTTTCTATTGGCTCTAAATTAAGTTGTAAAGCATATTCATTCTCTTTACTTCCTGAGAATGTAATAGAGTTACTTATATAATCTTTTAATATACCTGTTATCTCTAAACTTTTGTCGCAAGAAACAGTGTATTCAACTACTCCTTCATTATTCGTTTCTTGAGAAGATACAACGCGACCACTTTCATCTTTAATTGTAATTTCAACTCCAGCTAAAGGATTATTTGTTTTATTGTCTACAACTGTAGTAATTACATTAACATTACAAGGTTCTAAGCGTTTTAAGGCATAAATATCGTCGTTACCCTTTCCTCCTTCACGGTTTGAAGAGACAAAACCTTTACCTGTTTCTTCATCTATAGTAAAAGCCAAATCATCGGCATTACTATTAACTGGTACACCTGCATTTACAACATTGCCAGACTCTGTTGTATGAAATACATCTAAACCACCTAGGCCTAAATGCCCATTTGATGAAAAATAAAGAATGTCTTTATCGCTTATAAATGGAAACATTTCTTGTCCTTCGGTGTTTACTTTGTCACCTAAATTTTCAACAACTCCAAATGTACCATCATCATTAACAGCTACTTTATATATATCGAATAATCCTTTTCCTCCAGGCATATCTGAAGCAAAATAAAGCGTTTTTCCATCTTTACTTAATGATGGGCTTTTTACAGAATACTCTTTATCACTTAGAGATAAGACTTCAACATTACCCCAAGTATCGCCTACTTTGTTTGCCTTATATAAATACAGCAAACTCTTTTTCGTTTTAGCTTGTTTGTTTTTTTCATAATCACCTTCAAAGAAACTTTCTCTGGAAAAATAAACGGTATTTCCATCTGGACTAAAGGTTGTTAGCCCTTCATGATACCTAGAATTAACATCTCCACTTATAAGATCTGCTTCTTGAGCATCAAGTAATACTATTTGGTAGACATCTAAAAATGGTTCTTCATTCCAACCATAATTACGTCTGGATTTATTTCTTGCAGAAGCAAAATAAAGAACACCGTCTTTTACTGTTCCTCCATAATCTGAAAACTCTGTATTAAACTCTAAAGTTTTAAGTTCGTACAATTTTTCACCTTCTAAAATACTAGGAATATAATCTGGATTTTCTTTAAAGGCTTTAGCTCTATCATCTTTTGGTTTTAATTCAGCAAACTTCTGCATCCATTTATTAGACTCGTCATATTTCCCATTAGCTTTTAGCATTTGAGAATATTTATAAATCATATCTGGATCTTGATTAGATTCAAGTGCTTTTGCATACCATTTTTCTGCTTCAGTAGTACTAAAAATATTATAGTTTGCTTCGGCTAACTGAGCATAAACATACTCGTCTCCTTTCCCAGTTTCAACTAATTTAGCATAGGCTTCAATAGCATCAACAAACTCATATTTTGCAAAATATTTGTCGGCATCTTGTGTGGCTTTATTTTGAGCAGATAGACTTAAACTACTCATTAAAATAAGTGTAAAAAATATTTTTAAATTTTTCATAATGTTTAGCTTAAGTAATTAGAAATAACGAGGTGAACGTGATACTTTCTTTAACAATGGAATTTCGAAATTAATAAAAATCTCATGAGATGAAGATGTTTCAACATTTAAATCTGAAACAACATTATCATAGGCATATCCAATTCTTAAATTTGGTGTAATTAAAAAGTTAACCATAGCACTAAATGAATCTTCTAGACGATATCCAACACCTACTTCAACTAAATCGTACATAAATACATTGGCATTAATATCAAAACTAAGAGGTGCATTAAATGCCATTTTAAACATGGTATGTGGCTTTAATTTAAAATTATCTGAAAGACTAAACACATAACCTGCAGCAGCAAATAAATGTTGTGTTTCAGAACCTATTTTATAACCATTAGCATCAAGGTGAACAGAATTCAACATGTTTGGCATCGACACAGATACATAATATTTATTAGGCTGGTATAAATAAAGACCAGCTCCAATATTAGGCGTAACTTCATTAATGTCACTTGTTAAAAAAGGGTCGTTTGCATCAATAACATCTAAATCAACTAATCCAATATCATGGAACGTGGCTCCAGCTTTAATACCAAATGCTAATTTATGTTCTCCTCCTACAGGTAATGTATAAGAGAAATCAGCATAGACGTTATTTTCATTTACTGGACCTATTTGATCACTAATAAATGAAAGTCCTACTCCAACTCTTTTACCTACTGGTGCACTTACATTAAATGTACCTGTTTTTGGTGAACCATCTAAACCAACCCATTGACTTCTGTAAAGAATACCTATAGCTACTCCATCGTAAGAGCCAGCATAAGCTGGATTTACAACATTCATATTATACATATACTGAGTGTATTGTGGGTCTTGTTGTGCCTGCATTTGAAGTGCAAACAAGAATACGAGAATAATATATATTTTTTTCATTATAATTATTTGGTTGTGTTATTTTACTTTTCTCTATTGATATATAACCAAGCTGATCTTACTTCGCTTCCTCTGTATCTCATGACATAAAAATAAGTTCCTGTTGGGAGCTCATCTCCATTATCAGATATTCCGTTAAACTCATTTAAATAGCTGCCTCGACTGTAAATTTTAATTCCATTTCTATTAAAAATTTCTAAGCTACTAACATCAAAACCTGATAAATCGAAATAATCATTCTTACCATCTCCATTAGGTGTAATTACTTCTGGAATGACACAAGTGTCTGTTAAGAATGTTTCATCAACTGTAACTGGACAAGGTCCAGACGTTGTATACTCTATTGTATAATAAGTATCTGGCGCACCTCCAGTAACTTCTCCTGTAACAGAATCAATAACGGCTCCACCAAGAGGAGGAGGATTGAGTACAAATGTTCCACCTAAATCACCAGTGATAACAACTGTAGCGCCATCACAAGTTGGTGTTACATTAAAAGTTGCAACTTCAGTACTTGCTAATAAAGTAATAGTTCCTGAACCAGTTTCTGGACAAGGTCCTGAAGTAGTATATTCTACAGAATACGTTTCTTCTGAAACTCCGTTTGTGATTTCTCCAGTTACTGGGTCTATTACAGCGCCATCAGTTGGCAGTGGGTTAAAAGAGAATGTACCACCTAAATCTCCTAATATAGTTGCAGTTGCACCATTACAAGTTGGTGTCATACTAAATGAAGCATCTTCAACTGGATGCACTGTAACCATTTGTGTACTAGATGCTGGACAAGATCCAGCAGTTGTATATTCAATTGTGTATGTAGCTCCAGGAGTTCCATTAGTAACATTTCCTGTTACTGAATCTAAAGTAGCTCCATCTGTTGGTATTGGGTTAAAAGTAAACATACCACCTGAATCACCAGTAATATCTGCAGTTGCACCATCGCAAGTTGCAGTCAAAGTAAATGATGCGTCTTCTAATGCTGCTATTGTTACAGTTTCTGAACTAGTAGATGGACAAGTTCCAACAGTTGTATATTCAACTATATAAGTTGTTCCAGTTACTCCATTTGTAATTTCTCCTGTCGTAGCATCAATCATTGCACCATCTGTTGGAACTGGATTAAATGCAAATGTTCCACCTGTATCTCCAGTAATGGTTGCGGTTGCTCCTGTACAATTTGCTGTCAAAGTAAATGACGCATCTCCTCCAGGAAGTAAAGTTACCGTTTGAGTACTTACTGCAGGACAAGAGCCTGAAGTACTATACTCAACTGTATAGGTTGTTCCAGGAACACCATTAGTAATTTCACCAGTTGCAGCATCAATAATTGCTCCATCTCCAGGTTCTGGATTGAAAGCAAATGTTCCACTTGTGTCTCCAGTAATGGTTGCTGTTGCACCAGTACAATCTTCTATCATTGTAAATGATGCATCTTCAGCGTCTAATACTGTAACAGTTTCTGTACTTATTGCTGGACATGTACCTGTAGTTAAAACAGTATATTGAATAGTATATGTTTCTCCCGGAATGCCTCCTGTTACCGTTCCTGTATCAGGATCAATAACTGCGCCATCAGTAGGTAATGGATTAAACTCAAAAGCACCACCTAGAGTGCCTGTAATTGTAGCTGTTCCACCATCGCAAGTTGGTGTCATTGTAAATGAGGGATCATCCGTTCCATCAGTAATAACTGTAACTGTTACATCATCGGTTACTGTAGATGTTCCTCCAGTACATAACTCATAAGTTACAGAAGCTGTATAAGTTGTTGTAACTAAAGGAGACACTGTAATTGTTTCCGTATTTCCTAGTGATGTTACACCATCTAGCCACTCGAATGTATAATTTGGTGTTCCTTCAGCTGGCGCAAATCTCCAAGATTCAGGCTCTGTTACTGCCCAAACTCCTGTATTTCTACCTGGAGGCGTAAATGCAACTGTCCCTGGAACGTTTTGAACACCAATAACAGCTCTTCCACCATTCCATGTCGTACATGTTGGTTTTTCAAACACATTAATATCAATATTATTGGATGATTCGTATAAAATTATCTGACTACTTGATTCTATATCATTACAACTAAAATGACAAACTTCAGTGAAATTAACAACAAATTGCCTATAAGGAGCGGTACCAACTACTAGATAATTAATATCTCCACAAACACCCGGATCTATATCATGACCAACACCAAATATATTGGCCTCTCCTAATGTTGGGTTTGCATTATTAGGTAATAAATCTCCTGCTCCCATTGCCCAACCATTACCAGTATTAGCATTTTCTAATTCAAATGATAAGACACCATTAGATCCAATAAGAATTTGGCTATATACCTCTCCAAAGAAACAAAACTCAAAACCTAATTCTAATACTTCTGACCATATATCATCTGTATTTATACTTGTCCCTGTTCCACCAACTGTTGAAGGTAGAGGACAAGTGTCTAATCCATTAATTATATAAGTATTCGTGTCTTGTCCAAATAAATGAAAATTGGCAGTTAGATCTGTTGACTCTTCGCAACCAATAGTTACATCTTCTCCTGCATAAACAATAGAGCAAGGATTAGGTGGTGGTGGACAAATAAATGTAATTGGACTACTAATCACATCACAAGTATCATCGTCAGATTTTATTGTTGTTATAGTAACAACTGTATTAGCAGCATAAGGCCCCATAGTAATAATCCCTGTAGTTGTAGCTGTTTGAGCTGGACTACCTTGATCATCTGTTATAATAATTGAAGCAGAACCAACAAGGTCAGCTATATTAACTTCTAATACAAAATCTGGATTATTAGGATCTGTGTCGCAATCTCCAATAGCATTAAAAGTCACTACATGAGGAATACAAATTGTTTTAAAAACTTGTTCTATACAATTTTGTGCAGGACCATTATCGTTATAAGGAGTAATTGTTACATAATAAAACGTGGCATTGGTTAAAATTCCAGGATTGTACGTTAAAACATTTCCTACATCAACATTATCAGCTATTTCAGTCCCTCCAGGTGTTGTACCAATTGAAATGGCATAACCAGTCACTACTATAGAAGCTGGTGACCAAGTAATGGTTGAGTTGATAGGAACGTCTATACCGCCATCTACTGGTGTAACTAAATCAGCATTACAATTTGGTGGTGCAGTTGGATCAAAACAAGATACATCAAAATCCCATTCTACTCTAGACCCACTACTACAACTTACTGAACCATCTGCTTCATAAAACATGACTATTCTATCGGTAGTTGAAAAGAATGACATACCTGCAAAGTCTCCAGCATTACCAGTACCTTCATAAATAAGAGTTCCATCTCCTTCTTCTATTCTAAGTGTATCGCAACAAGTCTCTATTGTTCCAGAATTAAAGAACATATTCAATGGACTCCCATCTGAACTTTGGAAACTAAAAATTTCTGTCCACATAGGAATTCCATTTTCATAACAGAAAACCGTATTTAATATTTGACCTGATGGACAATCTATTATTTGATTTGGGTCTGCTCTTGTAGTGAAATTTTCTTCGTTACAATTTTCTGCATCTCCATTATCGTTATAAGGGATAATAGTTACATAATAAATTGTAGAATAATCTAATGTCCCTGGATCGTAAGTCAATACATTTCCAACATCTACACCGTTTAAAACATCTGTTCCTCCTGGTGTAGTACCCATATATAATGTATATCCAGTAACAAGTACACTAGCTGCTGTCCAAGTTAAATCGTTGTTTTCACTAACATCTAAAGCTCCATTTAAAGGATCTGTCAAAGAGGCATTACAATTTGGTAATGCTGTAGTATCTACACAACCAACATCAAAATCCCAAGGTATAAATCCATTACTTTGACAACTAATAATCCCATCTGATTCTACAAACACAGTAAGTGAATTACCTGAAGATACATATGTTAAACCTGTTAAATCTCCAGCATTTCCATAAGGTGTTGCAGCATTAAGATTTGTTGTTCCATCTGAATCTACAATAAATAATTCATCCCAAGTATTCTCTACTTGTCCTGAATTGAAAACTATATATAAAGGTGAACCATCGTTACTAGCAAAGTTGAATGCCATGACACCTTCATTCTCATTACTATCATAACAATAAACTGTATTTACTACTTGATTTGCACTACAATCAATAATTTGATTTGGATCGTTTCTTGTTGTAAAACTCTCTTCGTTACAATTTTCAGCA
>DFBO01000009.1:0-18974 GCA_002366675.1 Flavobacteriaceae bacterium UBA3078
CGTAAACGAAAGTTTATTCAAACTTAAAAAGTCTCCCTTTATTTCCCAAGAAAATCAGCCTTACGCTTTTCTAAAAAAGCTGTAGTCCCTTCGGTAAAATCTTCTGTTCCAAAACAGTTTCCAAACTCATCTATTTCTACTTGATAACCATCTACACCATCTTTAAAATTAGCATTTACAGCTTTAA
Organism: Flavobacteriaceae bacterium UBA3078; assembly: GCA_002366675.1. Classification (GTDB taxonomy): domain Bacteria; phylum Bacteroidota; class Bacteroidia; order Flavobacteriales; family Flavobacteriaceae; genus Xanthomarina. The sequence goes on from DFBO01000009.1 coordinate 188, forward strand.
TGGCTCCTTGAATGGCAACCGAAGAATTTCTCATAATTTTACTGGCTATTTTTTCAGCAAGTGGCAACAATTCTTCTTGTACTGTTACATGGTTTACCAAACCATAAGCAAGTGCTTGATTGGCGTCTATCATGCCAGCAGTCATAACCAGTTCCATAGCACGACCCTTCCCTACCAATTGTGGTAAACGTTGTGTGCCACCATAACCTGGAATAACACCTAAAGACGTTTCTGGAAGTCCCATTCTAGCATTATCGCTAGCTACTCTAAAATGACAAGCCATAGCTAATTCCAAACCTCCACCAAGCGCAAAACCATTAACGGCTGCTATAACTGGAGTGGATAGATTTTCAACAAAATCGAATAATAACTCTTGTCCTTTTGCTGCTAATTTTCCTCCATTTACAACATTAAAATGCGCAAACTCGCTAATATCTGCTCCTGCAACAAAGGCTTTTTCACCACTTCCTGTTACAATAATCACTTTGGTGTTAGCATCTTTATTAGCTTCATCTAAAGCATCGTGTAAATCTTGAATCGTGGCTTTGTTTAAAGCATTAAGCTTATCTGGTCTGTTAATAGTTATGGTAGTAATTCCGTTTTGGAAATCTGCTAAGATATTTTCGTAAGTCATTATATCATGTTTTTTATGAAAACTCTTCGCTAAGCTAAGAGTGACAATAATTTATTTTTATTCTTTTGGAAACTTAACTGTAAAGACTGTTCCCTTATTCTCCTGAGATGTAAAAGTAATACTTCCGTTATAAGTTTCCACAATGTTTTTTACCATAGCAAGACCAAGTCCCATTCCACTTGATTTAGTAGTAAATTTTGGTTCGAATATTTTTGAGAGGTTCTCATCTAAAACACCAACACCATTATCTGAAACACTAATATATATGGTGTTATTATCTTCAAAAACTTTTACAACAATCTTCTTGACTTCTTTTTCGTTTGGAATAGCTTGAATGCCATTTTTTACCAAATTAGTAATCACACGAATTAATTGTGTTCTGTCTAACTTCGCTTTAATCTCTTTTTCATTACTGTGAAATTCTATATAGTCTTCGCTAAAAATATCTAATGCTAAACGTGTAATTTCAACCACATTCAAAATTTCGTTTTGTTGAGCAGGCATTTTAGCAAAATTAGAAAATGCCGAAGCTATAGAACTCATGGTATCTATCTGTTGAATAAGCGTCTTAGAATATTCATCTACTTTTTGATAGATGTTTTCATCTGTTGGATCGAATTTTCGTTGAAAACTTTGCACACTTAAACGCATTGGAGTTAACGGGTTTTTTATTTCGTGTGCCACTTGTTTTGCCATTTCTCTCCAAGCTTGTTCACGCTCGCTAGTTGCTAGTTTTACAGCACTTTCTTCAAGCTCATCAATCATGCTATTATAAGATTTTACGAGTGTTGAAATTTCATCACTAGTAGAATCTATATCTATCTTTTTATTACGTTTTTCAAGTCTGGTTTCATTCATCTTATCACTTATTGTTTTAAGTGATTTAGTAATGTATTTTGAAAGGAAATATGCTAAGGTTATAGCAATTATTAGCATTAAAAAATAAGCATAACTTAAACGCTCTAAAAATTCATTCAGTTCTTTATTTAAAAAATCGTCGTTTTCTAAATATGGTAAATTTAAAATAGCTAAAGGCTTAAACTTCTGATCTGTTATATAGGAGTATGACGAAAGAAAAACTTCGCCATTTTCTTCAGTTTTGCTAACATATCTATGTTCTAAAGTATTAGATAATGAGTTTAAAACTTCAGCATTTAAACATTTAGTAATCGAGTCTGTAACAAAGGTTGCTCTTGAAGATTTTACAAGACCTCCATCTAAATCGTACAAATTAATTTGTAATTTATGGATGGCTGCAATTTCATAAATCTCATCTTTAAAAATTAAAGGAATATTTTTAGTAGTAACAGGATAGGTTGTTTCTTTAATAGCATAATTGATACTCTCCTTAATATTTTCTTCCTTACGTTCTAATCTATCGTTATGGTAATCTCTAGCTTCTTCATTATACTGATAAATTGTTACAGCTGCAATTAGTATAGACGCCATTAAAACCAATAGAATCATGGCTATAAATATGCGAAGTCGTAATGAAAGCTTTCCTAAGTACATTTTTAATTTTGTGGTGCGATAAATATAACAATAATCACACCAAATGCGCTTTGGAATTTACGGGAATTGGAAATTTGTTTTTTGAATTGGAAATTTCAAGAATACTATGCATCTGGGTTTTTAGAACGTATGCTCTTATATAGTTTAAAACCTAACATAAGTAGAATTCCTAAAACAACAATCCCAACAACTCCAAAGACCCAATTTATGGCACTTTTTAAAATCACTAAAAACACCACTGCAAAAAGAATAAATGTGGCACCTTCATTCCAAAGCCTCATAAAATTAGACGATTTTTTAACCACGTCTTGTTGCAATTGTTTGTAGTAGATATGTGTTTGAATGTGATATAAAAATAACAGTAGAACAAAACCTAATTTGACTAGCATCCATGGCTGTTTCAACCATTGTGGTTGTAGAATTAACAACCAAACTGCAAAAACAGTTGCTAATATAGCTGAAGGCCAAGTAATAATACTCCACAACCTTTTAGCCATGAGTTTTAATTGTTTTCCAAGAATTTCTTTTTCTGGAGATGACTTATGAAAAGCTTCAATTTGATAAACAAATAATCTTGGAATGTAAAACAAACCTGCAAACCAAGTGGTGACAAAAATAAGGTGAAGAGATTTTATGTAGTTATAATATTCCACTGTTTAAAGGTAATTAATCTTTTTCAACTGGTTGAATTAATAAGGTTGATTTTACTTCCTTATTTAAGTAATATGCTATAACAATAGTTGCTAAAAATACAGCATATTTTATGGCAGCGATAGCTATAGAACCAATCCAATTTTCAACAAAAATGGTATCTACCAGAATGTTAAGCGACATGACCAAAATACCAATAGATAATGGAAACACCTGTTTAATAATCAGTTTCCCTATAGGTTGCGTGCCTAAATCTTGTGTAGAGACTTTTGCCATTAAACACGTTCTGCTATACTGGGTTCTGCCCAGCTTTTAATCCATTTAGTCAATAAATTCACCCAAGACTCATCATCGTTTAAACAAGGAACTGTTGTGAAATTTTCACCTCCAATTTCATGGAAAATTTCCTGACCTTCCATGGCTATTTCTTCCAAAGTTTCCAAGCAGTCGCTTACAAAAGCTGGTGTAACAATCGCCATATTTTTAATACCCTGTTTCCCTAAACGTTCTATGGTTCTATCTGTATATGGTTGCAGCCAAGGATCGAAACCTAAGCGAGATTGAAAACTAGTTGAATACGTTTTTGCTTCTAAATTTAATTTTTTTGCTACCAACCTGGTAACCTCTAAACATTGATGTCTGTAGCAATATTCGTGAGCACTTGATGGTTTAGTACAACAGCTTTTATCAATTTTACAATGCGACTTTGTGACATCGCTTTTAAAAATATGTCGCTCTGGAACACCATGATACGAAAACAATACGTGATCCATTTTTTTTCCTTCTAAATGTTTAGCAATACTCTCACTTAACACCTCAATATAATCTGGCTTATTATAAAAAGCAGGAAGATCTGTAATCTTAATATCTGGGAAACACTCTTTTCTTATTTGTTCTGCTAACACCAAAATAGTTTCGGTTGTTGCCATGGCGAATTGTGGGTACAACGGAATTAGTAATACCTCATCCACACCTTCATCTACCAATTTTTGAAGTCCTTTTTTTATAGTCATACTACCATAACGCATGGCTAATGCTACAGGATAATTTTCAAGGTTTTGTTGTATCTTTTTCTGTAATCTTTCAGAAATAACAATTAATGGAGACCCTTCTTCCCACCAAATTTTTTGGTAGGCAGCTGCAGATGCTTTTGGTCTGGTGTTTAAAATTATTCCTTTTACTAAGAGATTTCTAGCCCAAAGTGGGACATCAATTACACGTTCGTCCATTAAAAATTCTCCTAAATATTTTTTAACATCTTTAGGGCTGGGACTTTCGGGAGAACCAAGATTTACTAATAATATGCCTTTCATAATACTTTCCCACGAAAGTGGGAATCTTAATTTTATTAACTAAAAATTATGTCTGCGAAGATACCGACATTATATATTTTTTTGGAGTCGTTCCATATTTCTTTTTAAATGCTGAAATAAAATGACTAGATGTACTATAACCTACTTTCAATCCAACTTCGTTTACATTATGTCCTCCAGATTCTAAAAGCTTTCGAGCAAATTCCATTTTATAATCAAACAAAAAACTAAAAACAGAATCGCCATAAATTTCTTTAAAACCTTCTTTTAATTTTTTTAAACTTAGTTGAATTTCATCAGCTAATTCTTGCAAAGAAGGTGGTTCTGCCATTCTAGATATAATAATGTCTTTAGCTTTTCTTATTTTAATGACATTGGTTTCATCAACTAAAAAAGGACATTGTTCAATATTAGCATCTTCACTTCTATTAAAATATAAACTCAATAGTTCATATACTTTTCCTTTAAAATATAAATTTTTAATAGAGCTATTTAAATTGAAATTAATAAGTTGATTTAAAACAATTGACATGGATGGTGAAATTTTTCCGTCTTTGTAATATTTTTTGTCCTTATTATCATCACTTAAAAATGTAATATAATCTGCTTCTTGAGAGAATAAACTATGAAACTTTTTTATTGAAATTAAAACTGAAACCATCCAAGAATGTGGATTAACAATTAAATGTATTGGTAAATCTCGTTGAGGATTGTAAAGCAACAGCGAATTCTCATCTTGAATATCTAAAACATATCGTCCTTCATTAAAAACAAACTTGCTAGACCCTTTTACACAATAATGAAATTGAATAAAACTACTATCCATCTCACGTTCAAGAGTTTCTAAAACACCACTTTCATTTTGATAAGTTAAAACAAAGAAATCTTTATCTATTTCGACTTCATTAAAAGTACCTTTAGCGATATTTTTTTCTACATTAAAACTAGGATTCATCATTGTTTATTTAGATTCGTTCTAAACTAATGTGTTTAAAAGTACTGATATGAGTACAAAAGTATGACATTTATCATATTATTATGAAAAATAAAGTTAAAAATCGATTAGCGATACTTAAAGTTCTTTGAGCGTTACTTTTTATCTGAACATAAATCTACATTTGTTTCAGAATTTCCAAATTCGGAATTGAATATATGAATACATCAAAAGCAACTTATTTCTATGCCATTGGTTTAAGCTATAAAAAAGCAGATGCCGAAATTAGAGGTCATTTTAGTTTAGATGAACATGCCAAAGCAAATTTATTACTACAAGCTAAGGTTACAGGTATTGAAAGTTTAATTGTAACTTCTACTTGTAACAGAACTGAGATTTTTGGTTTTGCAGAACACCCTTATCAACTCATAAAATTACTGTGTGAAAACACGAAAGGAACAGTTGAAGAGTTTCAAAAAGTTGCTTATATCTATAAAGGTAAAGAAGCTGTTTCGCATATGTTTAAGGTTGGTTCTGGTTTAGATAGTCAGATTCTAGGAGATTTTGAAATTATTAGTCAGCTTAAATCAAGTGCTAGAAATTCTAAAAAAGAAAACTTACTTAATACGTTTTTGGAACGATTAATAAATGCGGTAATTCAAGCTAGTAAACGTATTAAAACCGAAACAAATATTTCTTCTGGAGCCACTTCGGTTTCTTTTGCTTCGGTACAATATATAATGAGCAACGTTGCTAATGTAACCAACAAAAACATCTTGCTTTTTGGAACTGGTAAAATTGGAAGAAACACATGCGAAAATCTAGTAAAGCATACAAAAAACGAGCATATTACTTTAATTAACAGAACGAAGAATAAGGCCGAAGAAGTAGCTGGAAAATTTAATTTATTAGTTAAAGAATATGCAAATTTACAAGAAGAAATCAATCAAACAGATGTTTTAATTGTTGCTACTGGAGCGCAAAACCCTACGGTTGATAAGCACTTGATTCAATCTAAAAAACCATTGTTAATTTTAGATTTATCAATTCCGAAAAACGTAAATATTAACGTGAAAGAATTAGATCAAGTAAGTTTGATTCATTTAGACGATTTATCGCAAATTACAGACAAAACCTTAGAAAAACGTAAGGCACAAATTCCTTTAGCGAAACAAATTATTCAAGAAATTGAAGCTGAATTTAATGCTTGGTTAGAAGCTAGAAAATTTGCGCCAACCATTAAGGCTTTAAAATTAAAATTAAACGATTTTAAAATTGCTGAATTAGATACGCAACGCAAAAAATTATCTAGTTTTAACGAAGATCAAGCCGAACTAATTAGCAATAATATTATTCAAAAAATAACCAATCATTTTGCGCATCATTTAAAAGATGACGCAATTCCTACAGATGAAAGCCTGGAACTTATAAAAAAGGTGTTTCAATTAGAATCCTCTACAAACCATGTCTAAAATAATTAGAATTGGAACTCGCGATAGTCAATTAGCACTATGGCAAGCCAAAATAGTACAATCTCAATTAGAAAATTTAGGTCATAAAACAGAACTCGTTCCAGTAAAATCTACTGGCGATTTGGTTTTAGACAAACCCTTATACGAATTAGGCATTACTGGTGTATTTACAAAAACACTAGACATTGCCATGCTGAATAACGATATTGATATTGCAGTACACTCTTTTAAAGATGTTCCAACCATTTTGCCAATTGGCATTGTACAAGCAGCTGTTATAAAAAGAGGGAATATTAAAGACACATTAGTCTTTAAAAATAACGAAGAGTTTTTATCGCATAAAGAGGCTGTTATTGCAACTGGAAGTTTACGTCGTCGTGCCCAATGGTTAAATAGATATCCAACACATACTGTTGTTGGCTTACGTGGTAATGTCAATTTAAGGCTTCAAAAACTGGAAGAAAATCCAGATTGGAATGGAGCAATATTTGCAGCTGCTGGCTTAGGTAGACTAGATATAAGACCAGAAGAAGCAATAAACTTAGATTGGATGATTCCTGCTCCAGCACAAGGAGCTATCATGATTACTGCTTTAGAAGAAGATGAAGATATTAAAGCTATTTGTAAAGAAATAAATCATGAAGAAACCGAAATTTGCACGAGTATAGAGCGTAAATTTTTAAACCTTCTTGAAGGTGGTTGCACTGCTCCAATTGGTGCTTTAGCATATATCAATAAAAATGAAGAAATTGTTTTTAAGGGTATTTTATTAAGTCCTGATGGCTCTAAAAAAATTGAAGTTTCTAAAACCGAAAAAGTTGGTGGACATCATAATATCGCTCAATTCTGTGCGAATTATATTATAGAAAGAGGTGGAAAAACCTTGATGGATAGCATAAAAACTCAAAACAAGAAAACCAATGTTTATTCTACTAAATCTTTAACCGAAGGTCAAGCACAATTATTTAACGATGGGATTTTAGCTACAAGTAACGATGCTATTAAAATTAGTTTAAATAGAATTACACCAGCTGTTTTAAAAGCGCCAATAAAAAACGCTATTATAACTAGTAAAAATGCTGTTGAAGCTCTATTAACCAATTGCCCTGCAGAAGATTTAAAATTCGAAAACATCTATTGTGTTGGTCGTCGAACCAAACGTATGGTTGAAAAACGAATAGGTAAAGTAACTCATTCTGAAAACAACGCTAAAGATTTAGCTAACTATTTAGTTGAATTTATTGATGGAACAGAAGTTACTTATTTTTGTAGCGATTTAAGACTAGATTACTTACCTATTATTTTAGGTGAAAATAAAATAAAGGTCAATGAAATTGAAGCGTATCAAACCAAATACGATGCTATTGAAGTAGATGAAAATATTGAAGGTGTTATGTTTTATAGTCCTTCAACGGTTCAAAGCTATATAAAGAAAAACCATGCAAATGGGATTGCCTTTTGTATTGGAGAGACAACAGCTTTAGAAGCTAAAAAACACTTTAGCGATGTTCGAGTTGCTAAAGTTCCAACAGTAGAGAGTGTGATCGAGTTAGTGAATGAGCATTACATTTAAAACCTCTCGACTGCGCTCAAGGTGAGAAAAATTTGCCTAGTCGATACCTATTTAATAAAAATTAAGTTGAATTAAAATATTTCCGTTTTAACGGAAGCTGAACATGATTAAAAACGATTTATTTTTAAGGGCTTTAAAAGGAGAAACTGTAGAACGTCCTCCTGTTTGGATGATGCGTCAAGCTGGACGTTATTTACCAGAATTTATGGAAATCAAAGCGAAGTACGATTTCTTTACACGTTGTCAAACTCCTGAATTAGCTAGTGAAATTACGGTTCAACCCATAAGAAGATACGGAATGGATGCAGCAATTTTATTTAGCGACATTTTAGTCATTCCTCAGGCAATGAACATCGAAGTTCAAATGAAACCAAATTTTGGACCTTATTTACCAAATCCAATTCGTACACAAAAAGATGTAGATAATGTAATTGTTCCAGATGTAACTGTAGCATTAGATTATGTATATCAAGCCATAAAAGCCACAAAAGAAAAACTAAACAACGAGATACCTCTTATTGGTTTTGCAGGTTCACCATGGACAATTCTATGCTATTGTGTACAAGGTCAAGGCTCTAAAAATTTCGATAAAGCCAAGGAGTTTTGTTTTACAAACCCAATAACTGCTCACCAATTACTTCAAAAAATAACCGATACAACCATCGCATATTTAAAAGAAAAAGTGAAAGCTGGTTGTAATGCTGTTCAAGTATTCGATTCTTGGGGAGGCATGTTGTCTCCTGTTGATTATCAAGAATTTTCTTGGCAATATATTCAACAAATCATAGATGCTTTAAAAGACGATGCTCCTGTAATTGCTTTTGGAAAAGGATGTTGGTTTGCTCTAGGAGAAATGGCTACATCTGGTGCTTCTGCTTTAGGAATTGATTGGACATGTTCTGCTAGAAACGCTCGTTATTTAACAGGAGGAAACATCACACTACAAGGTAATTTTGATCCAACTAGATTATTCTCTCCTCCTTCTGAAATTAAAAAAATGGTGCATCAAATGATTAACGATTTTGGAAAAGATAAATATATTGTAAATTTAGGTCATGGTATTTTACCAAACATTCCTCTAGATAACGCCAAAGCATTTATAGATGCTGTAAAAGAATACAAAGTATAATAAATGACTTTTTCAACCGAAACATTTACACTTGAAGCTCTTAAACCTGAAGACGCTTCGAACCTAAGTGGGTTAATGATTTCTAATGGCAAAAGTTTTCAGGAATATTTACCTAAAACCTTAGCGCAAAATCTGTCTGAAACTGATTCTAGTATTTATATCTCTAATAAAAACAAAGCCTTAATAAACAGAACTGAATTTACCCATGCTATTAAGGATATTGAAACAAATAAAATTGCTGGATTAATCATTTTAAAAAATATTGATTATCAAATAAAACAAGGAGAGTTTGCTTATTGTGTTGGTAATAAGTTTTCAGGCAAGGGTTGGGTAACTCAAAGTATTCAGGCTTTTACCAAATTTGCCTTTCAAGAACTTGATTTAAAAAGTCTGCAAATTATTATTCATAAAACAAACATTAGCAGTATAAATGTCGCTGAGCGTTGTGGTTTTAAATGGTCCAAAACGCTTGTAAATGCTTTTACACCATCTGGAAAAAATTCGGTTGACATGGAACTTTACGAATTACATGATGAAAAATAAATTCTACCAATACATACAAGATTTACAAGATTCTATAACTTCAAAACTTGAATCTGTTGATGGAAAGGCAAAATTTCAAGAAGACATTTGGATTCGACCAGAAGGTGGTGGAGGAAAAACTCGAGTCGTTGAAAATGGCGAGGTTTTCGAAAAAGGAGGCGTTAATATTTCTGCTGTTCATGGAGAACTCCCTGAAACCATGCGTAATCATTTTGGTGTTAAAGACGCTCAGTTTTTTGCTTGTGGCTTGAGTTTGGTTTTACATCCTAAAAACCCAATGGTTCCAACTGTTCATGCTAATTGGCGTTATTTTGAAATGTATAATCAAAAAGGTGAAATTGTGGATCAATGGTTTGGTGGAGGACAAGATTTAACACCTTATTATTTATTTGAAGAAGATGTCAAACATTTTCATCAAACTTGTAAAACAGCTTGCAACCGTCATAATGACGATTTCTACAAAAATTACAAAGCAAAATGTGATGCGTATTTTTACAATTCACATAGAAATGAAGCTCGAGGCATAGGAGGTTTATTCTTTGATTACTGCAAAGCAACAGAAGATATGTCAATGGAAAATTGGTTTCATTTTGTAACAGAAGTAGGTAATAGCTTTCTGGAAGCTTATGTTCCAATAGTAGAAAAACGTAAAGAATTACCTTATACAGAAGCACAACGTACTTGGCAAGAAATCCGTCGTGGACGCTATGTGGAATTTAATTTAGTGCATGATAAAGGAACTCTTTTTGGGCTCAACACAAACGGAAGAATTGAAAGCATTTTAATGAGTTTACCTCCACATGTACAATGGGTTTATAATCATCATCCAGATGCTGGAAGTGAGGAAGAAAAATTATTAAGTGTCTTAAAACAACCATTAGATTGGGTTTAAAGTTAAGGTGATTTACTTATAACTTTTTACTAATACTTATAACTTGAAAACATGTATCCAATAAGAAGAAATAGAAGATTAAGAACCAACGAAGCCATTCGCTCTTTAGTTCGTGAAACCATTATCTCTCCAACCGATTTTTTAGTACCACTATTTGTAGTTGAAGGAAAAGGTATTAAAGAAGAAATTGCTTCTATGCCTAATTACTATCGCTATAGTTTAGACTTATTAGAAAAAGAAGTCAAAGACCTTTGGAAACTAGGTTTAAAATCTGTGTTGTTATTTGTAAAAGTGTCTGATAAACTAAAAGACAACACTGGAAAAGAAGCATTGAATTCAAAAGGATTGATGCAACGTGCCATTATAACGGTAAAAAATGCATGTCCAGATATGTTGGTTATGACAGATGTTGCATTAGATCCTTATTCTATTTATGGACATGATGGCATTGTGGAAAATGGCTTGATTCTTAATGATGAAACAGCAGATGTTTTAGCAGAAATGAGTATCTCTCATGCCAAATCTGGAGCAGATTTTGTAGCACCAAGCGATATGATGGATGGCAGAATTTTAAGCATTCGTGAAGCTTTGGAAGACGAAGGGTTTATAAATACTGGAATAATGAGTTATTCGGCAAAATATGCATCGGCTTTTTATGGGCCTTTTCGCGATGCGCTAGATTCTGCTCCTGTAGATTTAAAAAATATTCCTAAAGACAAAAAAACATATCAAATGGATTATGCCAACCGATTTGAAGCCATTCGAGAAACCGAAATGGATATCGACGAAGGTGCAGATATCGTCATGGTAAAACCTGGTTTGTGTTACTTGGATATTGTTCGTGAAATTAAAAATGAAGTAGATGTGCCAGTTGCTGTCTATCAGGTTTCTGGAGAATATGCCATGCTTAAAGCTGCTGCAGAAAAAGGTTGGTTAGACCACGATGCAGTGATGATGGAACAAATAACAGCTATCAAACGTGCTGGAGCAGATATTATAGCAAGTTACTTTGCTAAGGATATTGTAAAATTGATTTCGTAATTTAGCAGGAAACAAAAAACAAGCTAATGAGCACACTCATTTTTTGGGCCACTATTTCTATTTTCTTTTCATTTTTATGCTCTATTCTAGAAGCTGTCTTATTAAGTGTCACTACTACCTTTATTAATGTAAAAAAGCAAGAAGGTAAAGAATACGCTGAAACTTTAGAAAACTTAAAAAAAGATGTCGACCAACCTTTAATTGCCATACTTACTCTAAACACGATTGCGCATACATTAGGAGCTATGATGGTTGGTATTGAAGCTGAAAAATTACCTTTTAAAGTGGAAATTTTTGGCATTAATACTGTTGGTATTGTTTCAGCCATTATGACTTTACTTATATTAATAATCTCAGAAATAATTCCAAAAACTATTGGTGCTTCATACTGGAAATCCTTAGCTAACTTCACCTCAAAAGCATTATTGGTTTTAATTTTCCCTTTGAAATGGACAGGGATTTTATGGCTTTTACGCCTGAGTACTAAGCTTATTGGAGGCAGTGCTCATGGAAGTGTTTTAAGTAGAGAAGGTTTTATTGTAATGACAGATATGGCTCATGAAGAAGGCGTGTTTCTGGAAAATGAAAGCAAGGTTATTAAAAACCTCTTAACGTTTAAAAATGTACAGGCAAAAGATGTCATGACTCCACGAACAGTCATGAAAACTGAAAACGAGAGTACGACTGTTGAAGACTTCTTTAATAGAAATTTAAACCTACGTTTTTCTAGAGTTCCTATTTTTGTAGATACTGAAGATAACATAAAAGGACTTGTTTTAAAAGATGATATTTTCAAGGAAATGGCATTAAATAATGGTACGAAAAAACTATCAGAATTAAAACGAAATATTATTATTGTTAGTCGCAAATTACCAATTCCTGTTTTATTTGAAAAACTAGTTGAAAGCAGAAATCATATGGCATTAGTCGTTGACGAATATGGTTCTGTTAGCGGTTTAGTAACCATGGAAGATGTTATTGAAACCTTATTAGGGTTAGAGATTATGGATGAAAGTGATAATGTTTCAGATTTACAATTACAAGCACGTAAAAGTTGGGAAGCACGTGCTAAAAAATTAGGTATTTTTGAAAATCCTGAACCTGAAGAATAATGGAAACCTGCTTTATTAAAACACCTTTAGGAATTGCTAAAATAGATGGAGATGAACTTGGGATTCAAGCCGTTTCTGTTTTAAATACCGAAGAAAAAATTACAGATATTATTCCGTTAGAACTCGAAGATTGTGTCATGCAATTAAACGAATATTTTGCTGGTAAACGCAAGCAATTCGACTTAAAATTAAATCCTCAAGGCACAGATTTTCAGAAAATGATTTGGGATGCTCTCTTGACTATACCTTATGGAAAAAACCTTTCTTATTTAGATCTTTCAAAAAAAATTGGCAATGTAAAAGCCATTCGTGCTGTAGCAAATGCTAATGGCAAAAATCCACTTTGGATTATTGTGCCATGCCACAGAGTTATTGGTAGCGATGGCAGTTTAATTGGTTATGCTGGCGGTTTGAATAGAAAACAATGGTTGTTAGAACATGAAAGCCCATACAAACAACAATCTTTATTTTAATTATCAAGCTTCCTAAACAGGAAACTTATAAATTAATTCCATATATTTAATTAACTCAAAAAAAGACATATGAAATTTCTAAAAAAACTCCTTAAATGGGTTGTTATTCTCTTTGGATTATTAATTATTATACTCTATATAACTGATACAGATTATTTAATTAAAGCCGTTAGAACTATTTATGCAAAAGGTCATAGCACTGCATATTTAGAGGATTACAAAGAGTTTGACAATCAAATAATTGAAGCAGGAACGCCACAACCATGGGCAAATCATATAAATTATAATTCGGTTATAGAAACTGAAAGATTGCTTAAAGCGAATACTGATTTTGGTACAATTGCATATGTAATTATAAAAAACGATAGTATTTGGTTCGAAAATTATTACGATGGTTTTAATAAAGATTCAAAAACCAACTCTTTTTCTATGGCAAAAAGTTATGTGTCTGGACTCATGGGAAAAGCTATAGAAGATGGTTATATTAAAAATTTAGACCAACCTGTTGGCGATTTCTTTCCTGAATTTAGCGAAGGTTTAGCTGCTAAAATGACTGTTGGCGATTTATCTACAATGAGCTCTGGAACCAATTGGGATGAAGCTTATTATTCGCCATTATCTATTACAACACGTGCTTATTTTGATGATAATTTAGAAAAAGTAATTCTCGGATTAAAAGTAGTAGATGAACCTGGACAAGCGTTCAAGTATGCAAGTGGTGACACACAATTATTAGCTATGGTCATTGAAAAGGCAACTGGTAAAAAAATATACGATTACCTAACAGAAACGTTTTGGAAACCGCTTGGCTCTGAAAATTCTACACTTTGGCAAGTAGATAGTGAAGATCATGATTTGGTAAAAGCATACTGCTGTATTGCAAGTAACGCCAAAGATTTCGCGCGTTTTGGAAAGCTTTATAAAGACCATGGAAAATGGAACGGAAAACAAATTTTAGATTCTACTTTTATAGCAAAATCAATTACACCTCGATTCAGTCCAGAATATGGCTATGGTTGGTGGTTAAGTAAAAAGGGAGACAAATCATTTTTTATGATGCGTGGTCATTTAGGTCAATATGTTATTGTAGAGCCTAATGATAATATTATCATTGTGCGTTTAGGTCATCAAAAATCAGCAGATGCTGGCATTGGTATGTTTTCTGAAGACATTAATATTTATGTTGAAGAAGCTTATAAAATGTTAGAAAAATGATTACAAAACTAAATCTTGAAAACCTCTTATTTCTGGACATTGAAACTGTTCCAGAAACTCGGTACTTCTCTGATTTAGATGAAACCAAACAAGCTCTTTGGGAACACAAAACTCAATACCAAAGAAAAGACGAATTTACAGCAGAAGAATTCTATGATAGAGCAGGGATTTGGGCTGAATTTGGAAAAATAGTCTGTATTTCAGTTGGATATTTTACATTTCAAGGAGATGTTAGAACATTTAGAGTCACCTCATTTTATGGCGAAGAAATTAAGATACTAAAAGATTTTAAAAATCTTCTTATTTCTCATTTTAGTCAGACTAAACATTTATTATGCGCTCATAATGGTAAAGAATTCGATTTTCCATTTATAGCAAGACGCATGATTATTCATAATATCGAATTGCCATATAAACTTAATTTATTTGGAAAAAAACCTTGGGAAGTGCCTCATCTAGACACCCTAGAACTCTGGAAATTTGGAGATTACAAACATTATACATCATTAAAATTGTTAACTAATATTTTAGGGATACCATCTCCAAAAGATGATATTGATGGTAGTGAAGTGTGTCGCGTGTATTACGAAGAAAACCAAATAGACAGGATTATTACTTATTGTGAAAAAGACACCATTGCTGTAGCACAAATTTTCTTAAGACTTCGTGGAGACGAGTTGCTTCATGATAATGAGATCATTCATATTTAATGTAGATCCTAAAGAGTTTTATTAGAGAATAGATGTTTCTATCAGTCGTGTATTCAATAATATTAAATTGAAGGTTCAAAATATTAATTATATTTGAACAATATATTTTTTTCTTATGGTTTTAAACATTTTTATCGGCTTAGTTGTTATCGGAATTACAATTATAATTCAAGGTTATGGCACTAAATTTTGGATACATCATATTATGACTAATTATGCCGACAAACCCTTAGTTGGTTTTGATCAAAGAACCATAAGGCTGCTTGTATATAGTGCATTGTTCTTGTTGTCTTTAAATTTTCTAGAAGCTCTTATATGGGGATTTACCTATTATATTTTACCAGGAATTACAGAATTTCAAGATCTAGAAAAAGCTATTTATTTTTCATTAGTTACTTTTACCACTCTTGGATATGGGGAAATTACTATAAGTTCTCCTAGTAGAATTTTATCGGGCTTTGAAGCTATGAATGGAGTTTTATTATTAGGTTGGACTACAGCAATGATGTTTTCTGTATTACAACTTGTGATGAAAGAAACACTTAAAGTAAAGAAGAAAAAATAATATGGCAGCAGACCAAAAAAAAACATTTAAAGAAGAATCAAAAGAAGTTCCTCAAATTGAGACACCAGTAATCGAAGAAAAAAAGAGTCCCATAAAACTCATCTCTCGAATTGTATTATTAATTTCGGTATTGTTTTTTGTATGGTATCTTCTTTCCGAAAGACATACTCCTTACACAGATCAAGCAAGAATTAAAGGTTTAGTAACACCTATAACCTCAAGAGTTTCGGGAAATATAATCGATATTAGAATTCAGCTACATAGTCAAGTTAAAACTGGAGATACTTTATTTCAAATAGACCCAGTACCTTATGAAATTGCCGTTTTAAAAGCAGAAGCTAATATTGATAATACAACACAGTCTGTAGCAGCAAGTACGTCTTCTGTTAAATCTGCTGCTGGTAGATTAGGAGTTGCCAAAGCACAATTAGATAGAGCTCAAAGAAACTGGAATAGAGTTGAAAGAGTCATGCAAGAAAATGCAGGAGCACTTTCTGAAAATGATAAAGATCAATCTGAAACGGCTTTATTAACTGCTACGGAACAGGTTGCTTCTGCAGAGGCTAACCTAGATCGTGCCAAACAATCGCTTGGTGATTCTGGCCCTGACAATCCGAAAATTAGGGCAGCAATAAAAGATTTGGAAAAAGCACAGTTAGATTTAGCCTTTACAACTATTATTGCTTCTACAGATGGTGTTATTGAAAGTTATGATCTTAATCTTGGATATTTTGCTTCAGCTGGACAACCCTTAACGACATTAATTTCACAAACAGATGTATGGATTCAAGCAGATTTAAAAGAAAACAATTTGTCCTTAATGAATATTGGAGATCCAGTAAAATTTACATTAGATATTGATCCTGGAAAAATATACGAAGGTACCGTTCGCAGCATGGGATTCGGTGTTGCTACCAATAAACCTAACAAAGGTGGTTTGCCAAATATTGATAATAAATCAGGATGGTTAAGAGATCCACAAAGATTTCCTATTATCATTGGATTGAATAACACCGATGAAAGTTTTAAAAAGAAAATTAGACTTGGAGGGCAAGCAGATATTGTAGTATATACAGGATCTAATGGATTACTCAATGTTTTAGCATCTTTAAGAATTAGATTTAATTCATGGTTATCTTATGTTAGGTAACACTTTAATAGATAAAGTTTCCAAATACGATTGGGAGATATCCATTCCAGTGGTTCGTTATGTAGTAGGTATCAGTTTTATTTTATTAGTATCTTCATTAATGGGATACCCTTTAGCCTACCTGACTACAGTACTTGCATTAGGGTATATTGCACCAGGAGCAAAACCCCTTACCTTAAAACAAGGTTTCAATTTTATATTAGTTTTAATTCTTATCAACTTAATTACTTTTGCATTTAGCTCCTTTTTTAAAGATTACCCTTTAGTATTTATGCCTCTTTTGTGTTTGGGTGTATTGTGGATCTATTACACAAACAAATTACCTCAAATGGTAAAATTATTTGCAATCGTAAGTATCTTTTTAATTCCTCTTATGTCATTAGAGCCAACAGGTGTGAGTGCATTTGTAGCCATAAGTTTAGTGCTTAATGCTTTTATGGCTATCAGCTTAACACAATTAGTATTTAAAATTTTCCCCTGGTCATCTGCAGATGAAATATTTGTTAAAACCAAAGAACAAGCAGCGAATATCTCCGAATACGAGCGATTCAAATATGCGAGAAATATTCTTTTTATTTTACTTCCTGTTTTATTGTTATTCTTTATTTTTAAATTATCTGGTGGTTTATTGATTCTTATATTTATTGGCATATTATCTATGAGTCCTGCCCTTGCAAATGTTAAAGTGGGAAAATTTATGATTATTGCAAATATCTTAGGTGGTTTATTTGCTATAATAGGCTATCAATTATTAGTTTTTGTTCCTATGCTCCCTTTTATGATACTAATTACCTTATTAATAGGATTTGTTTTTGGAAGTAAACTATTTTCTGATTCTAAACTAGCTCCAATTTTTGGCACTGGCTTTTCTACTTTCTTGCTTATTTTGGGATCGGTTACTTCTTCAGATGATGAAGCTGGGTCAGCAGTTTGGTCGAGACTTATACAAATAGCTGTAGCTGTAATCTATGTTGTTATTGCTTTTGGAATATTACATTATTACCAAAATAAAAAAAGTAAAATTGCATGAAGTTAATTCTAAAATATGGCCTTCTTTATAGTTTAATCTCAGTGATTTTACTGAATTTATCTTCTTGTAAAGTTGGTAAAGATTATGTTAGAGAAGAACAAAACCTTCCTGAAACCTACCGACAAGAGGCAAATACTGAAAGCTCTATTGCTACTATTAAATGGTGGGAATTATTTAAAGACCCCGTTTTAGTTAGTTTGATAGATACTGCATTAAAAGAAAACAAAAACATAAAAATAGCTGTTACAAGATTAGAAGAATCGCAAATTTATTTTGATCTGTCTAAAGCCGATTTTTATCCAAGTGTTAATTATTATGGTGGTGCTTCAAGTGGGATTAATTCTGAGGTTTCAGATTTTTCTAACAGTATTGTTACAGGAGTTAATGTTTCATATACAATTGATTTATGGCAACGTATAAAATCGTTAAACGAATCTGCTAGACAAGAATATCTTGCTACAGAATATGCTTATAAAACAGTGACCATTTCCATAATTTCATCGGTCGCTTCAGCATATATTTCTTTACGAGATTTAGATAATCGATTATTAATTTCAGAGAAAACTGCAAAAAATTTCATGGATAACTTAGATGTTATGCAAGCGAGATTTGAAGGAGGATTTGTTAATGAAGTTGATTTAACGCAATCGAAAATTCAATTAATAGAAGCTCAAGCTACTATAGAAGTTTTATTAAGATCAAGACAACAATTAGAAAATGGAATAAGTGTCCTAATGGGATCTGTTCCAATAGAAATTACACGTGGTTTAGAATTGCAAGAACAAATTTCATTACCAGAAGTTCCAACAGGCATACCATCAGAATTAATATCAAGAAG
>DFBO01000009.1:19019-23365 GCA_002366675.1 Flavobacteriaceae bacterium UBA3078
TAGATATGGGAGCTAGCTTATTAAACCCAATTACATTATTTGCAGATTTGGGAGCTCAATTATTTGGACCTATATTTAATGGAGGAAAAATTAAAAAAGGAATTGAAATCGAAGAAAAGCGTACAGAGAGGTTGCTTTACAATTATCAATTATCGTATCTTAACGCCATCAAAGAAGTAGAAGATGCAATGATAGCTCAACGTACTTATAACAGAGAACATGATTTACGCTCTAATCAAATGGAATCTGCTACCAAAGCATCACATTTAGCTTGGGTACGATATGATGGAGGATTAACTAGTTATTTAGAAGTTCTATCTTTACAAAGTAGTCAATTTTCAGCTGAATTAAAAGCCTCTTCAGCACTACAACAAGAATTACAATCTATCATCGATTTATATACTGCCTTAGGAGGTGGTTGGGAAATAATTACAACCGAATAATAACACTAAATTTTTATTATGAAATCATTAAAACAAAATGTTACCGTAGATAATTTTATTAAAATACTTGTCTTATCTGCACTTTTATTCTGGAGTTTTAGTATTGTAGAACCTTTTATATTGCTAATAGTTTGGGCCATTATTGTGGCGGTTGCACTCTATCCAATTTACAAAAAAATAATTGGGATTTTTGGCGGGAAAAAGAAAGGACTAATAACGTCCCTATTTGTTATAGTCTTATTGGCATTAATTATTATTCCAAGTATAAATGCGACACAGTCTGTTGTAGATACTTCGAAAGATATTTATCAAAATTTTGATCAAGGGAGTCTAAAGATTCCGCCTCCAAACGAATCTGTCCAGGAGTGGCCATTAGTCGGCGAAAAATTATATGGAGCTTGGCATAATGCCTCAACAGATGCAGAATCTTTTATTAAAGAAAATCCAGAACAAGTCAAAGGGTCTTTAGGTTGGTTATTCGATTCCTTTAAAGGTCTAATGGGTTCAGTAATGTTATCACTTATTGCATTAATTATCGCTGGAATATTTTTATCTTCTGCTGAAGAAGGATATAAAACAGGTGTTAAATTTATGGGCAGATTAAGCGAAGGAAGAGGTGTAGAACTTATGAAAATGTGTACCAATACCATAAGGAGTGTTGTTAAAGGGATTTTATTAGTTGCAATCATTCAAGCTTTTTTAGCTTATTTAGGATTTGCAATGATTGGGCTGTCTTCAATGGCAGGTATTTTAGCAATTCTTGTTTTATTAGCTGCAATTATTCAGATTCCAGTAGCTTTGATTGCAATTCCAATTATCATTTATGTTTTCTCTTTTGCAGAAACGACACCAGCAATTATTTTTGCTGTTTACCTGAGCATTGTTGCCTTATTAGACAATGTTTTAAAACCCATGCTATTAGCCAAAGGTTTAGAAACACCTATGATTGTTATTTTAATTGGTGCTATTGGAGGCATGATGTTTCAAGGGATATTAGGTCTTTTTGTTGGACCCGTAATTTTAGCAATACTACATACATTATACTCTAGTTGGGTGAATCAAACGGAGGAAATTTAAAAAATAAATGGCAAAACAGATAATTAAAAAAAAGATGGTGGATCCAACATCAAATCACCAACAACTTTTTATAAAACTTATTCTTCTTGTTTTAGTGGATTTAGTGGTTCTTGGTCTATTTAATGAATTTTGGGAATATGTGGCTTTAGACTCTTTTAGTATTGCTTTAATTGCAGCATTGTTACTGCAAGTTCTTCTTAAATTAACTCTAATTTTAGAACATAGAGTTGCTGCATACTTTAATAAAAAAACAGGGACTCTTCCTAAAGTAATGCGCTTTATTTCTGCTTGGGTTATTTTGTTTGTTTCCAAGTTAATTATCTTGGAAGCTATTAATTATGCTTTTGGAGAACACGTATTATTTTTAGGCCCTTACCATGGAATAGTTGCATTTATAGTAGTAGTAATTACTATTTTAGTTGCCGAAGCAATTCTTACCAAAATATATAAATCCCTGGCCTTAACTTAAAACCAATAAAAAAAGTCCAGAATTTAATTCTGGACTTTTAGTTACTAGTATAACATATGTCTTATTTCAGAATAATTTTTTGTGTTTTGCCTTGAGTAGTACTTTCTAATTTAATAACATATACTCCAACACTAAAATCTTCTACATCTATTTCATTCAAAGATGTTCCCTTTTTTAAGGTTGTATCGAACACCAATCTTCCTTGAATATCATAAATTTTCGCATCCGTATTTTCATTTATTTGCCCTTTTATAATAATTGATTTTGTACTCTTTGGTGTATAAATTGACACATAATTCAAATCATATTCCTGACTAGATAATGTTTCAGATTCAAAACGTAAAAAGAAACGCCCAATACCAGATAACGTAGAATTTGCAGTAAACACATAATCAGAATCATTCAATAATGTAAATGTGCTAGAGAGATTATCTTCAAGATACACCTCAACATTGTCTGGTAAACTAGAATTATCAATACTTATGGTTAACTGTTGTCCTTGAGCAGCGTTTATTCCTAAAGGAATAATGATATTATTGCTAAACTCGTTATATCCAACAGATTGAATAGCTATATCTTTCCCTTCATTCTCTTCAACTAAAGTAGAATAAATAGCAAAACCTGGTGCAACACCATTAAATACAGTAGCATCATAACCAAGGTCTAATCCTCGTGAAGCATTATCTGTAAAATAAAAATCTGTATTATATGTATCTGAAGCACTTGCCATTTGAAGGCTTAAGTAAGCGATATCATTATTTTGAGCTTCTCTACCTATAATAAAATCGTCGCTAGACCCAATAGTTCTAAATCCAGGTGAAAACGTTATTGTTCCTCCTCCTACTTTTGATGACACTAAGAAACCTTGTCCTGGTGTCAATATTTCATTAGGATTATTTTGTGAATAAGCTAAATTTAAAATAGTCCATTTTCCACCAACAACAGTATCATCGTTATATCCATATATTGCAGCACTTGTGCTTAAGAGCTGATTCATATTCGTTGGATTTAAGAAATCTGATAATTTAATATACGAAGGATATGGATTTCCTATTAAATTCCATTCTGGAAAAACAGTCCCTAAATTATATATATTGATAAATATGTCACCTGTATTCACATTCCCTTTAAAAGTCAATGTCCCATCATCTGAAGTTGCAGCCCTATAACCAATTCCTGCGTCTAGAGTTACAGCTGCTTCGGCTGGAATATCAGTATCATAGGTTAAATACGATTCTGAAGCCTTATCAAATGGTCCAAACATTTTCTCTGAAAGATTAGCAGGATTAGAAAAAAGATTGCTGTTAGCTGCTGCAAAAGCACCAAATATTTGTCCAGTTACTGGAGCAGAAATTAAATCGTTTCCTCCAGAGCTAGCATTCATATTTACATGACGATTATATGAAACATCTCCAGTAGCATTACCTATTACTATTAAACTTGAATACTGATCTGAAACTGAATTTAGTGTCAAATCTCCATTATTAACTAAATCTCCATTAACATACATGGATAGTGCTTCAGGAATTTCTATAGCAGCTGATGAATTTACTGTTAAATTGTTTACAGTAACATCTGTATTTACATTATAGGTTCCATTAAAAACCAATGCATTATCACTACCTGTAGCTCCAGAAGGTGCATTAGGAATCCAAGTACTATTTAAATAAAGAAGACCATTGTATTTTAAATTAATGGTGTAATCTTCAACCTCTCCGTAACCAAATGATTCACAAGATGTTGGAATGCCATTATATTTCAAAGACACTCTCATTCTAGTGCTTTCTTCGAATGCGATATCGTCTGGAACCGTAAAATTTCCTGATACTGGTGTGTTTTGTGTAGGCGCTTGGGTCCAGACTTGTTCGCCAGCATCATCAAAATCGCCATCGTGATTATAATCAATCCATACAGAATATCCCTCATTATATAAAGTTCCTGTCCATTCTGGAGTAATCATAATGTTATATTGTGTCCCACTATATAAATCTGTACTTAAATTAGTGTAATCTGAATATCCAGTACTTGTAATTCCATCTGTTAAATTGTTATTATCAATGGTGTTTAATTGTACGCGACCAATATATTCATCACTGGTGTCATTACCATTTGATTCGCAATAAACAGGGTCAAATGTATCTGTTAGTCCAATATGGTCAATAGCTATATCGCTAGCCCATCCATTTCCTGTTAACCCATTAAATCTAAACTTCACATTCCCTCCTATATAGCTATTCAAATCGATATTTTGAAAATTCCATTGGTCCCCTAAATCTCTATCAACAGTAAAGATACTATTCCAATTAGCTCCATCATCAATAGAAATTTCCAAATCTAATGTCCCAATATCTCCACCA
>DFBO01000009.1:23452-28584 GCA_002366675.1 Flavobacteriaceae bacterium UBA3078
GAACCGTTGCTAGATGCTTCAAGAAAATAATAAAATTGCCCTCCTGTAATATCATCAGAAGGCCCTGTCCCTCCAGATGGAGTTCCATTGGCATCTAAAGTCCAATTTCCATCGTCGCCAGTTGCGTCAGACCAATCACCAAGACCTGAATCGAAAGTCTCTAAATAAGGAAATGTATTTATAATTGGTCCTGAACACGCTGGAACATCTTGAGTTGTAAATTGCCAAGCGGTAGACCAGTTACCTACTACACAATTATTTACTGCTCGAACTCTCCAAAAATAATTAGTATTATAAGAAAGTCCTGAAGCAACAGTTGAACTATTGGTTTCACCTGTTTGGTTAAAAATAATATTTGAAAATGCAACATCTGTAGCTACATCAATTTCATATGAATCTGCATTAGCTTGTGTGTTCCAGCTTAAAGTTGGTGAGGAAACTACAGAAACTTCACCATCAGTTGGTGTCAATAATGTAATAGTGTTAAGTGTTCCTGCAGATATTGTATAACTAATATCATACGTTTGGGTTACTCCTCCTCCAATACCAGTAACAGTTACTGTATAAGTTCCAAAACTCGCAGTGCCAGGATTTAGAGTTAATACAGTACTATTTGTTGGAGTTACCGGATTAACAGAAAAGCTCTCAATTGCTCCTGCCGGAAGACCAGAAGTTGATAATGTAACAGGTGAATTAAAGCCTAATAAGGAAGTCAATTCAATTGTATAATCTGCCGTCGCTGGCGCACAAGACTCACTATTATCTGGTGTTGCAGACAATAAAAACGTAGGAGATGAAAGATTAATTGTAAAGTTCGTGTTTGATATATCAAAGAAAATATTATTTGATCCTTTTACCATAATTCGATTCTGAGTTCCTGGATTGTTAGGAACGCTAATATCATGTGAGCCATCATTTGGTGTTGCTAAAGCCAATGTGATTGGATATGTAAAACCCCCATCTGTTGATAAAAATATATCAACATTTGCAGCATTAATTCCGTTTCCAGTGGTACCAGCAACATCCCAAGTTACGGTTTCTGTAGATCCTGTATCCCAAGTTACATTTGTATTTGGCGTGCTAACTAGAAATGGTCCTGCTGAAGCTACTGTATTTACAGTCATTAAATCGCTTGCAGTACAACCAGACATCGAATTATTGTCTCTTACTATAAATGAAAACTCCATACTTCTTGATATGGAAGGTAATACTTCAAACGTTGGACTTGTATTATTAACTATGGCTGAAATATTTGGCATATATCTATGAGGTTCTGCTACAGGCAATAACGATCTAAACATAGGACCAACAGTTCTTGTTGAGGTTGGTGCTGCATTCGAACTAGGATTTTCTGGATCATTTTGCTCCCAGCAATAGGTTAATCCATTATCGTCGGCATCTGTTCCAATTCCCTCTAATTTAAAAGGAGTTGAGCTAGGAATCGAATAGTTTAAACCTGCATCTGCAGTTGGTCCACTATTATTTGAAACAATTAATTCAGCACAACCACTTCCATTACCAAAGTTAATTGAAGTCACTATATCTCTAATATTTACATAAGCAAAATAATCATCACTTGCATTTTGAACATTAGCCGAACATATTCCAGCATATCCCATAATAGTACTTGCGCTACCGGGTTCTACTTCAGTTGCCCCACTTCCTGAACGACAACTTTGATTACTTTGAGTATGGTATCCTCCAAATTGATGACCCATTTCGTGTGCCACATAATCTATATCAAAAGGGTCGCCAATTGGTGCTGCACGTCCTGTGTAACCTCTCCCTTTATGAGTCCCACTTTGACTAACCGCTAAACATACACAATCTAAACAACCTGCATTCCCTCCACCAGATGTATTAAAATTGTGTCCAATGTCATAATTATTTACGCCAATTTGAGAATCTAATGTTTGTGCAGTTGTTGTGTTATACTCACCACTCCAAGGATCTGAACCTGAATTTAAATAAATAACCAAATCGTTATTAGCCACAAACTGCATGATTATACCAAGATCTCTTTGGTAAACACCATTTACTCGATTCATTGTAACATTCATAGCTGCTTGAACAATAGCCTTGTCTCCTGCCGTATTACCAGTTGATCCACCAGCTTGAGCTATATGATATTGCGCATATTCTCCTGTACAAGATTGAGCTAAACGATAACGTCTTAAATTACAATCTCCCAAAGCATCTACTCGCTGTACATCTTCAACTCTATTTATTAAACCATCACTATTTTCATCTGTATAACACTCAAAATCTATTGAAGTTTGTTCAAGTTCCTTTCTATAATAAGACATATAATATGCATTGTCTTTAGTTATAGGATCAATATAAACTGTACTATGTTTACCTGATAAAATCATTCCACTAAATCCAAAATAAGGAGAATAGGTAATTCTTATAGTTGCTGTTTTATCATCAATTCCCTTTCCTGAATACGTTTTTAATTGAGGATATCTATTAGCTAAATCTGGATGCATTAATTCTGAATCCTCTAGCGTAAACCTTTCATTTTCTCCATTAGGCATTGGTAATACTAACTCGATAGTATTCCCTTGGCTTTGGTTAAACATAGGTCTTGCACTACTAGCAAAATTCAAAAAGGCTTCAGCATTAAACGAAACAGTTCTGTAGGTAGTTGGTATAGATACTCTATCTTTTAATTCAGTACGTAAATCGTTAGTATTAGCATTTGTCCAAAAATTATTTTGAGCAGAAATATTAACACTCATAATAATAACACTCACTAAAAATAAAATCTGCTTTTTCATATCACCCTTATAATTTATTGACACTTATTTGATGTCAAAAAAAATCCCTTTTTTGCTAAAATAAAGTAATAAAATTAATGAGTAGTTTAAAAGAGTCCTTTTTCGATTAAATACGGTAAAAACTTCATTAATTTAATGGAAAAATGTAATTCAAAAAATAGAAAATTACTACATTTACCTATGCTGATTAAAAATTTGTTGACCATAAAAAATCTATCTATTTCTTTTTTTTCTGACCAAGTAGAAAAAGAAATTATCAAGGATATTTCTTTTCAATTAAACACCAATGAAATTCTTGGAGTTGTTGGTGAATCTGGTTCTGGGAAATCTGTATCTTCTCTAGCTATACTTGGGTTATTGCCAAAAAACATATCTAAAACTACCAATGGTAGTATTTTGTTTAACGACTTAGATTTAACAGAAATTGATTCTAGAGAGTTTCAAAAAATAAGAGGCAACGACATTGCTATGATTTTTCAAGAACCTATGAGTTCTCTAAATCCATCCATGACTTGTGGGAAACAGGTTGAAGAAATATTATTACAACATACAAAGTTGTCAAAAAAAGAAGCCAAAGCTGAAAGCTTGTTACTATTTGATAAAGTAAGGCTACCAGATCCAAAGCGTGTTTTTAATACGTATCCTCATGAAATTTCTGGTGGACAAAAACAACGTGTCATGATTGCTATGGCAATTGCATGTAAACCAAAAATTTTAATTGCAGATGAGCCAACTACTGCCTTAGATGTAACTGTGCAAAAAGAAATTATTTTGCTTTTAAAACAATTACAAACAGATGAAGGCATGAGCATTATTTTTATTTCTCATGATTTATCTTTAGTTTCTGAAATTTCAGATAGAATTTTAGTCATGTATCAAGGGCAAATAGTTGAGCAAGGCTCTGTTAAAAAGGTCTTTAATATCCCAGAACATTTATATACAAAGGCATTAATTAATTCTAAACCTTCATTAGATGTTAGATTAAAAAAACTACCAACTATTAAGGATTTCATGAATAAAACAATTGATAGTAGCATCGTTTCTAATGAAGATAGAAAAGTGTTTCATGATACTATTTATTCAAAACCTCCTTTGTTAGAGGTTAACAATCTCGAAAAAACTTATCTCTCTAAATCAGGTTGGTTTTCAAAACCTGAAACTTTTGTTGCAGTTAATCACGTAAGCTTTAAATTATATGAAGGAGAAACATTAGGTCTTGTAGGTGAATCTGGTTGTGGAAAATCGACTTTAGCCAACGCTATTTTACAACTGGACAAAGCAACTTCTGGAGTCATATTATATAACGGAATAGATATTACAAAACTCTCAAAAACTGAGACTAGAAAACTAAGAAAAGATATTC
This sequence comes from Flavobacteriaceae bacterium UBA3078, assembly GCA_002366675.1. Lineage (GTDB taxonomy): Bacteria > Bacteroidota > Bacteroidia > Flavobacteriales > Flavobacteriaceae > Xanthomarina. The sequence goes on from DFBO01000009.1 coordinate 27,596, forward strand.
AAATAATTTTTCAAGATCCTTATGCTTCACTAAATCCAAGAATTCCAGTTGGTAATGCTATTATGGAGCCCATGAAAGTTCATGGGATTGGACATTCGGATAAAGAAAGAAAAGATTTAGTATTAGAATTATTACTGAAGGTTGGTCTAGATGAAACTTTTTTTAATAGATATCCACATGAGTTTTCTGGCGGCCAAAGGCAACGTATTGGTATTGCCAGAGCTATTTCTTTAGAACCTAAATTAATTATTTGCGATGAATCTGTGTCTGCTTTAGACATTTCTGTACAAGCACAAGTACTAAATTTATTGAATGAATTGAAAGAAAATTTTGGGTTTACTTATATCTTTATTTCACACGATTTAGCCGTTGTAAAATACATGTCTGATCAATTAATAGTGATGAATCAAGGACATATTGAAGAAATGGATGATGCTGATGTAATTTATGCAAATCCTAAAAAAGACTACACCAAAAAATTAATTCATGCTATCCCAAAAGGGTTATAGCATGAATATCTTTTTAGTTAAATACAAAAGACTTTTAATAAAACGTTTTGTACTCAGCAAACTAGAATAAAGTTTGCTCTCATAACTTGTAGGTTGTTCAGGTAGATTTGAGGCAAAATTCATAAGTAGGTTAAGTTTTGGTAGATTTGGGGCTCTTCTATTCAAATTGAATTATAATAGATTTGGGGCAAATTATAAATCAATATTTTAAAAGAACTAGGTTAATCTATTTGTTTTTGTTTGGGACTGCTAATATGAAACTATTTTTTAAATTATTTGGTTTAAATACATAATTAATCGATGAAATGCATTAAATTTTAACATTTAACTATAATTATTAGGCTTTTTCTTACATGTTTTGTTTTTAAAAACAAAAAACCACTTTTTTTTATAAAGTGGTTTGCTGAATAGTTAATTTAATATTTTATTAAGTACTTTTTTTATTTAAAGTACTTATTTTAAATAATGGGCAAATAGAAT
>DFBO01000009.1:28609-28826 GCA_002366675.1 Flavobacteriaceae bacterium UBA3078
ATAGAATATAAATTAGTATAATAAAATCTCTAAAGGCTCATTTCAGGGATATCTCCTTCAACAATTAAAGTTCCTTCAGTGGCTTTTTTAATATCTTCAACAGATATTCCTGGAGCACGTTCCAATAATTTAAAACCATTATCTGTAACTTCAAGAACTGCTAGATTGGTAACAATCTTTTTTACACATCCTACTCCAGTTAATGGTAAGCTACAAC
>DFBO01000251.1:0-2281 GCA_002366675.1 Flavobacteriaceae bacterium UBA3078
ATGAAATCTGGATTCTCATTAAAGGTGTTATCATCGTATAGATCTGGATTGTTTAAATTGTAATTATCTCCAGTAAAATTGTTATTGGTATCATCAAACCTCAACAAACAGCTGGTAAATTTAAAATTAAAAATAGTTGGATTTGTTGGTGCCACAAACTCATCTAATATAAATTCTGGATTATCATTTCCGTAAATAATGCAGTTATTAAAATTGGCTTCGGTTAAATCTGATAAAATTATAGCATCAGGTGTTTCTTGAAAATTATTAATCAAAAGGGCTGGAAACTGTCTAAAACTATTATTCCAATAATTAGCAATGGTACAATGTGTCATATTGTATTTCCCACCTAATGTAGCAGCAAAAGAACTTTGTCCTGAATTATTAATCACGACATTTTCTCCTAAAACAGAGGTTCTTCTTCCTAATATTCCAAAATTACTTGAGTTATATACTTGCGAATTGGTAATGGTTAATTTATTTATGGCATTACCTGGATTAGGATTCCCTTCAGATAAAATTCCAACAGAAGCATTTTTTATGGTAGCATAATTAAAGATATTATCGACACTTCCATCTATCAACCAAATGGTTCCCCATTGTCCAGGAATATCAGAAAAATCTGGTTCTAATCTATCTCCTTCAAAAATAACTTCGTTTTCTAGCAAATCTTGATCAGAACTTAATAATCCATTAACGTGTAAGCTTGCTCCTTCAGCAACTAACAGTCCTGAATTGGCATGAAAATGGACTCTTGCTCCAGCATCAATAGTTAGAGTTTCGTTATTAGGAACTGCTGCATAACCATAAACCACATACGGTTTTTCGTTAGTAAAGCTTAATTCTTCAGGCAATAAATAACGTCCTTGAATTTTTGTTTCAATAACTTCGCCACCTACATTTAAAGTCAAAGTCTCTATCACTCCTGTAGTATTATCTTTGTCTGGATAGATAAATACAGCATCTTTAACTAGTGTTACTAATTCTACAGATTGAAAGTTAGCATCTGAATCGAATTCAATAGTATCTGTATAAAGAAATTCGCCATCCAAATTTGGTAAATTGTTTATGTCGATAGTAGTTTCTATAAACACATACATACTATCTTTTGCAAGTATCTCTACATTTTCGAAAGAATTTCCAGGCATACCATCTACATTTAAACGATATTCTGAATTGTCGCCTAAAGCCAAGCGAATTGAAGGAATACTTATATCATTACTACTCCTATTATATACTTTAAGGTTATAAGTGCTTGAACCAATATTTGTGAAAACGGTATCTAAATAAACGGTGTCTTTAGAAAACTCTAAATCTCCAGAACTAGGCCCAAAATCAAGATCTTTTCTACAAGAATTAGCGAAGATTAATATTCCTAAACAAAAAATAAGATAGACAGATTTTTTCATTTTATAAATGATGGTTTTTTGGTTGAGAAACGTATGCTTGGTAAAAATATAACTTTTGAATTGATGATTTAGTATGAAACCTCCTTTTTTAATGAAATTTTTTTAAGAAATATCTCAGAAATTAATGCATTGAAATGCTTAAGAGATTAGTTTTCTGTTATTTCCACTTCAAATAGTTTATCCCAACGTTTTCCAGTAACGAACAAGGTTTTTGTTTCTGGATTATAAGCAATACCATTCAAAACATCTAATTTTGGATGTTGGGTAACCAGTTCATGCAAAGGAGAAAAATCAATAACACCTTCAACAGCTCCATTTTCAGGATTGATAATAGCTACACCATTTTTGTTCCAACGGTTTGCATAAATTTTACCATTAACCCATTCTAATTCGTTTAATTCCACCACTTTTCCTTTGTTATGATAGGCTTGCACATAAGTTTCTTCCACTAAAGTTTCAGGGTTTAGAGTCCATATTTTTTCTGTTCCATCACTTTTATAAAGCTTTTTGCCATCATTACAAATCCCCCAACCTTCTACACTATTCCCATATTTAAAGCTTCCTGTTTTCTCAAATGTCTCTACATCATAAACAAAGCCGGTTCCTCTTTTCCAAGTAAGCTGATAGACTTTATTATTTAAAACGGTAAGTCCTTCACCAAAAAAATCGTCTGGTAAATCAACGTTTTTTAGTACCTCACCAGTTTTGTAATCTACTTTTTTAAGTGTCGATTCTCTGTATTGCCCAGTACTTTCGTAAAGCTCTCCATTATAAAATTCCAAACCTTGTGTGTAAGAGGTAATATCGTGTGGATACTCGTTTATAATCTTATATGAATATACTTTTGGAGTTTGATTATTTAAAATGGTAAT
>DFBO01000251.1:2450-10438 GCA_002366675.1 Flavobacteriaceae bacterium UBA3078
GCAGAATTACTACCACAAGAGAATAAAAAACTGGCTAAAAATATGATTGTAAGATATTTAAATGTATTCATTTTGATATTATAAATTTTGAGCAAGTTATTTATTAAAATTCAGTTTAAAAAATCATTGTGATAAATTTAAAAGATTGTATCTTTGCACTCGGCAAGTCCTACACAACTAGCTCCTGTTGAATCCTCCAGGGTGGGAACACAGCAAAGGTAAATGGTTGTAGCAGTGTGATGTAGGTAGCTTGCCTTTTTTTGTGCTTTAAATTTAAATTTTAGAACTCTTTTTTAAGGCTTTTTTCTTCAATTTTAAAAGTATATTATCTTCATTATTAAAGTATTTGACATTCCTTTTATTATTGTATTTTTGACATTCTAATAAAAAAAATATGTCTAAAGTTGTTTTAATAACTGGAGGTTCTTCAGGAATTGGAAAATCGGTTGGTGAATTTTTAAGCTCTAAAGGTTACATAGTTTATGGTACTAGTAGATCTCCTGAAAAATATCCTTTAAGTAAATTTCCTATAGTTGCTTTAGACGTAACAAAAAACCAAACCATCACTCAAGCTATAGATACTGTTCTTTCTAAAGAAGGACGCATAGATGTACTAATCAATAATGCTGGAGTTGGTATTACTGGTCCTATTGAAGAAATTCCTGAAGCAGAAATTAAAAATAATTTCGAAACCAATTTATTTGGACCTATTAATGTGATAAAGGTTGTTTTACCAAGCATGCGCCAAAATGGTTCAGGTTTAATTATTAACATCACCTCTATCGCTGGATACATGGGTTTACCTTATCGTGGCATATATAGTGCAAGTAAAGGTGCTTTTGAATTAGTTACTGAAGCTTTTAGAATGGAACTAAAAGATTTCAATATACAAATGACTAACATTGCTCCTGGAGATTTTGCAACGAATATAGCTTCTGGTAGATACCATGCACCTATTCTAGAGAACTCACCATATAAAGAATCTTATGGTAATACGTTAAGGCTTATGGATACGCATGTAGATTCAGGAAAAGACCCTTTACTAATGGCAAAAGCTATTTATAAAGTAATCAACACTCCAAATCCAAAAGTGCATTATAAAGTTGGAGAGTTTATGCAAAAATTTTCTATTGTTTTGAAGAGAATATTACCTGATAAGGTTTATGAAAAACTTTTATTAAATCATTATAAATTGTAATTTTACACTTTGATAATACGCAACTAAAACAAACACATTTTCCTTATTAAAGGAATCAAAAAATTATTGTTTATGAAATTCTTTATTGATACTGCAAATTTAAAACAAATTAAAGAAGCCCAAGATTTAGGCGTTCTTGATGGTGTTACAACAAACCCATCTTTAATGGCTAAAGAAGGCATTACTGGTCATGATAATATATTAAAACACTATGTTGATATTTGCAACATAGTAGATGGAGATGTAAGCGCTGAAGTAATCTCTACAGATTTTGAAGGCATGGTTCGTGAAGGTGAAGCTTTAGCCGAATTACACGAACAAATAGTTATTAAATTACCAATGATTAAAGATGGTGTTAAAGCCTGTAAATACTTTTCTGATAAAGGCATTAAAACTAATGTGACTTTAGTTTTTTCTCCAGGTCAAGCATTATTAGCTGCAAAAGCTGGTGCAACATATGTATCTCCTTTTATTGGAAGATTAGATGATATTTCTACTGATGGTTTAAATTTAATAGCTGAAATCCGTCATATATATGACAACTATGGTTTTGAAACTCAAATTTTAGCAGCTTCTGTTCGTCATACCATGCATATTATTGATTGTGCTAAATTAGGTTCAGATGTTATGACTGGACCTCTAAGTGCTATTGAAGGACTATTAAAACATCCATTAACGGATAGTGGACTTGCTAAATTTCTTGAAGACTATAAAAAAGGTAACTAATATTACTTTATTATATAAAAAAAGCCTCAACATTGTTGAGGCTTTTTTTTATTGGTTTAATACACCAAGTAGCTCTTCTTCAAAAGCAATGGAAAACATATTGGTATGTGCATTTTCTATCAAGCCTTTATTATTAACAATAATGACTTTATTAATTGGATATATAGCTAAAGCCTGTTTGGCTTCCTTAGGATATTTAAATAGGTACTCTTTTTCATTAGAAAGGTTATACTTCTCTAATATTTTATTCCACATAACCTTATTATCATTATTTGCGTTTATTCCTATAAATGTAATTTCTGGATATTTAAGTTTTAACTCATTTACTTTCTCATGACATTCTTTTAAATGCATTAAATTTGCCTGAGACCAAAAGAAAACAACACTTGGTTTGTTATTCACTACATACCTTAAATTCAATTCGTTATTATAAACATCAAACACTTTTATATCTGGTAACGGATTACCATTCTTTAATTTTTTCAGAGATGTAACAACTCTATTAACATACTGCTTTTGATCGTTATTTGTACTCTTATTAGCATAAGAATTTAGAATAGTATCATAATCGTCAACATTCTTGTTTTTACTAATAAACTCTATGGTAGTACCAATCAATAAAGAATTCTTAATACTCTCATTAGTCATTAAACTGTCAATAAGATTTAACCTAATCAAACTAAACTCTAAGGACTGTCTATTGTAAGATTTATCATTAGAATGTTTGAAATATTCTGATAAAGCAAGATTTTCAAAATGATGCTTTAAAAAGGAATAGTATGGAAAATAATCTTCCATAACAACATCATTATAATTTATATGGTCTCTATAACTATAAAAATCCTTGGGTAGGTTTTCAAGAATATCCCGTTCTGAATTGGCATAATTAACAAAAGGATATACTTCTTTACTTAAATAATAATCGTAATTAATATTAGCTTCTACCAGCTCTCTAAATAAAGAAGATGCTGTTTGTTTGGCACTAAACTTCTTTAATTTTTTCAGTTTCGTGTCACGTATTGAGTCCACTTTATTCTGAAAATCGGTTGCTGATAATTGACTGAATTCTAAAATAGCCTTCTCTTCTACTTCACTATTAAGAAATAAATTTATTAAGTAATTGTTCTTTTTTGCTCCTTTTCCTGTAAATACTAAAGACTCATCAAACTCCATAGTATTTAACCTTAACATAATGCTATCATTAGGTTCTAATAAAACCATCTGATATTCCACACCATGATGAAACTTATATAACCCAGATTCCATATTAGGTATCTTATACATAAATCTATTCTTATTATTTAAAGTAACAGTATCAAATACTTCATAGCCCTTAGAAATAATAACGTAGTTAGAAGTTGGGTTAATTAACTCCCCTCCAATAAAGGCAACATATCCTTCATCTATTTTTGAATCCTTTTTACAAGAGACAAGAGTTACTATAAATAATAATATTAAATAATAATATTTCATATGTTATCAATACACTTAAGTATGGTTACAATTCTTTACAAAAATAAAAGTTGCTAACTAAAAGTGTTGTTAATTCACTGTTAAATATTAATAAGATTGGTTTTGTTTCATGTTGTTGTTGGTTTTTTCTACTTTTGCAAAAATTTAATTATACAATCATGTTATCAGTTTCTAATTTATCTGTTCAATTTGGAAAACGCGTACTTTTTGATGAAGTAAACACGACTTTTAATCAAGGTAATTGCTACGGAATTATTGGTGCAAATGGCGCTGGAAAATCTACTTTTTTAAAGATTTTAGCTGGAAAACAAGACCCAACATCTGGGCATGTTCATTTAGAGCCCGGAAAACGTATGTCGGTTTTTGAACAAGACCACTCTCTTTATGATGAACATACAGTTTTAGAAACTATTATAATGGGAAACAAACCCTTATTTAAGTTAAAAACTGAAATAGATGCTCTATATGCAGATTATACAGATGAGAATGCTGAAAAAATTGGTGAGTTACAAGTTCAGTTTGAAGAAATGAATGGTTGGAATGCAGATAGCGATGCAGCTGCTATGTTATCAAACTTAGGAATCTCTGAAGATTTGCATTATACGCTAATGAAAGATTTGGACGGAAAACAAAAAGTGCGTGTACTTCTTGCTCAAGCCTTATTTGGAAATCCTGATGTGTTGATTATGGATGAGCCTACCAACGACCTGGATTATGAGACTATATCCTGGCTAGAAAACTTTTTAGCTAATTATGAAAACTGTGTCATTGTGGTTTCTCATGATAGACACTTTTTAGATGCTGTTTGTACTCATATTTCTGATATAGATTTTAGTAAAATAAATCACTTTTCTGGTAACTATACGTTTTGGTACGAATCGTCTCAATTAGCTGCAAGACAACACGCACAACAAAACAAAAAAGCTGAAGAAAAGAAAAAGGAATTAGAAGAATTTATTAGACGTTTCTCTGCCAATGTTGCTAAATCGAAACAAGCAACTAGTAGAAAGAAAATGATTGAAAAATTAAATATTGCAGACATTAAGCGTTCTAGCCGTAGATATCCAGCAATTATTTTTGAAAGAGAGAGAGAGGCTGGAGATCAGATATTAAATGTTGAAAATTTATCTGCTTCATTAGAAGGAGACGCTTTATTTAGAAAGATTGATTTAAACTTAGTAAAAGGGGATAAAGTGGTGTTATTTTCTAAAGACTCTAGAGCAACAACCGCTTTTTACGAAATTTTAAATGGAAAAGAAAAACCCGATTCTGGTACATTCAATTGGGGAATTACAACAACTCAGTCTTATTTACCTTTAGATAATAGCGAATTTTTTCAGAATAATTTATCGTTAGTAGATTGGTTGCGTCAATGGGCTAAAACTGAAGAAGAACGCGAAGAAGTTCATATTCGTGGTTTTTTAGGGAAAATGATATTTAGTGGAGATGAAGCCCTAAAAAAATCGAATGTACTTTCTGGTGGAGAAAAAGTAAGATGTATGTTAAGCAGAATGATGATGGTTAGAGCCAATGTCTTAATGCTAGATGAACCTACAAATCACTTGGACCTAGAAAGTATTACAGCCTTTAACAACTCACTTAAAAACTTTAAAGGAACTGTATTGTTTTCTACTCATGATCATGAGTTTGCACAAACGGTTGCAAACAGAGTTGTAGAATTAACTCCAAATGGAGTTATTGACAGACATACTACCTTCGATGAATACATGCAAGATCCAAAAATAAAAGAGCTACGTAATAAAATGTATGCTGTAACAGTTTAAAAAAAAGCTCTGGATAAACCCAGAGCTTTTTTTATGATTGTAATTCTGAGGTAACACTTTCAACAATTGGTACTGCTTCATCAAGTTCTTCTTCATTTACATAAATCTCTTGAAAACCTGGAATAGATGAGCCAAAACCAGCTAATCTTCCAGACTCTGTTTCGTCTTTTACCACTGGACTTATTCCTACAGCTTTTAATTTATCTACAATTAACTGTGCGATAATAAAACTACCTGTATATATTTTTTGATAACTTGAATCCATATCGTTTAAAATTTAACGTTCCTTTTAAAGATACGAAATAACAACATAAAAGGTGTTAAGAAACATTTAATATTAGAAAATCTTTTTAGCAAATATGCATCGATTACAAAAAAATCTACAAAATTGTTCTAAATTAAATTATATAACTATATTTGCGTATTATTAAAATAATTAAACTATTACAATGAGTAAAGGAACAGTAAAATTTTTCAACGATTCTAAAGGATTTGGATTTATTGTTGAAGATGACACAAACAAAGAACATTTTGTTCACATTTCTGGATTAATCGATGAAATTCGTGAAGGTGATGCAGTAGAATTCGATTTACAAGAAGGTAGAAAAGGATTGAACGCAGTAAACGTTAAAGTATTATAATATATATTTAACTTATTGAAGACATTAAAAGCCTGCTAATAGCAGGCTTTTTAATATGTATTACTTAAGCTTTTATCTTAATTCTGCTCCAAGCTCTTTCTCGAAATTCGCTTGTAACTTTTTCATTATCTTATCTATTTGCTTATCGGTAAGTGTTTTATTTTCATCTTGAATTGTAAAACTTACAGCATAGCTTTTCTTACCAGCTGGTAAATTTTTACCTTGATAAACATCAAACAAATTAACATCTTTAAGCAATTGCTTCTCTGTTTTATTTGCAATAACATCAATAGCTTCAAACGTTATATTATCATCCAATAAAAGTGCGAAGTCTCTTTTAACTTCAGGGTATTTTGGAATATCTTTAAATTTAATTGTTTGGTTTTTAGCTAATTCAATAACATGATCCCAATTAAAATCGGCAAATAAAACCTCCTGCGAAATACCAAAGTGTTTTAAGATGGATTTTTTAACTAAACCAAATTCTACGAGTTGCTTCTTCCCTATTGAATAAACAATCCCTTCACTAAATACATCGTTTTTAATTGGAGAAGCTTTGTAACTTGTTAAGCTCAATCTTTCTAAAATTCTAGATATTGTTCCTTTTAGAAAAAAGAAATCACTTGGTTTTGTTGTCGAATTCCAACGCTCATTGTTTTTGTTTCCAGTTACAAAAACTGACAAATGCTTATATTCTTCACGTGTTTCACTATAATTATGATAAGTTTTTCCAAACTCAAATAATTTTAAGCTTTCTCTTTTTCTATTTATATTATGTGCAACATTTTCCAACCCTGAAAACAAAACAGATTGTCGCATTACACTTAAATCATTACTCAATGGATTAAGCATTTCTACAAAATGTTCTTGTTTAATATGATTGCTCAATTTAGAATATTCAGGCGTTGTTAAAGAATTGGTTAAGGTTTCAAAAAAGCCTTGAGAAGCCAATTGATTACTTATTACGTTCTGTAATTTATAATCTTCAAATCTAGAGGAATTAGAAATAGAAGCATTTAATTTCTCTGTAGTTTTAATGTTATTATAACCATAAACACGTAACACTTCTTCTATGATATCTGCTTCTCTTTGAACATCGTTTCGGTATGCAGGAACTGTTAAACCTAATCCTGTTTCTGTAACGTTATTAATTTTAATATCTAATGACATTAAAATTTGTTTGATTACTTCTCTAGGAATCTCTTCTCCGATTAATTTTTTTGCATTTTCAAAACTTAAACGCACTTGAAAGTCTTCAATTTTATTGGGATATATATCCAATACATCGCTAGTAATTTCACCACCTGCAATCTCTTGAATTAACAATGCTGCACGCTTTAAAGCGTATTCTGTGATATTAGGATCAATTCCTCTTTCGAATCTAAAAGATGCATCTGTATTTAAATTGTGTCTTTTTGCTGTTTTCCGAATACTTACTGGATCAAAATAGGCACTCTCTAAAAATATACTTGAAGTTGTTTCAGTAACACCTGATTCAATACCACCAAACACACCTGCAATACACATAGGTTTATCTGCATTACAAATCATTAAATCGTCTTGATGAAGCTCTCTTTCAACTTCGTCAAGAGTTGTGAATTTAGTCCCTTGTGGAAGCGTTTTAACTTCAATTTTATTTTCTGAAATTTTAGCAGCATCAAATGCATGAAGCGGTTGTCCTAATTCATGTAACACATAATTTGTTATATCAACTATGTTGTTTTTTGGTGTTAACCCAATAGCTTTTAGCCTGTTCTGCAACCAATTTGGTGATTCTTCTACACTTATTCCAGAGATTGTAACACCACAATATCTTGGTGCTAAATCTTTATTTTTTACATCAACATCTATTCTTAATGTTCTGTTGTCAACATGAAAAGAACTTACAGAAGGTGTTATTAACTCTAAATTAATTTCCTTTTGTAGTAAGCCTGCTTTTAAGTCTCTTGCAGTACCATAATGACTCATAGCATCAGCTCTGTTTGGTGTCAAGCCAATTTCGAAAACATGATCGTTTTCTACTTCAAAAATATCAGCTGCCAAAGTACCCACTTTAAGCTTCGTATCAAGTACCATAATACCATCATGAGATTTACCCAATCCAAGTTCATCTTCAGCGCAAATCATTCCATGGCTCTCTTCTCCTCTTATCTTTCCTTTCTTAAT
>DFBO01000193.1 GCA_002366675.1 Flavobacteriaceae bacterium UBA3078
TGCTCTAATGACAATTCTTCAACACCATCGTAAAAATCAGGAATTGTAATATGATTATTGGAATCGTGTAATGAAGCAATCATTTTAGTTAACACATTAATTGGGTTTGCTACAGCACCGCCATATAAACCCGAGTGTAAATCTCTGTTTGGACCCGTAACTTCAACTTCAACATAACTTAAACCACGTAAACCTGTAGTTATTGATGGTTGAGAATTAGAAATCATTCCTGTATCAGAAATTAAAATAACATCATTAGATAATTTTTCTTGATTGCGTTCAACAAACCAAGCTAAACTAGATGAACCAATTTCTTCTTCACCTTCTACCATAAACTTAACATTACAAGGTAAGTTGCCATTTTCAGTCATATATTCCAATGCTTTTACGTGCATGTACATTTGACCTTTATCGTCACAGGCACCACGGGCGAAAATTGCTCCATCAGGATGTAATTCTGTAGTTTTAATTATAGGTTCAAAAGGAGGTGAGTCCCATAATTCAATAGGATCTGCAGGTTGAACATCATAATGTCCATAAACTAAAACAGTTGGTAAGTTTTTGTCTATTATTTTTTCACCATAAACAATTGGATAACCTGGAGTTTCACATATTTCCACAGTATCACAACCAGCTTTTTTAAGTGCTTTTTTTATAGCTTCAGCAGTGTTTAAAACATCTTGACTATACGCTGAATCTGCGCTAATTGAAGGGATTTTTAGTAGTTCAATAAGTTCGTTTATAAATCGGTCTTTATGTTGACCTACGTATGATTTTAAATTTTCCATTAAAAGTATAATTTGTTTATTCAAAAATACGGAATTTTATTTGGATTAAAACCGGTAAAAAAATATTCACTAACTACTTTGCAATTTTAAAGTATTGTGTATATTTGCACCCACAATAATTAAGCGGGCGTGGTGGAATTGGTAGACACGCCAGACTTAGGATCTGGTGCCGCGAGGTGTGAGAGTTCGAGTCTCTCCGCCCGCACTTCAAGAAAGCTTCTCAATTTTGAGAAGCTTTTTTAAATTTAATAGCGTCTTCTATTCATTCCTTGCTGTTGTCTTCTACTACTTGAACCAATATTACTTTGACTTTGTTGAGTTTGAGAAGCTTTAGGATTTAATTTTTTTAATTCTGCTTCTTGGTATTTGAGCCATTTTTTATATTCTTTCTCTGAGAGTTCTTTTTCAAAAGTAGTATTTAAAGCATTTTTTTGTAATAGTACTTTTTTACGAATTGGAGCTAACATTTCGTTAGCTTGCATTTGAGATTCTCTCATAGTACTAAAATCTCGACTTAATTTAGCTTCATTTCTTTTTTTTGTTAAAAAGGATGTTACATTGTCAAAAGTTTCGTAATTAAATGTTTTTAATTCATTTATTTTACTATTATGTTTTGAAATAGCTTGAGCTATAACCGTTTGCTTAGGTGCTTTTTTAATTTTCAATTTTTTAATGACTTCTTCATAATCATACATTATGATTCTTGCCATATTTTGAGAATTCACTTTAGGTTGTGCCATTTGTGAATTTTGCCCTTGTTGTTGCGAGGAATTCCTTGTATTTCCTCTTTGTTGAGAAAAGAGTAAAGAGGTAAAAGTTAAGAAAAATGTGAATAAAATATAGATTTTAATTTGTTTCATAGGATCTATTAAAAAATTAGTTTGCGAAAATATTAAGCTCAAAAGTAAAAATATTAAAAGCTATACTTATAAAAGGTAAATGCATTAACGAAACTTTAACGTATAGACCTTTTTAATTCATCTTTTTTCTTGAGAAAACTATGTTTTTCAACTTTTAAAGGTTTTTATTAAACAGATACTTTTTATGAAAGTATACTATTAGTATAAGATAATATGAATTGTCATTTTTTAACTCTTTTTCTGTACATTTGAGATGTATTAATCTTTTTTAAATGTTTAAAAATAAAAACATAACTACATTAACAAAAACATACAAACAATTGTTTGAATGTTTAATGTTCTATTCTCTTTAAAATAGATTCCTCACAACATCTTTTTATTTATCATATTCAGAAATCTTATTCTGACTATTCTAATACATCATAGACAATGAAAACTGTACATAAAAATATAAAACCACAAAGACCAGGAGAAGCCGAAGGAAATTTTTATAAACCTTTAGCAAATAAGATTGGACCAGGAATAAATGAACGTGTTCAAAAACTTAGAAAACTAAGTTTTGAGACCGAACCTTCGTTATCGATCGAAAGAGCATTAATTCAAACAAAGTTTTACAAAGAGAATTTTGGAAAATATGCGACTCCAGTGTTAAGAGGCTTAAATTTTTTAGAGATGTGCAAACATAAAACCATTTATTTAGGAGAAGGTGAATTAATTGTGGGTGAACGTGGTCCAAGTCCGAAATCTGTTCCAACGTTTCCAGAACTTACCTGTCATAGTGTGGAAGATTTTCACGTGTTAAAAACTAGGGAAATGCAGCGCTATACCATTCCTCAAAAAGACATTGATACCTATGAAAAAGAAGTAATTCCTTATTGGACAGGTAAATCTATGCGGGAACGTATTTTTAGTCACGTACCTAGTGAATGGAATAATTTATACGAAGCAGGTTTATTTACTGAGTTTATGGAGCAACGAGCTCCTGGACACACAGCTTTAGATGGAAAGATTTATAAATTTGGAATGCTTGATTTTAAAAAACAAATTCAAGATGAAATTGTTAAACTAGATTTTTTAAATGATGTTGAAGCTACTGATAGAAAAGAACAATTAGAAGGAATGGTTATTTCATGTGATGCCGTAATTGTATTCGCCGAACGTCATGCTAAGTTGGCAGAAAGACAAGCCAAAACTGAAACAAACCCAAAACGAAAAAAAGAACTTCAAAAAATAGCGGAAGTTTGTCGTTGGATTCCTGCAAATGCACCTAGAACATTTTATGAAGCCATACAAATGTATTGGTTTATTCATTTGGGAACTATTACTGAATTGAATGGTTGGGATGCTATGAACCCAGGCCATTTCGATCAACATTTAACTCTTTTTTACGAAAAAGAAATAGCAGCAGGAACTTTAACTAGAGAAGAGGCAAAAGAACTATTAAGTTGTTTTTGGATTAAAGTGAACAATCATCCAGCACCGCCTAAAGTAGGAATTACAGCCAAAGAAAGTGGCACATACAACGATTTTACGAATATTAATATTGGTGGTTTAAAACGAGATGGATCAGACGGTG
>DFBO01000226.1:0-127 GCA_002366675.1 Flavobacteriaceae bacterium UBA3078
TAGAAGTAGCAGTCATTCTATGTCCAGACCTTCAAGCAGCCACACTAACAACAGGGCGACAACTAATAGAAGTAGTAGCAGATCAACAACGAGACCATCAACCTCAAACAAAACACCATCTCGATCA
>DFBO01000226.1:196-630 GCA_002366675.1 Flavobacteriaceae bacterium UBA3078
AACAAAACTACAACAGGAAAATCTAAAATCGCCAATAAAAAAGGGACTAATACAGCACCTAAATTAAATACAAGCAAGAAGAAAACCTCTAATATTAAAAATAAATCTGGCAATAGAGGAAATAACAATAAAGTAGGTAACAAAAACAAAATAGGTGGCGGAAACAACAATGTAAATATTAATGTTGATAAGAGTAGGCACACTAATATTAATAATAGAAATACGAGGGTAAGAGCTAGTTCTAGAAACTATTCTAGACCTCCTTATCGCTATGGAGGTCGTGGCTATTATTGTCATAGACCCTATTATTATCATCCTTACAGACCGTTTTATTGGGGTTCTTATTATCACCCTTGGGGATATTTTACAGCTACATTAGTAACAACCGCTATCATTGTAGCCATAGTTAATGACGATGACGACGATGATGATGA
>DFBO01000226.1:721-3211 GCA_002366675.1 Flavobacteriaceae bacterium UBA3078
TCTGATGGTTATGTAGTTGTTCCAGCAACAGCCGGAACAATAGTACCTAATCTTCCTGAAGGTGGAGAAGAAGTGAAAATTGGAGATCAAACTTATGTACAGTTTGGGGAAACGTATTACCAACCCATTCAAGTAGATGGTAAAAACATGTATGAAATCGCTGAGGTAAAAAGTGAATAATTAAGAACTACTAAAACAAAAGGCATGATTCAAAAGATTATGCCTTTTTTTAGCTCACATAACTTTTAGATAAATAAAACCCTATAAAGTAAGATATACGAATGAGTAAGAGAAAAAAAATACTGACCATTTTTCTGTTATTAATAATAATATTATTGCTGTTCTTACCAACTATAATTAAAAACTACGTGATTAATAATAGTAAAGAACTTGTTGGACGTCAAATTCAAATTGAAAAATTAAAAATTAATTATTTTAACGGGACAGCAAAGGTTATGGGGTTTAAAATGCTTGAAGCTAATAATCAAGACCTTTTTGTATCGTTTGATACACTTGTCGTTAATACCGAACCTTACAAATATTTTAGTGGTAAAGTGGTAATAGAAAATTTGTATCTTAAAGGTTTAGATGTTAAAGTAATTAAAACAGATTCAGTTTTTAATTTTGACGATATAATAGCTTTTTTTGAAGCTCAAGATACAATTCCGGAAGAAACAACAGATAGTAAGCCTTTTAAATACGACCTTTCTAATTTAGAATTAAGTGAAGCCGATTTCCATTTTGATAATCGCGATGTTGGCAAAGTAACTGATATTGATAATCTTTCATTATTTCTTCCAAATATCAGTTGGGATCAAGAAGAAAAAAGCAATGCAGATATTCACTTTGATTTCCCAAACGGAGGGTTTGTTGAATCTAAATTTAATGCAAATCCAGTTACAGGAGAATTTAATGCCTCATTGAAAATTGAAAAGCTATTTTTAAACAATTTTTATGAATATGTAGCGCAATATGCGGATATAAATTCATTTGAAGGTAGTGTTTATGCAGATGTTGAAATTCATGGCAACACCAATAACCCTGTTAAATCTATAGTGTCTGGGGATGCAACAGTAAATGATTTTGAAACGACTGACACAAAGAATAAATCATTTTTAAAATCAAAATCGATTTATACCAAACTTGACAAAATAGATTATTACAATAATTCCTTCTTAATTGATAAGTTAGTTTTAGAAGAACCTTACACTTTTTTTCAGTTAGATTCCATGTCTAATAACTTTTTTAAGATTTTCCGTATCGACCCAACAGAAGAGACTACAATACCTGCCAATACAGAATCAACGAGTTCTAATACAAGACAAGAATCAGAATTATTTTATGCAATTAATAATCTAGAAGTCAATAAAGGAGTATTAGATTACACAGATAATCTTACTGGCCAACCTTTTAATTATCATTTAAGTAACATTAAGGTAGACACAAAGAATATAGAAAGCACAACGAAATGGATTGATATTAATTCAACTATGGTTCTTAATAATCGTGGAAATCTAGTTGCAACTGTTGGTTTAAACCCAGATGACTATTACAATAACATGAAATTTGACATAGCTGTAGAAAAATTTCTGCTCCCAGATTTAAATATCTACACCAACTATTATATGGGTCATAGTGTATTAGAAGGTGATATGTATTATTATTCTAAATCAACAGTAACAAATGGTATCATAAATAGTGAAAATCGACTGCTTGTAAAGGAAGCAAAACTTGAAACAATGGATGCTGGTTTATACAGTTTACCTCTAAAGTTTGCATTCTTCTTATTAACAGACAAAAATGGCGATGTAAATTTAGAAATACCTGTTGAGGGTGATGTAAACGATCCATCTGTCGATGTTAGTACCATTGTATGGAATACCGTTAAAAATGTTATAGGCAAAACAGTAGCCCAACCTATTAATTTCTTGGTTGGTTTAGTAGGTGGCGATCCAAAAGATCTTGAAGAAATAGTATTTGAATATAATGATTCACTTCCTTCTGAAAACCAATACAAACAACTTGATAAGCTTTTAAAACTAGAACAGAAAAAAGAGGGTATTGCCATAGAAATGGAATACTTTATTGATAACGACTTACAAAAAGAAAATATTGCTAAAAAACAATTAGGACAATTATTCTTAAAGGAAGAAAATAAGGATTACAAAAAAAACAGTGATGATTTCAAAGCTTTTCTGCATAAAAAATTAGGTTCAGATTCGCTTGATGTAACACGATCTGCAATAAAATTATCAGACCCTGTTATGCTCGATTCATTATCAACATCATATAATAAATTACGATTTAATAGTATTTCTAATTATTTAAAAACAACCAACGATTCAACAAATATTCAGGTTAAATATGCTGATCCATCTTTACCTTTACAAGTAGGTTCAAAACCTGTTTTTAAAATAAAGTATGGTGTCGAAGGTGAGATTTACGAATTTGAAAATGATACTATACAATAAGATTGTTATTCAATTTAGG
>DFBO01000188.1:0-166 GCA_002366675.1 Flavobacteriaceae bacterium UBA3078
CTGTAATGGACCATTTAGTTTTGGCGAACGATAAGATTTAATCCACAACAGATCTCCTTTCATAAAAACCTCCATGTTGCCAAACCAATTATCTTTAAAAACACCAATGTAATCAGTTTCGTTAATTTTTACATTTTTATTAGCTTCAACAGTTTCCCAAACTTGT
>DFBO01000188.1:208-1357 GCA_002366675.1 Flavobacteriaceae bacterium UBA3078
AAGATAACTATCTACAATGGTTCTTGAAACTGCCATAAAGACTCCAGCTCCACCAGGTTCTGTATTTGTTAATACAACAATACCTATATTTAAATCTGGAATTAAAACAGTTCTACTTAACATACCTGGAAGTCCTCCTGTATGAGACACAATCATATTTCCTTTTTTATCTTCTAAATCCCAACCCAATCCATAACCAGAAAAATGAGAATTATAACGTGGATTCCTGCTTACATCTGTAGTAGTATGAATTTTCCACATTTCATACTGACTTTCAATAGAAAATAATTGATTCTGTAAGCTATCTCCATATTTCCCTTTATTAAGATGCATAAGCATCCATTGAGAAACATCATTCACATTAGCATAAATACCTCCTGCTGAACCATTAATCATTTCTTTAAAATTTGGTAATACAACAAAATCTTCACCTTTTACAGAATGTGGCACAGCAAGATTTTCGGTGTTTTTTATTAAACTTAATCCAGCATAAGAATTATCCATGTTTAAAGGCTCAAAAATTCTAGTGGTAATAAATTCTTCCCATGTCATGCCACTTACTCTAGAAATCAATTCTCCTGCAACGATATATAAAAGATTATCGTAATCGAACTGAGTTCTAAAAGCTGAAACAGGTTTAAAATACTGAAAAGCAGCAAGTAAATCGTCAATACTAAAATCTGACCCATCTGGAAAAAACATTAAATCCCCTACTCCAAGACCTAAACCACTTCTATGAGTTAGTAAATCTTGAATATTAAAATTTTCTGTTACATACGCATTATACATTTTAAATTCTGGAATATGGTCTACAACTTTATCTGTCCATTTAATTTTTCCATCTTCAACCAAAAGAGCCAAAGCTGCTGTAGTATATGCTTTACTATTAGATGCAATAGCAAAATTGGTATGTTCATTAACTTTTACTTTGGTTTTTTTTGAAATAACACCATAACCCTTTTCATGAATTATCTTACCATCTTTCACAATAGCTACAGCAGTTCCTGCTACATTAAATTTTTCAATTGCAGTATTTACTAATTTGTCTACTTCTGCTGAGGAAAGTTGTCCAAACACTGACAGATGTGCGATAACGATGAACGTTACTGTTAAAAGGATGCTTTTGTTTTTAATTAATTTCATGATTGG
>DFBO01000188.1:1382-10208 GCA_002366675.1 Flavobacteriaceae bacterium UBA3078
TTAATCAACAATCGTTAGGATTTCAATTTAATTATTTGAAATCAAATTATTGTTCTTTTTTTTATAAAATAACATTTCGTCGTGTTTTTTTGCATTTCATGGATGTTTTTATATATTTGTTCCATAATTAACCCCAAATTGATTTTATGTTATTTGAATCAAAACTTAATATTAAAAACCTATTACACAAAAAAATAACACTATTTATAGTTGTTATATGCTTTTGTGGACTATCTTCTTTTGCACATGGAAATTTGTCTATTCAGATTAAAGAAAAGACAAATGAAATAGCTAAGTCTCCTAATAATGCAAAACTATATTTTGAACGTGGTTTTCTATACCAAGAGCATTTAGAATTTGATAATGCAATAACAGATTATTTAAAATCTATTAATCTTGGATATAAGGATAAAGAAGCAACATTTAAATTGGCAGAAGCTAATTATGAAGCCTATCATTTTGAAGAAGCTATAACTTATGCAAATTCTTATTTAGCATTAGATTCTTTAGATGTTAGAATATATAAATTAAGAGCGAAAATATTATATAGTTTACTTGAATATAAAGATGCAATAACATCTTATAACTATTTTATAAACAATGCTATAGATGTTAGGCCAGAAGATATTGTAGAATACTCAAAAATTATTCTAGCTGAAACTCCTGAAGATTATACTAAAGCATTAGATGTTATAAACTTAGGACTAAAAATTATTGGTGAAAACACATTTTCATTACAATTAAAGAAGCTTGAATATCTAGAAAACTCAAATCAAGTAAACCTAGCCATTAATCAATACAACTATTTTATTCTAAATAATAATAGAAAAGAATTCTGGTATTTCAAGAAGGCTACTTACCTATTAGAAAACAAACAAATTGAACAAGCCAAAATAGCCTTACAACAATCAAGAGTAGCAATACAAATGTTACAACCAAAATTTAAAAACACAGTATCAATAAAAGATCTTACAACCCAAATTACCCAATTAGATAAAATTATAAGCCATGAATATTAAAACTACATTAATCGTCATTATAAGCCTACTATTTAGTACACTTATATACAGTCAAGGAACACTAGAAGTAACTGGAAACGGAAACGTTATATCAAATCCTGATAACACACCATCGGTTACCGATGGAACAAATTATGAAGATGTAGGCGTAAGCTCTTCTTTAGTAAGCACATTTGTTTTAGATAATACTGCAAGTGGTGGAAGTCCAGGAAATCGATTAAATGGAATTACCGTTGGAATCTCTGGGTCTAGCGATTTCTCTTTAAGTGCGACCAATTTAGGAAACTTAAAAGGAAATGATACACCTCTAGATTTAGATGTTACATTTATGCCTTCTTCTTTAGGAAGTAAGACAGCAACAATAACAATA
The DNA here is from genome assembly GCA_002366675.1 of Flavobacteriaceae bacterium UBA3078. Taxonomy (GTDB): domain Bacteria; phylum Bacteroidota; class Bacteroidia; order Flavobacteriales; family Flavobacteriaceae; genus Xanthomarina. Next base: position 2,772 of record DFBO01000188.1, read on the forward strand.
ACATTTACAAACGGAACAAATTCACCTTATACGTTTGATGTTCAAGGTAATGGAATTGTTTCTCCAGCAGACATAAATATTACTGGTAATGGAAATAATATAGTTGATGGCGCTACTGGAACTTCAACAAATAATTATACAGACTATTCAATAGTAAATAATGGTTCTTCTTTAGCAAGAACATTTATTATTGAGAATACTGGTGGATCAGATTTAACAAATATATCTTCAGTATCCTTAACAAATGATGCTGAATTTCAAGTAACAAGTCAACCTTCTGTTTCAACTTTAACAGCTGGTAACTCAACAACATTTGAAATTACTTTTTCACCTGTTTCAACAGGAAATTATTCTGATACTGTTACTTTAACTAGTGATGACACTGATGAAAGCCCATACACGTTTGCTATTTCTGGTGAAGGTGCTGAACCAGCTTTAATCAATGAAAATGGAAATTGGAAATATTACGATGCTGCTAACCAACCATCAAATGATGGCGAAGGTGATTTTTGGAATTCATTAGACTTTAACGATGGAAGTTGGGCCTCAGGAAATGCCGAGTTAGGTTATGGAGATGGAGAAAATACAACTATAAATAGTGCTACAGAAACTGCTTACTTTAGAAAAAATATTAACATTATTGACGCCTCATTTTATAATGACATAGTAATGGAAGCCATTAGAGATGATGGTATGATTGTTTATATTAATGGAAATGAAGTTTGGAGAGACAACATGGATCCTGGAGCTGTAAATTATAACACTTTTGCTAACACAGTAGTTAGTGGATCAGGTGAAACAACATGGATTTCTAAAACTATTGCTAATAATTATTTAGTAGATGGAAATAATGTTATTGCTGTAGAAATACACCAGGAAAATGCAGGCAGTTCAGATATTAGTTTTAATTTTAAAATGAATGGCTACGAAGCTGTACCTGCTAATGTTATTAGAGGCCCATATTTACAAAAAGAAACACCAAATAGTATTACTGTAAAATGGAGAACAAATACTACTACAGAATCAATAGTAAATTATGGTACTTCTTTAGGAAACCTTAATTTATCGGAATCTAACTTATTAGGAAACATAGACCATGAGTTAGAAATAACTGGTTTACAACCTAACACCAAATATTATTATAACATTGAAGATTCTGAAGGTGTTTATTTAACCGAAGACTCTAACATGTATTTTGTTACTGCCCCATCTACAGGTACTGTACAATTTGTTAGAGCATGGATTTTAGGTGATGCTGGAACTGGAACTCAAAACCAGAGAAATGTAAGAGACCAATATTACAATTATGTAGCAAACGCTAGTACAAATCCTAATCAAACAGATATGATGTTGTTTTTAGGAGATAATGCTTATCAAAGTGGAACAGACACACAATATCAAGTAGCCCTTTTTGATGTCTATGGAGATATGCTAAAAAAATCTGTTGCTTGGTCTACGTTAGGAAACCATGATGGATATTCGGCAAACTCATCTGCCCAATCTGGTCCATATTACGATATTTTTACATTCCCTACTGCAGCTGAAGCTGGAGGAACTGCTTCTGGAACAGAAGCATACTACTCTTATGATTATGCAAATATTCATTTTATAGTACTAGATTCTTATGATACTGACCGTTCTGTTGGTGGCACCATGTATAACTGGGCATTAAATGATATTCAAAATACAAACCAAGATTGGATTGTTGTTTTATTTCATCATCCTCCATACACAAAAGGATCTCACAATTCAGATAGCACAAGTGGAGACGAAGCCTTTATGGGTTTAATGAGAAACAACTTTTTACCCTTACTAGAAGATAATGGTGTCGATTTAATTTTATCTGGACATTCTCACTCTTATGAAAGGTCATATTTCATTAATGGTCATTATGGCTTATCAGGTACTTTTGATTCAAATAACAATACTGTTGGAATTAATGGAGCTCTTTCTGGGAAAGCAGATACTGGAGATGGAGCTTACACAAAAGACCATTTAGATACAGAAGGTGCTGTTTATATTACTACTGGATCTGCTGGTAAAATTTCTGGTGGCTCATTAGATCACAATGCTATGTATGCCTCTTTGAATCAATTAGGTTCTTGTGTATTAGAAATAGATAGCGATGGAGGAACTGGACAAAACTTAACAGTAAAGTTTGTTACAGATAGCGGAAGTATCACAGATTATTTTACTATAAATAAAACTGGATTTACACTAACTGCTGAAAACAACAACTTAAGTGATGATTCTGTAAACGTATTCCCAGTTCCTGCAAATAGTGTTTTAAATATTGATATATCATCTTCTGAAAATTTGAAAAACATCAAAATTTATAATGCTATTGGTCAATTAACAAAAGAAACTAATACAAATAAAATTAATGTGAGCGCTTTAAAATCTGGAATGTATCTTTTACAAATTACGACAGATAAAGGAGAGTACTTTAAAAATATTATAATCAATTAATTGTAGTACATATATTACACATCTATTTAGGGGATTTTAAATTTTTAGAATTCCCTAAATTTTTGACAAATAACAGATTACAAATTTAAAACAATAAAACAAACCCTAAAAAGAGATAAATTTATGTTTTATAATGCTTTGATTTTAAAATAGTTATATTTTATAAATGCATTTCATCGAATAAATTTGCATTTCATGGATTTACTGTTTATGTTTGCTTAATATTAGTCCCAAACTAAATTAACTACTTATGAGAAAATTTACTCTTAGAAAGTTTACTTATGCTTTTCTATTTCTATTTTTAAATGGATTTGCATTTACAAGTCATAATGACTTAGTTAACAACAATCCCGCAAATGGAGATCATAAAAAAACGATGTCCACAGAAAATGATGCACCAAATAGTTTAGCTCCTACTCCACAAATTGGAATTATAGGTAATGGTACATATATTGCTGATAACGATTTAACACCTGCTACTGCAAACTTTACAGACTTTGGTAACTCAAGTTCTCGAACGTTTTATGTAGATAATATTTCTAACGGAACTTTAGACATTTCTAGTATGGTTTTAACAAATGCTACCGACTTTACAATTAGTTCGCCGTTAGCAGATGTAAGTATTACTAAAAATCAAATTCCAGAACCATTCACCATTTCTTTAAATAGTTTTACATGTGGTACAACTTACACTACTGATGTAGAAATTGGGAGTGATGCAGGAAATGATGGAGGAGATAATTTATGGATTTTTAGATTATCAGCTACTGTAAACCCAGAAACAGATATTGTAGATATTAGTTTAGTCCCAATTAGTGATTTTAGTATAGATAGTCCTTCAGTTACTAATAGTACAGACTATGGGAATATTGGTATTGGTGGAAGCTCTACAGCAACCACATTTTTAGTACAAAACAACGGTTCATGTAGTTTAAATATAGCTCCACTTCCACTAGTCGCTTTAAGTAATGCTACAGATTTTACTTTAAACACTACCGGAATGACAGCCACTGTTGCTCCAGGAGCATCTACTTCATTTACAATTACATTTAACCCAATAACAATTGGAACAAAAACATCTACGGTTACAATAACCAATAATGATGCAGATGAACCCAATTATACATTTACTGTTCAAGGGGTTGGCATACCACCACTACCCGACATTAATGTACAAGGTAACTCAACGAATATTGTTGATGGACAAACAGTAACGTCCACAACTGATCATACAGATTTTGGAAATGTTATTTCTGGAAGTTTTTTTGATAGAACATATACCATTCAAAATACAGGGTCTTTTGTGTTAAATATAACTAGTCCAGTTAGTACACTTACTGGTACAGATTTCACAATATTAACACAACCTACATCACCTATAGCACCTGGAGGATCTTCAACATTTATTGTAAGATATACACCTAGCTCATCTGGTGTTTTTACAGATACTGTAAATATCCCTAATGATGACCCAGATGCTTCTGAAAACCCATACACGTTTGATGTAAGTGGTACAAGCTATTTAATTGAACCAAGTGGTTTATGGAGTTATTTAGACGATGGTTCAGATCAAGGTACTGGATGGCAAACAGCCGATGTATCTCCTACTGGAGCAAACTGGGCAACCGGAAATGCACAATTAGGCTATGGAGATGGAGATGAAGTAACAGTTGTAGGTTTTATAGATACTGATGCAGGAACATCTGGTACACAAAAAAATGCTACGACCTATTTTAGACACTCTTTTACAGCCTCAGCTTCAGATGTAGCAAATACGACACTAAATTTAAACGCTATTGTAGATGATGGAATGGTAGTATATATTAATGGAACAGAAGTTTGGCGAGACAATATGCCTGTAGGAACAATACTTTACAACACTTGGGCAGCAGGCGTTGGTAGCGATTCTAATGCATGGATTTCATTAAATGTAACAAATATTATAAATATAGGAAGCAATGAAATTGCGGTAGAAATACATCAATCAGGTAATTCTAGTTCAGATATTAGTTTCGATTTTTTCTTGTATACAAGTAATGACTATATTTTTGTAGCTCCTACTAAACCAGATAATGATTTAGATGGTATTGCAGATTACAAAGATTCAGATGATGATAATGATGGTCTAACAGATCAATTAGAAGGTTGTCATTCAGGACAATTAGAAGATTTAAATTCTGATCCTTTTGGAGCAGGAAGTGAGGAATCATTATTAAGTGATTTTCCATTCACTCAAACATTAGACGACGGAAATACTATTGATTATAGTTATACAGGAACATTTACAGCCATTACAAGTTATGATGCTGGAGATCATGGATGGTCAATTAGAACAAAAGGACCAAGTACATCAGGTACTTTAACTTTAGATTTTGGAACTCCTGTTGACAATTTAACCTTTAGATTAGTCGATTTTGATGAAGATGAAACTTATACTGTAAATGCCTACGATGATTCAAACAACTTAATTGATTTAATTACAAATGTCAATATATACTACTTAGGTTCATATATACAGCAAATTGGAAACATGGTTACAGATGTAACTAATGGAACTTCAACCAATAATAATGGGGAATCTATTGGAAGTGACCAATACGGAACAGCATATTTTTATTTTCCTAATGTACGTGTGAGTAGATTAGATTTTATAGTAGATCAACCCATTGGCTCTTCTATACGTATTGCAGGTATTGAATATTGTAATTTAGATACAGATGGTGATACGGTTGAAGATTATCATGATTCAGATAGTGACAATGATGGTATTCCAGATTTAGTTGAATCTGGTGGAACTGACATAAATGGAGATGGAATCGTTGATGATTTAACTGATGCTGATGGTGATGGAATTGCTGATCTTTTAGATGATGATTCTTCTAATTATAATACCTATGAAAAAACAAAATTAGAGCCTTTTATAGATTTCGACAAAGATGGAGCTATAAATAGTACAGATTTAGATAGTGATAATGATGGTATAACAGATATTATTGAAATTGGTGAGCCAGATACAAATGAAGATGGACAAATTGATGGTTTTACAGATGGAAACTTAGATGGTTATCATGATAGTTACGATGGTGCTTCAAGTAGATTAATTACTGGTATAGATGTAAGTGGAGGTCCAAATGGATTTCCTGACGACTATCCGAATGCTAATTTAGATGGAACTGGATATCCAAATTTTATGGATATTGATTCAGATGATGATGGTATTACAGATAATACTGAAGCTCAATCAACGCCTCTTTACATTACTTATGTAAGTACAGACACAGATAAAGATGGTATTTTAAATATTTTTGATAATGCTGGTGGTTTTGGTGGAAACGGATTAACACCTGTAGATACTGACTATGACGGCACACCAGATTATCTTGATATAGATTCAGATGGTCATGAAGAAAACGATATTATTGAAGGCCATGATACTAATGGTGATGGTGTAGTAAATGGTAGTGACTCACCTAATGCTGACACTGGTCTTTTTACTGGAACAGATTCAGACGGAGATGGATTAGACAATGGATTTGATAATAATGATTCTAGTACTGAACCTACAAACAGCACAATACAGCCAAACTCTCACCCACTAGCAGATGGTGGTTATGATAGAGATTGGAGAGCTACAACTTCTTCGATAGATTTTGACGGCCTTAATGATTATATTGATATTGGTGACAATCATGATATGCCAACATCATTTTCAGTGGAAGCTTGGATATTACAACAAGCTACAACTACTTCTGGTACAATTCTTTCAAAAAGAGATACTAAAATTGGAGCTGGAAACAAAAGAGGATATCATTTATCTATGGATAGTAATTATTTAAACTTGACTTGGTATAACGCTTCTGGAGCGAAATTAATTGATATCACCTCACCTCACGACATCTCTAACAATAAATGGTATCATGTAGCTGCAACCTTCGATGGTACAACTGCAATCATTTATATAGATGGAGTTGAAGTAGAAAGAGACACACCTTCATCTGGACCTGCAAATACATCAGCTAAATTTTTAATTGGAGCTATGTATGATAGCGATACACCAAATACACCAAAAAATTATTTCAATGGGTATATTGATGAAGTAAGATTATGGTCTACAGCTTTATCTGTTAAGCAGTTAAGAGAAATGATGAATCAAGAAATTGAGCAAAATTCTACTGCAGTTAGAGGAACAGTAATACCTAAAGATATTTCTAATGGTTTACTATGGGCTAAACTTAAAGGCTATTACCCAATGACAACTGATACATCTGAAGATAGATCAAATAATATCTTTCATGGAAATCCTAAAAATATAACAACAACTGAGCTACAAACAGCTCCACTACCTTATACAACTATTAGGAATGGAGACTGGAGCAACAGTGCAGCTGCAACACCTTGGACTTATGGTAATTCTGTTTGGAATTTACCAAATAGTATTAGTGTCGATGGTAGTACACCTATTAATTGGAATATTGTAAAAACAGCTCACAATTTAAACATTGACACATATGGTGGCTTAGGTCGAGAAAGACATGTTCTAGGATTAATGGTAAATGCCAACACTGTTACAGTTAATGGTATAACTGATAAAACCTCAACTACATATAAAGGTAATGGATTAAATGTAAGTTGGTATTTAGAATTAAATGGAAAAATAGATCTTGAAGGGGAATCACAACTTATTCAATCTGAAGACAGTGACTTAGTTGTAGGTGCTTCAGGAGTATTAGAAAGAGACCAACAAGGTACTAAAGATTTATTTACATATAATTACTGGAGTTCACCTGTTGGGTTCACTCCTACAATAAACCCTTTACATCCACTAAATCCAAATAATTATAGCTACACTTTAAATAATAATATATTTAGAGATGGTACAACTTCTGCATCACCTGCAAACATTAGTTTTGTTGGAGGATACGACGGAAGTATTGGCCCTCCAATTAGTGTTGCTAAATATTGGATATG
>DFBO01000243.1 GCA_002366675.1 Flavobacteriaceae bacterium UBA3078
TCATCTGGACCAGCTAAAAATTCCAGAAAACGTTCTTTTGAATATGTATAAAATAAGTTGGAAGGTGTTATTGGGTATCCTATAAACACATCGGCTCCTGATTGTACTAATGCTTCAGTCATGATTTTTGAAGCATCAATCATAACCTTTTTTGAAGTAATATTTATCAAAGTAATGTACTTTAAAATTAAAGTATAAAGGTAATTTATCCTTTTCATATAACGCAAAAATTAATAAAATAATTAACCACTTTTTACTTCACTAAAAATTCAAAAAAAATCATGAAATATTCTTAAATAAATAAATAAATAATACCTAAATTTGTAACATCTCAAAAGGGGTGCCTAAAACGGCTGAGATCAAACCCATTGAACCTGAACAGATAATGCTGTTAAGGGAACTAAAAATAATTTAATCAACATCGATTAATTACCTCTTTTTAAATCGTTTTATTTATATAAAATGAAACATTTAATTACAATTTTATTTATTGCATTTACTTTAAATGCAAATGCTCAAGAATTATTTACGCTTTCTGGAAAAATAACTGATGACACCAAACCGTTCCCAGGTGTAAATGTGCAAGTAAAAGGAACTACTATTGGAACCACAACAGACATTAATGGTCAATTTTCTTTAAACTTAAAAGAAGGAAAATATATTTTGGTAATAAGTTCAATTAGCAAACCAAAGGAAATTAAAGGGAATTTAACCAAGAACTCCTTTATTTCAATTGACATGTCAGACAGTTTTGTAGTGCTTGAAGAAGTATTGATTTCAGCTGTTCGTGTAAAATCAACTTCTCCCGTAACACATAGTAACGTATCAAAAGAAGAGTTAGAGAAACGTAATTTAGGTCAAGATATTCCTATTTTATTAAACTATTTGCCATCAGTTGTTACAACATCTGATGCTGGTGCTGGTGTGGGTTATTCAGGCATTAGAGTTCGTGGTAGTGATGCCACTAGAGTTAATATTACTATTAATGGTATTCCTTATAACGATGCCGAAAGTCAAGGAACATTTTGGGTAAATATGCCCGATTTTACTTCATCAACAGAAAGTATGCAATTACAACGTGGTGTAGGAACTTCTACAAATGGTTCAGGTGCTTTTGGTGCAAGTTTAAACTTATTGACTGATGCAATTTCTGAAAAAGCTTATGGAGAAATAAGCAACTCATTTGGCTCCTACAACACAAGAAAGCATACTGTAAAATTCAGTACAGGAAAAATAAATGACCATATTGAATTTTCAGGACGTTTCTCTAAAATTGATTCTGATGGATATATTGATAGGGCTTGGTCTGATTTAAAATCATATTTTTTACAAGCTGCTTATGTTGATGATAACACACTAATTAAAGCCTTAACTTTTGGTGGACAAGAAAAAACATATCAAGCTTGGTATGGGGTTACAAAAGAAGAAATAGAGACTTTAGGTCGTACTCACAATCCGTATTCTTATGAAAATGAAATTGACAATTACAATCAAGATCATTATCAACTGCATTGGAACGAAAAATTATCAGAAAACTGGTCTACAACTATTGGTTTAAATTACACCTATGGGCGCGGTTATTATGAACAATTTAAAGAAGGTGAAGATTTTTCAGATTACGATTTAACTCCAATCACTATTGCTGGTGAAACTATTGATGAAACCGATTTAATTAGAAGACGTTGGTTAGATAACGATTTTTATGTTGTAAACGCTAATGCAACTTATAAAAATAATGGTCTTGAATTTGTTTTTGGTACTTCAATAAGTACTTATAAAGGTGATCATTTTGGAGAAATTATTTGGGCTGAATTTGCAAGTAATTCAGAAATAAGAGACCATTATTACGATAGTAGAACAGAGAAGAATGATTCTAATATATTTGGTAAATTAACGTATCAATTAAACGATTCTTGGACATTATTTACCGATTTACAAGCTCGTTTTGTGAAGTTTGATACCAATGGATTGACATCAGATAGAGACCCAATAAATGTCGATGAAAAATATTCATTTTTTAATCCGAAAGCTGGTGTAACTTTTAAAGCTAATAATAACAATAGTTTCTATTTATCATACGCACATGCAAATAAAGAACCTAACAGAAATGATTTTGAAAACGGTGTAAATACCTCTGAAAAATTAAACGATTTTGAATTAGGATGGCGCTTTAATAATGGGGCTTTTAAAGTAAACTCAAACATTTATTATATGCTTTATAAAGATCAGTTAGTTTTAACAGGCGCTATTGATGATACTGGTGCTCCGTTAAGAGCAACTAGTGGAAAAAGTTACCGTCTAGGTTTAGAAATAGATGCTCAAATTAAACTATCTGATAAATTGAATCTCCAACCAAATATTGCAATAAGCAACAATAAAAATGTTGATTTTGTGACTTCTTGGAATGGTGAATTGGTAAATTTAGGAGAAACAAATCTTTCTTTTTCTCCAAATTTAATTATTGGAAATGCTTTCGTATATCAACCAACTTCAACTATTCAATTCTCTCTTTTATCTAAGTATGTTGGAGAACAATATATGGGAAATATCGATAATGACAACTCAAAATTAGACAGTTATTTTGTGAATGATTTTAATGTTTCTTATGAAATAAAACCAAACAAAATATTCAAATCAATTACATTAAGTGCTTTAGTTAATAATATTTTTAATGTAAAATACATTTCAAATGGATATTACTATACATATGATGATACTTGGTCTGTGCCAAATGAAACTACAACAGTAGATGGTACAGGTTATTATCCGCAAGCAACTAGAAACTTTTTGGTAGGAGCAACGCTAAAATTTTAAATAATTTAGGTTGATTCGTGATACTTACGTCACCCTGAACTTGATTCAGGGTCTCATCTTATTATCTATCAGAAAAATAAAATACTGAATCAAGTTCAGGGTGACGGCAATAAAAAACCGAGGACTAACCCTCGGTTTTTTATGTTAAACTTCTATTCCTTTCATCATTTTGTTCCAATACAAATAAGGGAGCATATATTTTTTTAGAATCCATAAACGCCAATGTTCTTTAGATGAATCACCAATCATTAATGGAAAC
>DFBO01000163.1 GCA_002366675.1 Flavobacteriaceae bacterium UBA3078
AGCTACTTGTGCTACTGATTACGTTCTTAATTATTTATCTTATACTTCAGATCCAAGAATTGATTTTCTTTATGAAAAACCTGCTACTGGACATTTAGGTGTTGTACAAGGTTTATTAGATTATGACACGCCTGTTCTTGATGCCTTTATGCCAGAATTAGTTTCAAACGTTGGTCCTGGAATTCTTAAAGGTGAGGATATGGGAGCCAATATTTTTTCTTTAGCTGAAAGTTACTTTAACCAAGCCGAAGCTGCTTTAACTCAAACTAGTTTAGGTGATGCGCAAGACTTTTATGAAAGTGGTATTGAAGCTTCTTTTGACTATTTAGGAGCTAGTAATGCTTCAGCTTATTATGGGCAAAACCTTCAAAATTTAAGTTGGACAGCTTCAGCTAATAAATTAGAAGCTATCATCACTCAAAAATGGATTGCTACAAATGGAATTACTGCAGAACAATCTTGGTTTGATTATAATAGAACTGGATATCCTTCAGACTTACCAATTTCAAGTCAAGCAAGTACAAGTGATAGACCTGTTCGTTTATATTACCCTGCAAGTGAATTATCATCGAATGGAGCAAATGTTCCTACACAACCAAATGCATTTACTGCAAAAATATTTTGGGCAAATTAATTATTAAAACATATAATATTATGAAAAATATAAAAATTTTATTAATCCTTCTTATAAGCGTGTCGCTTTTCACATCTTGCTTTGATGATGAAACAGGCCTAGAGCTAAATGACAAGGGTAATAATGTAGCTGGTTTCTCTAACGCTCGAGAAAATGTGGCTAATATAGCTGACGGTAGTGAATATACAATTCCACTAAAAATGAAACTTGAAGGCCCTACTGTTATGGACTTAACTAGTGATGTAACTGTAACTTTTGCTGCAACTTCGGCTTCTACAGCAATTGAAGGTGTTCACTATAGAATTGATAATGCATCTACAACCCTTTTAAACGCTAACGACTACCTAGGCTATGCAAATATAGTTATGTTATCAGATGGAATTGTAGCGCCATTAGCTGGTCCTAGTCCTATTTTGATTCTTCAGGCAACTACAACTACTGGCGAAAATACAGTTGTTGCAAGTGGAAAACCCGTAACGGTTACTATTAATTATGCTTGTGACTCAAATTTAGATGGAGCTTGGACTGAAACATATGAATATTTTAGAGGTGGTGTGTTTCAATGGTCTGATAGCCGTACAACTACATTTACAAAAACAGGTGTTGGTGAATATCGCACTTCAGAAGTTGGGCATTGGACACCTGCTCAGCTTGGTTATACTCCTGGCTTTACATTTTATGATGTATGTGGTGAAATTACAATACCAGGTCAAAAATTAGTAGATGCTTATGGTAATTGGGTTGTAGGAGTGGCTGGTGCATCATCAGTAGATCCTATTACTGGTGATATACATATGGAATATGAAGTTCAATATCCAGCGGGTACTGCTGATAGAAAGTATAATATAACCTATGTTAAACAATAGTTTAATTATTAATAACTAAATTTATTATAATGAAAATATTTTCAAAAATTAAAATAATCGGACTTGTTCTTATAATGATCGGTTTTGCTTCTTGCGAAACCGAAACGGCAGAGCAAACTCCATCTAAAATAATTAGCCCTAATGATAAACCAGCGGTTACATTAACTACTGATTTTTCAGGAACTGCAATGGAAGGTGAAACTATTGTTTACACAATAACCTTCAGTAAACCATTAGAACGTGCTGTTACTTTCACACCTTCTATAGTTGGTGGAACAGCCGACAGTGATGATTATGAAGAACTTTCTTCAGTGACTATGCAACCATATACAACTGAAGTTGCATTTCCTATCGTTTTAAATTCAGATTATTTAATTGAATCTACTGAAACTTTAGATATTCAATTAGAGATTTTAGGTATTGCAGAAAAAAATCTTGTTCTTCCTGATACAGTAATTCCGGCTATCAATATATCATTTGATAATTATGTTGATACAACGTTACTTACAATTAATTTTGCTTGGGATAATGACCTTGACATGGATATGTTAACATACAGTGATACCGCAACTTATCCAGAAACTCTATGGGGTACTGGTGGTGCAGGAAGTGGTAATCCTGAAATAGATCATTCTATTTGGTTAGATGATCCTACTGGTGATTATTATGTAACTATTTTAGATTGGTGGGAAGGTGTAGATTTTAATTATACTTTTACCGTACTGCATCCTAATGGTACTGTAGAAACTTTCTCAGGTACATTTGATGGGACTAATTATCCTTATGAAAGTTTTGTAGGGCCAACTTCTTGGGGTAATCCTAACGCTTATAAAATACTAAAGGTTGTAAATGACGGAACTAGTTTTGTTGTTACTGCTTTATAATTATTTGTAATTTTTATATTAAAAAGGCTATCTAGTTTAGATAGCCTTTTTTTTATTTTCAATTTTACAACTAAAAATAGTACTGAGTTAGCACATTAGGATATAACAAAACTGAATTTAAACAATAAACTACAAGAATACTTTTTAGGTCTGGTATTCTATATATAAATATAGTAAAAAGTCATAACTCCGTTAACTCGCCTTCAACTTTACAGTCCTTATTAATAATTCTCTACAAACTATTATAAGGGTCTTTTAAAAATTAAAAAAAAGTATTTTGTACATAAACTAAATATTGAGTTAACAAAGTTAGGGTATAAGAATTTACTAAACTTGCAAACTTCATTCATATAAATTATTTGGTAGTATCCGCTATTGTTGTCTGCTTCATCTTAATTTATAAGTTTAAAGCGTGTAAATTTTAGATAAAATTTATAAAAATTAAAAAACCACTTCATATAACATATAAAGTGATTTTTAAAAGTATAACAGAATAAATATACATTCAATTAATGATTTAATTCAACAAGCCATTCACCTTTTTCTAAAATTTTAAAGTTAAATTCTACATTCACACTTGTAGCTCCTAATGCGCTAGGGACACTGTATCGCATTTGACACATAAAAGGAAATGAATTAATATTTTCATAAACTATAAAACCTGCATAATTAGATTTTCTACCATTAGAGGCCGTAATATTATCTTCTATTCCTTTTACAGCTTGTCCTTTTGACCTTACTTTAATGGTAACTTTATTAGACGCCTCTCCAACTTTTTTTATTGAATATCTTGAAACTGACATTTTTTTAATTACTTCATACTGTTTAACAGGTTTCTTTCCAAAATAGTTATCTTTTTTCCAAATACCATCTGCAATTGAATCTTTACCCCCAATATTAATAACATACTTTCCCTCTCCTTGTCTTAGCCCTTTTTTCCAATGCCCAATATACATTCCACCATCAAAATAAACTATAGTACCTTCACCATTAGGCAAACCCTTTTTAAACTCTCCTTCATATTTATTTTGGCCTTGAGAAACACCTTTCCCATGAGCCAATCCATTCTTACATCCCCCTTTATATTGACCGGAAATGTCATCTTTAAGCACTTCACATTTTTGTTGAGAAAACATCATTAATGAACTTAAAACTAATAAACAAACTGATAATCTAATTTTACTTTTCATCTAAATATTATTTTTAATTTTTATGAAAGATACAAAAATCATACCATAAAATACCTAAATTTGCACCATGGAAAAAGAAGTTTCAAAAATATTTGGTATTAGAGCAGTTATAGAGGCTATAAACTCAGGAAAAACTATTAGTAAAGTTTTTCTACAAAAAGATTTAAGTGGACATTTGTTTTCTGAATTAAATTCTCTAATTAAAAAACATAACATTGCTACTAGCCATGTTCCTGTTGAAAAATTAAATAGACTTTCAAAAAACAGCAATCACCAAGGTGTTGCTGCACAAATATCACCGATTGAATTTGCTGATTTAGATACATTAATTACAACAACATTAGAGCAAACAAAAACTCCGCTATTCTTACTTTTAGATCAGGTTTCTGACGTTCGTAATTTTGGTGCTATTATTAGAACTGCTGAATGTACAGGTGTTGATGGTATTGTAATTCAAAAACAAGGTAATGCGCCTGTTAGTGCTGATACTGTTAAAACTTCAGCAGGTGCGGCTTTTAAAATTCCTATTTGTAAAGTAGATCATTTGAAAGATGCCATTTTTCAATTTCAAGCAGCAGATATTCAATTAGTTGCAGCCACCGAAAAAACTGAGAATTTAATTTATGATATAGATTTAACCTCTCCAACTGCTATTATTATGGGATCTGAAGATAGAGGTATAAACCCTTCTATTTTAAAAATAGTGAATCACAAAGCCAAGCTTCCTTTATTAGGAGAAATAGAATCGTTAAATGTATCTGTTGCTTGTGCTGCCTTTTTATATGAAGCCATAAGACAACGAATAAAGAGTTAATGAGTAA
>DFBO01000253.1:0-1705 GCA_002366675.1 Flavobacteriaceae bacterium UBA3078
TACATAATGTTTAAAATTATGTAGCCTTTATTCAGGACGGGTCATAATTTTTGCCAACGGGTTTGAATATGGCAAGTTGCGGATTTGAAACCGTACTTTTCCATAGCTTGTTAATATTGTTTTAAAAGTACTAAAATTTTTCTATTTAATGGAATTAAGCAATTTGCTATATGCGGTGTTCTATGCCGTTTTTTTTCTTTTTCAAACACTATATATGAATATACTATTGGGATAATAGTAATTATTCCTGTAACGATTAAGAAAATTGTCAAATTCGGTTGTTTATCTAAAATCAAACTTGATAATACGACAATAATTCCTCCTAGAAACCACATCTTTCCGCCTAATTTATGAGTTTCTTTCCAAATGTATTATACTGATATAGGTTGACCTTTTTTTGTTTAATTTCTACCGTTCAAAAGATTTTTTTTAGCCGTTTAGAAGGCAAAAAAATAGTTTGAACTATGTCTATTTTTAAATTTTAAGTTCAGGTAAATTTACATTATTTCTACGATATGATTTATATTTTATATTCGGATTTAAATGTACTTCCGCAGGTTTTCTTAAGTCAAGACTAAAATGTGTTCTTAAGTTATTGTAAATATATACTGCTTGATGTATTATTTTTTGAGCTAATTCAGTGTTTTTAATACATTTTTTAAGACCATATTCATATTTTAAAGTTCTGTTAATTCTCTCAGCAATAGCGTTTTCGTATGGGTCGTATTGCTCTGTCATACTCATTTTAATGCCATTTTTTTCAGCAAATGTTGTGTATTTAGGATTACAATATTGAAAACCTCTATCTGAATGATGTATAAGTTGTTTGTCTGGATATTTTCTATTTTTAATAGCCATAGCGAGCGCATCAGTACAAAGAGAAGTTCTCATATGATTATCGAGTTTATAGCCCATAATTTGCTTAGAATAGGCGTCTGTTACCAGTGCTAGGTAATTATGTCCGTTTTCTGTTTTAATATAAGTAATATCGCTCACCCAAAGCTGTTCTGGTCTATTAGGGACTTGATTTTTTACAAGGTTTTTATATTTTTTAAACATATGTTTAGAGTTTGTTGTAGTGATGTAGTTTTTTGTTTTAGGCACTAATAGTTGATGGAGCCTTAAAAAGCGATAGAATTTGTCTCTTCCTATTTTAATATCGGTCTTTATAAAGTCTTGTTTGAGTTCAGTATAAAGTTTGATCCCACCAGTTTTAGAGCCTACTTTTTTACGGTATTCTTTAACCATTTTGATTAGTTTTTGGTGGTTTATTTGTTGTTTTTGTTGGGTTTTGAGTCTTTTATAGAAAGCTTGTTTACTAATCCCAAAACATCCATAGAGCCATTTTCTTTTAAACGGTTTTTCTTTTTTAGCGCTATCTCTTTTGCTAATGTTTTGGGTAACGACTTTTTTGACATATCGACTCCAGTAATAAGTTCCATATCTGCAATAATATCTTGCTGAAAGTCTTTTACAAACTCCAGTTCTTCAATACGTTCCTTAAGTTTTTTAATTTCATCTAGTTTACTCATACCTGTGTTTTGTTGCACTAAAGTACTGTATTTTCTTAACCAATAGTTAATAGTAGTTCTAGGAACATCATATTTTTCTGAAGCAAATCTTGTTGAAACTTGACCGTTTAGAATTTGGTCAACGACTAAAAGTTTGGTTTCTAAAGTTACTTTTTGGTAGCTTTTTTTTCGCC
>DFBO01000253.1:1785-2437 GCA_002366675.1 Flavobacteriaceae bacterium UBA3078
GTCAACCTATTTCAGGAACGTTCATTTCTCAAATTACACACAACGGTCTTGGCTATGGTTTCGTTGCGTGAAAATCCGTGAGGATTTTCAGCCGTAAACCAAAGATAGTAAAAGTGCGAGGATTTTCCGACTGGAAAATCAGAAGCAATGAACTATAGCCGTTGTTGTGCGTAGGTTTTTATCATATTCCATTTATTCAATTCAATTTATAATCAGCAATTTGTTTTTCAAATTTCACGCTGTCTTTAAATGCACACAAATTTCCATCTGGGTCAAAAAATTTGGCTGTTGTTCCCCAAGAATGTTCTTGGTAATCTACTGACACATTTTTTAAAGTCAGTTTATCAGCTATTCTTTTCACATTAGGAACGTTCATTCTCAAGCAAGTTTTTATTCGTTCAGATTCGGTTTGAGTTCCGTCATATTCGTCATCCACTTCGACCAATAGATAGGAATTTCCAAACTCAAAACAAGTAAGAGTTTCCGTTTCAAACATTTTAGTCAATTCAAGTATTTTTTCATAAAATTCTACACATTTTTCATATTCAATTGTGTACAATATAATCCCTGTTCTGTCTAATTTCATATAGTTCTTTTTAACTTACGCACAACGGTTTTTTATAAGATTTGTGCGACTGGAAAATCGGAGATT
>DFBO01000253.1:2480-3047 GCA_002366675.1 Flavobacteriaceae bacterium UBA3078
CATAAATTTTATAAGTTGTTGTAAGCTGTTAATTATTCACAATTATTTTCCTCATAATAATATTTTATCGGATTCCTCTCAAAATATTCTTTTCCTTTAACAGAATCGCAAAACTTTTTTCTGTCAATTTTAATAATCATTTCTAAATAGAATACAAATGTTTCGTAAAATTCTCCATCTGCGAAACTTGCAAATTGTAAGCTTGGTAAATAGAATTTCTCGTTTTTGTCAACTGTTACTTTTTCAAATATCATATTCGTTATCTCAATGAAAAAAGCAGTTTTAGATAATTCGTTTTCTGGATTTGTCGTTCCGTAATAAATTTCAAATTCATTATGGTTTTTCGGTATAATTTGTAATAATAATTTTTCGGGAATATTAGATTTTGACAAATATAATTCAGCAACTAAATTTAAATTTTCTTCGTAATTTTTCTGTTGAGTAATAATTGATTTATTATCAAAGCTTATTCGAGAATTATCGGTTAATTCAATCGTTTTTCCATTAATTAAAAAAGGAATGAAGAATAAAATCAGGAATGTTGAAATTTTCATAAAAGTTTTTTTC
>DFBO01000051.1:0-8011 GCA_002366675.1 Flavobacteriaceae bacterium UBA3078
ACTTTTCATGCTCTAAACCGTTAGGCACAATTAAAATAATGATATAAAAGAATAATTATGATTGAATTAAGTAAAGACTTACTGTCACCTGATTTACTTCAGCAAACAGCAGATTTAGAAATTGAAATTGAACAATTTAGAGAAACACCATTAGATAAAATTGCTCTTGAAAAACTCAGAGAACATTTTAGAACTCATCATATTTACCACAGCTCAGGGATTGAAGGAAATAGGCTAACTCTTCAAGAAACTTCTATGGTTTTAAAAGAAGGGATTGACATCTCTGGAAAGCCATTAAAGGATAGTATAGAAGTTAAGAATCTTGGAATTGCTTTTGACTTCCTTTACGAATTAATAAAGGAAGATGTTGCTATTACAGAAAATTACTTAAAACAGATTCATAGTTTAATAATTGGTAATGATGAGTCTCTAAGTCCAGGAGAATATCGAAACATAGGTGTAATAATTACAGGTTCTGAACACACACCACCCGAGCCTTTTGAAGTCCCTATAAGAATGAGAGAATTGTTCGATTGGATAAAAGAAAAAGAAAATGAAAACCCTCTAATCATCGGAGCCATCGCTCATCACGAAATGGTTAAAATTCATCCTTTCAAAGACGGCAATGGTAGAACAGCAAGATTATTATTAAATCTCATTTTATTAAAAAAGGGATATCCAATTTGTAATATTAAACGAGAAGAACGTCCTGATTATTACAACGCTTTAGGAATCGCGGATAATGGAGAATATGAGCCGATTATTGAAGTTGTCACTAAAAATTGCACAGAATTATTCTCACAATATCAAAGAGTGAGAGATGAATCAAATAGACTAAAAAGCTGGGCAAAAAAAATTGGAGCAAAAGATACACAGCAGAGATTAGCTAAATCCAAAGCAGAATTTGAATTATGGCTTAATAAGGTTAATCAAATCAAACTCGAATTCAAACAAGTCGTATCCATAATTGATGAAAATGTAGAAAGTTTTTATGTTAGTTTTTTTGAATACCCATCAATTACTTTTGATAAATATCAGCAATTAAAGGATAAAGGAATAGCACCAAGTACTAATTTTTTCTCTATAAGATTTCACGATAATGACACTAATAGAATTGTATCAACGCTAATGTTTAGATTTTATAGGTCAAACAATAAATACCCGAAAACTCCAAAAGCAATACCTCTTGAATTAAACTATTATGACACAAATAAAAGTGAGTTTGATTTTATTGGATATTCTGATTATGCAAAACAGATTTCGTTAAGGGCATTTTATATTGCTGACAATGGTGACGTCATTGTAAGATATGCAAATTGTGATGAAAGAAATCCAAACTGGGAAAAAGACCATTCTGATAAAAAACTGGCTGATGTCGTACAACAATTTTTTGAAAATGTATTCTCTTCAGTGCTCGGAGTAAAATAAAAGTGCCTAACAATGTATAAAAATAATAGCGGTTTTAGTGAGAGATTCAAAGCAAGTGCTTTTAACAAAAGTCATTACTTAACTGAAAATTAAAGGGTTTAAATCCGCTACTATTCTTATACTAACCGTTGCCAAACATATGAAAAAAACCTTCCTATTAATAATTTTACTTCCAATAATTGGATTTTCGCAAATGAGAAATCGTTTAAATTCAACTGACCTAAATCGTTATGAATTAAAGGGAAATGTTAAAGAAATGGTTTTTAAGGAATATGAACCGAGATTTTCGAACGATACAACATATACTTTAGAATTATATGACTTTCTTGGACCGAGCAACTTCAAACTTGAATTTAATAAATATGGAAACTTAAAAAAGAAATCTGAATTAAGAACAGAAAATGACTCAATAAAAGTTGGCGCAATTTGGAATTATAAATATGATAACAAAAATAGAATATTGCAAGAAAAGAGATTTTCATTTCAATATTCAAAAGATACAATAACTTGGAATTACGAGTATGTTGGAGATTCAATTATTAATGTTCGACAACTTGACAAAACTTATAAAATTTTATATTACACATACATTGAAAAAGGAAATTTTGAATTTCTTAATCACGCAAATTCAGACAGTTCTTATGTAACCAAAAGGTTATATTCATATGATAAGTTTAATCGAGTAATTAGGTCAGAAGATTATGAAAATAAAGAGTTTGTTCAAGATTTAAGAATTACAAGTTACAAAGACACAATAACTTCTAATAAATTTAAAGAGGTTGTGATTTGGACAAAACACAATAATAGTTTTTACAATGAATTTGAATATAACGAAAATGATAATTCTATTAAAATGATTATTGGAAACTTCAACAAAAATGACACTTCTATAAATCGATATGAATATGAATATGATAAATTTGGAAATTGGATTGAAAAAAGACATTTTGGTTGGAGAGGAAAATTATCGACAGTTTTTAGGCGAGAAATAAAATATTATGAATAAGAAAAATACGTTTGGCAACACCGTATATAATTTATTGCTAGTTCTAGCCTACTTACGAAAATCCTCACGGATTTTCTTGGTCAGTAATTATTTACTAAATTTAGAGCTTAAACACTCAACAAAACATACCAAAAACCGTTGTACACAAGCTGACAAAAAACGAAAAACCAACCGCACGTAAAAGCACATTTGGTTTTTTCCCACCACATAAACCAACGCTCAAAAAACCAAAAGAGCTTTCACTTCCCCACCACCACCCACACGGAAATATTTTATTTTTAAGTTTGACAAAAATTGCTTATAACCGAACAAAAAAGTAACTTTGCTAAAATTGGGTAAAATGAAATTGAGTAAAACCAAATAAGATAAAACTATAAAATGGCAAGTTTCGGTAAATTCATAAAAGCAGAAAGAGAAAAAAAAGGTTGGAGTCAAACCGAGTTTGGTGCAAAAATAAAAATTAATACTCCAGCAGTTAGCCGAATTGAAAATGACAGAAAAATGCTGAGCATTTCTAAAATAGAATTACTTGCAACTCTATTTGAATTAAACTACAATACTATTAAAGACTTATATTTTGCAGATAAATTTGCAAAAGAAGCATATGAATACAAATGCTCTGAAAAAGTTTTTTCAGTTGCAGAAAGTCAAACTAATTATTTAAGAGAAATTAACGCTAAACAAGGAAAAATTAAATTCTAAAACTATGAAACATAAAAAACTCATACAACAATTAGGATTTACACCTAAAGAGAATACTTCAGGAATTTTTCAAAAGAAATATGGTAGCTATGCTATTGAAGTAGATTTTGAGAAAAACACATTTTATTTTGGCGGAAAAATAAAAATAGGTGAAAAGGAAATTCAAAACATAACAAAACCAGAAGATTGGGTTGTTTTAGAATGTGTTAATAGGCTTCTTGAAAAAGGATACAAACCTCAAAATATTAGTTTAGAAAAAACTTGGAAAACTGGTCACGGAACAAGTGGTCGTTTAGATATTTTAGTAACTCGTGATAATGGTTCCGCATACTTAATGATTGAATGTAAAACCTGGGGAGCTGAGTTTGACAAAGAATTCAAAAACTTAGAAAAAAACGGAGGTCAGCTTTTTACATATTTCCAACAAGATAAAGATGCGGATGTAATTATGCTCTATGCTTCTGAATTAGATGGTAAAGAAATTAAATTCCGAAACGAAATTATAAAAATTGAAGAAGATTACCGCCAAGCAGGAAATGTAAAAGATTTCTTTGAACGTTGGAATAAATTACCAAAGACAAACGGAATATTTGACAATTGGGCTTCTCCTTATGAATTTCAGAGCAAAGCATTAACTAAAAATGATTTAAAAGTTTTAAAACAAGAAGATAGTAGTTTTATCTTTAATCGTTTTTTAGAAATATTGAGACATAATGTTGTTTCTGATAAGCCAAATGCTTTTAATAAAATATTTACGCTTTTCTTATGCAAAATTGTTGATGAGAATAGAAACACTGATGAGCAATTGCATTTCCAATGGCTGGAAGGAGAAGATAATCATATTTCATTTCAAAAAAGACTGACAGACCTTTACAACAGAGGAATGCTTGAACTTTTAGAAAAGAAAGTTACAGACGTAAGTGACAGCGAATTTGACAAACAATTTCAACAAGTTGAAGAGCAATACAAAGAGAAATTTAAAGAAATTCTAACTGAAATTAGGCTTAAAAAGAACAATGAGTTTGCCATAAAAGAAGTATTTGATGATGCTTCTTTTGAAGAAAATGCAAAAGTTGTAAAAGAAGTAGTTGAATTGCTTCAAGTCTATAAAATACGATATAATTATCGTCAGCAATTTTTAAGTGACTTCTTTGAACTTCTTTTAACAACAGGTTTAAAACAAGAATCTGGACAATTTTTTACGCCTGTACCAATTGCTCGTTTTATTATTAAAAGTTTGCCTTTACGAGAAATTACAGCAGAGAAAATTGAACAAGGGAATAAAAATGATTTGCTTCCAACAATTATTGATTATGCAGCAGGAAGTGGGCATTTTATCACTGAATCAATGGAGGAAGTCCAAAAACACATTGACTCATTAGATGAAAGTAAATTCAATCCTACTACCAAAAGAGCCATTAAAAAGTGGAAAGAAGACCAATTTGATTGGGCAGAAGATTATGTTTATGGTATTGAGAAAGATTATCGTTTAGTAAAAACCGCAAAAGTAAGTTGCTATTTGCACGGAGATGGTTTAGCAAAAGTAATACACGGAGATGGTTTAGGTGATTTTTCAACCTCAATAGAATTCAAAGACTTACTTAAAGAAACTGACAAAACATATCCGCAAGACAATAAACAATTTGATGTCATTATTTCAAATCCTCCCTACTCTGTTTCTGCTTTTAAAGGATTAATGAATGAAGAAAAGTCGAAAATAGCATTTGATTTATACAGTAGATTAACTGACCAGAGTTCTGAAATAGAATGTTTGTTTATTGAGCGAACCAAACAGCTTTTAAAAGATGGTGGTGTTGCTGGAATTATTTTACCTAGTAGTATTTTAAGTAACACTGGTATTTATACACAAACCAGAGAAATAATTTTAAAATATTTTGAGGTTCTAGCGATTGCAGAATTGGGTTCAAATACTTTTATGGCAACTGGAACGAATACAGTTACCCTATTTTTAAGAAGACGAAATAATGCAGATGCTTTTAACATTGAAGAAGCCATAAAAAAAGGCTTTGTTAATCTACAAGATGTTACTATAAACGGTATTGAAAAACCGATTGCAAAATACGTTGCTCACGTTTGGGAGGGTTTGACGTTTGAAGACTACAAAACATTGCTGCAAAAAACACCTAATAAAATAGTTGAAGACTCCGAAATTTATAAAGAATACATAACGAAAATAAAAGCCAAAAATGACCTAGAACTTTGGAATAGCATTTTAGCCTTAGAACAAGATAAGCTACTCTATTTTATTCTTGCTTATCCTCAAAAATTGGTATTGATAAAAACAGGTGAAAAAGATGCAGAAAAGCGTTTTTTGGGTTATGAATTTAGCAACCGAAGAGGGAGCGAAGGTATTCACGCAATGCAAAGAAGTAAAAGCATAGATGAGTGTACTCAACTCTATGATGCTGAAACTTTTACTAATCCTAAAAAAGCAAGCACCTACATTTACAAAGCCTTTAATGGAGAGTTCGATTTAGACTTACCCGAAAACTTACAACAAAACATTAGCTATCACAATTTGGTAGATATGTTCACTTTTGATAGAGTTGATTTTGAAAAAAACCTTTCCCTTTCGACTAAAAAAAAAATAAAATTTGATAGTAAATGGGATATTGTAGTATTAAACTCTGTTTGTACAAAAATTACTGATGGCTCACATAATCCACCAAAAAACGAGCCCTCTGGATTTCCAATGTTAAGTGCTCGGGATATTATCAATAATAAAATATCCTTTGCTAATCCAAGATGGATTAGCAAAGAAGGATTTGTTAAAGAAAATAAAAGAACAAATATCGAATCTAATGATATTCTTTTAACCATTGTAGGAGCAATTGGTCGTATTGCAGTTGTTCCAAAAGAATTTACTCCATTTACTCTTCAACGTAGTGTTTCTGTGCTTAAAGCTAATATCCAATTAATTTCACCTGAATATTTAGCAATTATATTAAAAACAAGTTTATCTCAAGAACAGATAACTCAAAAAACGCATGGTGTTGCCCAAAAGGGATTATATTTAGGTGATGTTAAGACAATAAAAATTCCACTTCCACCAAAAAACATTCAAGAAAAAATAGTAGTCGAAATCGGAGCTTTAGAAAAACAAGAACAAAAAGCAGTTGATGCAATTGAGGATAAAAGAAATAAAATAAAAGAAATCATAGTACAACTTAATTCAAATAAGAAAATAGCATTAGAGGAAATATCTAAGAATCTTGATAGTAAAAGAAAACCTGTAACTAAAGGTCATCGGGTAAAAGGTAAATACCCGTATTATGGAGCTTCTGGTATTGTTGATTATGTTTCTGATTACTTATTGGATGAAACAGTTTTATTAATATCCGAAGATGGAGCAAATTTAAAATCAAGAGTATATCCTATTGCATTTACTGCGACTGGTAAAATTTGGGTAAATAATCACGCTCATATTCTGAAATTCGACAATATTGCAACACACAAAATAGTTGAACTATATATCAATCAAACAGATATTTCAGAATATATATCTGGTCAAGC
Source organism: Flavobacteriaceae bacterium UBA3078 (assembly GCA_002366675.1). Taxonomy (GTDB): domain Bacteria; phylum Bacteroidota; class Bacteroidia; order Flavobacteriales; family Flavobacteriaceae; genus Xanthomarina. Next base: position 6,671 of record DFBO01000051.1, read on the forward strand.
TCAACCAAAACTTAATCAGAATAATTTGAATAATATAAAAATTCCATTACCAACAATTGAAGAACAGAAAAAGATAGTTTCGGAAATAGAAAAGATTGAAAAGAAAATAGCAGACTTAGAAAAGCAAATAGAATTAATGCCAAAACAGAAAGAAGCTATTTTAAAAAAATATTTATAATTAAAACAAAAAAAATTAGACAAGTATAATTATAAGGAATATAAGATTGATAGTATTTTAGTCATAATTAAGACTAAGGAGAACAAAAGTACCGTTAAGGAGCGTAAAAGCATCAATAAGGAACAGAAGAGTAACTGTAAGGAATACAAGAGCAACGTTAAGGAAAACACAAACACCTTTAAGGAATTGAAAAGGAGCTTTAAGGAGTGTAACAACAACAATAAGACACTGGCGAGTATCTATAAGGAATACGCAAACAATAATAAGTATTAACAAAAATTGCAAAAAAATGGCAACAAAAAGAACATTAACCGAGGCGGAAGCCTTGGAACAGTACCGAGTATCATTTGAAAATGTTGGAAGTCAAACAGAAATAGCCACAATTATGGCAGAGTTTGGATTCGATGAAACATTATTAACAGAAGGTAAAACCTTATTAACAAAAACACGAGAAGCCTTCGACTTCAACAAAAAAGAAGATGATGAAACCTCAGAATCTTACAACAACTTTACAACAACTAGAGAAAATTTAGCAAAAACGTACACACTTCACCGTAAAAAAGGAAAAGTAATTTTTAGGAATGAACCTATTACTCTGAATAAATTGTCCTTATCTGGAAGTTTACCAAAAGCTTATATTAAATGGTTAGAAGTTGTTAAGAAATTTTATACCATTGCATCGACAGACACAGATATTCAAGCAAAATTATTAAGATTAAAGATTACAACAGAGGAATTAAACGGAACAATTCAGCTGATAACAGATTTAGAATCAGCGAGAGCCGAGTATTTACGAGAAAAAGGAGAAAGTCAAGATTCAACAAAAGCAAAAGACAAAGCATTTGGAGAAATTGACGACTGGATGAGCGAATTTTATGCAGTTGCAAAGATTGCATTAGAAGACAAACCACAACTTTTAGAATCATTAGGCAAGTTTGTAAGAAGTTAGTCTTTCAAAATAGTAAGCACATTGGCAAACTCGCACGAGCCACGCTCCGCCAACAGTTTGCCAAAGAGCTTACACATTCAACAAGTCAGACAAATTACAACACCAAAGACGAAAAAAAAGCCAGTGTACAACACCGCATATAGCAAATTGCTTAATTATGGTAAATAGGAAAATTTTAGTACATTTAAACAAATAAACAAACAGTGGAAAAGTA
>DFBO01000051.1:8019-8993 GCA_002366675.1 Flavobacteriaceae bacterium UBA3078
CCACTTGCCATATTCAAACCAGTTAGCGGTTATTAACAGAATGACTAATTAATATGGAAATAGGAATCATTTCAATTGTAATAGCAATAATAATTGCATCAATTCCTTATGTAAGAAATAGATATTTACTGGGACCAGAATTAACAATTGAAATTATTCCAGATGGAGGGATGAGTTCACCGAGAGGTTTGAGTTCTAAAAACAAAGTAAATGCAGAAGGATACATTGAAGGGAATAATGCAATCAGAATTTTTGAATTAACTTGGAGGTTTAAACTGATAATTAGAAACAATTCGGACAATACTGCATATTATCCTAAAATCCTTTTTATTTCATCTAAACCTAAATTTACAAAAATTGACTCTATTAACGAACTAAAGCCTTTGACCAATATTGAAAATATTGAGTTAAAAGTAGAATATTCAAAGTTTGAAGAATGTCAGGGGAAGGATAGAACAAAAACAACAGGAATACCTAACGAATTAAAAGATTTGAAAATTATTATCGAATCAAAAAATGGAAAAAAAATGAAATTCTATACTCTTTATTGTATTGAGAAGAATGAAAATAAGTTTATACGTAAAATACCAAAGGAATTTAAATAATAACTAAAAATAAATATTATGAAAGTTGACAAATTTACTAAAATAGTATTATCCGTAATTGCCATAAATCTAACGATTTTGACTTTTAAAAATTTGGATATAATTCCAAAGGCATATGCAAATGAACCTACAAATAATTTAGAATTTACACCTAACCTAAATTATGGACTTGTTCCATTAAATGAGGATGGTTCAATAAATGTAAAATTAATTAACTCAGGAGAAATAGATGTCAATATCACTGACATAAGTACTTCTGACAAACTTAATGTTCATCTTAAATCATCAGACTCTTATTCATTGAATTATGCAGGGCCAATTGATGTTGAAATGAACTAAAACAACCGCTAACACCTCATAAAATTTATG
>DFBO01000051.1:9068-9998 GCA_002366675.1 Flavobacteriaceae bacterium UBA3078
ATCTTATAAAAACTCGTTGGCAAACAGTTGAGGAAATGTAACCAGAATGATAAAATGGGAATTAAACAATATTTAGATAATAATCTGAACAAATATTATATCGAAATTCTGAATAAGAACGGATTTGAATTGACTAAATCTGATATTAGAGGAATGGGTGGAATTTATAAATTTAAGAATAATTGGCTAAACTTTCAAATTGTTAATGACAGAGGAATAATTGAAACACGAATTTCCTCAATCTTCTCAAAGCATTATTATGATTTCGATTTGATAAATGCATATTTAAATCGGAGAAATAAATCAAACGGAGAAAAACCAAAATTTGGAAAATCTGACTTATCAAAACGACTGAATTTAGAGCAGGAAAGTGAATTGTTTGAAAGTAATTTATCTGAATTAAAAACAATGTTTAACGAATTGAATTACAAACAAACCGAATCGGAATTGAATAAAATTGGAAATGAACGAGCAAAATTACTATTCGGATAAAAAAAACCGATTTGCCAACACCGTACAAAATTAATTGCTGGGTTTTAGTACACTTACGAAAATCCTCACGGATTTTCTTGGTCAGTAATTATTTACTAAATTTATAGCTTAAAAACGCAACTAATCCTGTACAAACCCGTTGTGTGTAATTACCGAAAAAAGATTGAATACTATGAAAAAGAATCTATTAACAAGCCTATTATTAGCAAGTATATTTTTAGTTTTTAGTTGTGGAGAAACTTCTAAAACAGAGAATAAATCAAAAAACAAATTAACATTCGAACAAATTGGTTATTTTAAAAATGACAGTAAATTGAGATATTTTACTTTTTGGGTAAAATCTGATAGTTTGATAAATCCAAATTCAATTAGTGAGAAAATCTATGATGATATTAAAGAACACGGAAGTAATCAAATGAACACAAGTGGAAAAATAAC
>DFBO01000005.1 GCA_002366675.1 Flavobacteriaceae bacterium UBA3078
TTTCAGATATAGAAGTAGATGGTTCAAATAATAAATGGATTGCCACCATTGGTGCTGGTTTATTTTATTTCACATCAGATGGACAACAAACCATACATCATTTTACAAAAGATAATTCACCATTACCTACAAATAATGTATTAGATGTCGCTCTAGACGATGCTAATGGTGAAGTATATATTGCTACAGAAAAAGGACTTGTTTCATATAGAGCTGGCGGATCAGAGACAGAGGTTACATTAGAAAACGCGTTTATATTCCCGAACCCTGTTAGACCTGGTTTCGATATTAATAATAAGAAAGTAAAAATTAGAGGGATTACAGATAACATGAATATTAAAATTACCGATATTGAAGGTAATTTAGTTGCAGAAGCTCAATCTAATACCAATTTACGTTATAAAGGATATAACTTAGAAATAGATGGAGGAACAGCCTATTGGAATGGTAAAAATCTTGGAAATAATACGGTTGCCTCTGGTGTTTATTTAGTAATGCTAAGTGACTTAGAAACATTCGAAACTAAGGTCGTTAAATTATTGGTAGTAAGATAATGCTAACAAATACAAATGCCATTGTTTTATCAAAAATTAAATATCGAGATAACGATCTAATTATAAAGTGTTATACTCAAAATTTTGGCACAGTTAGCTATCTTTTAAGAAATGTTTCTAATTCTAAAAAAGGAAATTCTAAATCTGCATATTTTCAATTATTATCTCAATTACAATTAGTCACACAACACAAACAAAATAGGTCTTTACAAAACATTAAGGAAGTAAGAGCACACTTTTTATACAGTACCTTGCAAACACATGTAATTAAAGGTTCAATAGTGTTTTTTTTATCTGAAATTTTAGCAAGTAGCTTAAAAGAAGAAGAACCAAACAAAAACTTATTTTCATATTTAGAAACAACACTTCAGTGGCTTGATACTCAAGATGAATATTCAAATTTTCATTTGCTTTTTTTATTAAAGCTTACTAAACATTTAGGCTTTTATCCAGAAATGACAGATATTAAAAATTCCTATTTCAATTTAGGTGAAGGGAAGTTTGAAAATCAGAACACCAATATTTACTCCATTTCCGGTGAAAATATAATCCTTTTAAAACAACTCTTAGGCACAAATTTTGATGAATTAAATTCAATAAAAATTAACTCAAAACAAAGGCAATCCTTTTTAAAAATAATCCTTATATATTTTGAGTTACATTTAGATGGGTTTAAGAAACCTCAATCTTTAAAAATATTTAATCAAGTATTTAATAACTAGCTTTTAACCAACTAATAATGAAATTTATTTTATTGCCTTTTGTTTGTCTTTTGTTTGTACAAACAATATATGCGCAAGAAATTCAAGTTTTAGAAAAAGAAAGTAGAATTCCAATTGCTGGAGTATCTATCTATAACGAAACAAAGAGCGTTATTGTTATAACAGATTTTGATGGTAAAGCTTCTTTACATTCTTTTTCAAATTCAGAAAACATTTATTTTGATGATTTACTTCATACAAAAACTGAAACCAATAAGTCAGCTATTATTTTAAACAATTATATTGTGCTTTTGGAAGCTAAAGTTGAAGGTTTAGACGAAGTGGTAATATCAGCCTCAAAATTCAAACAAAGTAAACGAGACATTCCTCAAAAAATTATTGGAATTGATGCTAAAAAAATTCAATTAGTCAATCCGCAAACTAGTGCAGATTTATTAGAGAGTTCTGGAAATGTATTTATTCAAAAAAGTCAGTTAGGTGGTGGAAGCCCAATGATTAGAGGTTTTTCAACAAACAGATTGCTTTTGACTATTGATGGTGTAAGAATGAATAATGCTATTTTTAGAAGTGGTAATCTACAAAATGTCATATCTATAGATCCATTTACAATTCAAAATACTGAAATTACATTAGGTGCTGGTTCTGTAGTTTATGGAAGTGATGCCATTGGTGGTGTTATGAGTTTTTATACTAAAAAACCTCAACTATCATACTCCGATAACACCTATTTTAAAGCCAATGCTGTTGTAAGATACGCAACAGCAAATAAAGAAAAAACAGGTCATTTAGATTTGAATTTTGGGTTAAAAAAGTGGGCTTTTTTATCTAGTATTTCTTATTCAGATTTCGACAATCTACGAATGGGAAGTCATGGTCCTGAGGATTATTTAAGACCTGAATATGTTGTTACTAATAATGGTCAAGACCAAATAGTACAAAATTCAAACCCGAAAATTCAACTCCCAACTGGTTATAATCAACTTAATTTATTGCAAAAAGTGCATTTTGAGCCTCAAGACAATTTGAGTTTTGATTTAGGTTTAATTTATACAACCACTTCAGATTATTCTAGGTATGATAGACTTATTAGATATAGAGGAGATGAATTACGTTCTGCAGAATGGTATTATGGACCTCAACAATGGTTTCTAGGGAATTTACAAATGACAAAAATAAGTAGTAGTTCTAATTTATACGATAAAATTCAAACCACTCTGGCCTATCAGAATTTTAAAGAAAGTAGAAATGATAGAAATTATCAATCAAACATAAAAGATATAAGAAAAGAAGCTGTGGATGCCTTTTCTTTTAATGGTGATTTTGAAAAATTACTGTCGCCAAAAACAGAATTATTCTATGGTGTAGAGTACATTTATAATAAAGTAAATTCAACTGGAAATGAGTTGAATATTGAAACTAACGAAACCACTCCAACAGTTTCAAGATATCCAAACGGTTCT
>DFBO01000092.1:0-1787 GCA_002366675.1 Flavobacteriaceae bacterium UBA3078
GGAATAAAAACGGTGACTTTAGAGATTGAAGGCGATTATGCTTTTGGTTGGTTAAAAGGTGAAAATGGCGTCCACAGATTGGTTCGTATTTCTCCTTTTGACAGTAATGCCAAACGTCATACCAGTTTTGCCTCTGTTTATGTGTATCCTTTAGTTGACGATACTATTGAAATTGATATAAACCCTGCAGATATTGAAATAACTACAGCTCGTTCCAGTGGAGCTGGTGGACAAAACGTTAACAAAGTAGAGACCAAAGTTCAATTAACACATAAACCTACTGGAATTCAAATTTCTTGTTCAGAAACACGTTCGCAACACGATAATAGGTCTCGAGCTATGCAAATGCTTAAATCTCAGTTGTATGAAATAGAGCTACAAAAACAATTGGCTCAACGTGAAGATATTGAATCTGAAAAAATGAAAATTGAATGGGGAAGTCAGATTAGAAACTATGTCATGCATCCTTATAAATTAGTAAAAGATGTGCGTTCCAGTCATGAAACTGGAAATGTAGATGCCGTTATGGATGGACATATAGAACCATTCTTAAAAGCCTACCTAATGATGATGGGACAAAAAACAGAAGAAAACACCTTATAAAATTATGATTAAAATATACCATAACAATCGTTGCAGCAAATCTAGATGTGGACTAGAGATTTTAGAAAAGTCAGGAAAAGATTTCGAAGTTGTACCATATTTAGAAAATACACCTTCTAAAGATGAGTTAAAACATATCCTATCGCTTTTAAATATTAAGGCCGAAGGTTTAATTAGAAAGAACGAAGCCGTTTGGAAAGAGAATTTTAAAGGCAAAGAATTATCTGAAGCTCAACTTATAGATGCTATGGTTAAATTTCCAAAACTTATTGAAAGACCAATTATCATCAATGGAAAAAAGGCTGTTATTGGTAGACCTCCTGAAAAGATATTGGATATTATTTAATTCAGAAAAACATCAAAAAAGCATTGTGTTTTTTGATGTTTTTTTATTTAACATACATTTAACCATTCTAAACTAAACCATAATTTATTTTTGCTGTCTTATATTGCAAAAATACAATCATGAATAAAATTTTATTGTCATTTCTATTTACAGTTATTTCTTTTGCCACAATTCAAGCACAAAAAGATGTTACCATTACAGGAAAAGTTATAGACAAAATAACTGGACAACCTTTGGAATATGCAACTGTTGCGTTTTTTAGTAAGGCAGAAAATAAAATCGTAACAGGTGGAATAACAGATGAAACTGGTAATTTTAGCATTCCTGTTCCAAGTGGAACTTACGATGTTTCTATTGAATTTATATCATTTATAAAACAAACCATTTCAGATAAAGAGCTAACAGAATCTAAAAATATTGGAAACTTTTATTTAGAAGCAGATACTCAAGCATTAGATGAAGTTGAAATTATTGCTGAAAAAACAACTGTTGAAATTAAGCTTGATAAGAAGATTTATAATGTTGGTAAAGACCTAACTGTAAGAGGTGGAACTGTGAGCGACGTTTTAGACAATGTTCCTTCTGTTGCTGTAGATGTTGAAGGAAATGTATCTCTAAGAGGAAATGATAACGTAAGAATATTAATTAATGGTAAACCATCTGGGTTGGTTGGTTTAAATTCTACAGATGCCTTAAGACAATTACCAGCTGAAGCCATTGAACGTGTTGAAGTTATTACTTCTCCATCTGCACGTTATGAAGCAGAAGGTTCTGCTGGTATACTAAACATAATTCTAAGAAGAAGTAAACTACAAGGTTTAAACGGAGCAATAACTAC
>DFBO01000092.1:1842-3143 GCA_002366675.1 Flavobacteriaceae bacterium UBA3078
CCAGGAAACTCATCTTCTAGAACTCGTTATTTTAATAAAAAATACGATGATAATGGCAATTTAATAGTTGATAACCCAGACACTTTAGCTGTAGAGTCTAACGATTACGACCGAATTAGAAAAAGTTTGAGCACTAATTTTGGTGTTGAGTGGTATATTACAGATTCGGCTTCATTAACTGGTTCAGTTTCTTATAGAAATGGTGACAATGAAAGTAATACAACAAACATATTTACTTTATTTAATGAAAATGATCAATATATTTCTGAATCGAATAGATTTGATCCTGAAAGAGAGGATGATAAAGTATTACAATATTCATTAAATTTCACTAAAGATTTTGATACAAGTGGCCAAAAATTAACCATGGATTTTCAATATGAAGATAATTCAGAAAATGAATATTCAAAAGTTCTTGTTGATGGTGTTGAATCTGAACAAGTAACAACTTTAGAAGATCAAAATCGAATTCTTTTACAAGCAGATTATGTATTACCAATTGGCGAAAAGAGTCAATTTGAATTAGGGTATCGTGGTAGTTTTAAAGATCAAGACACAGATTATTTAGTGGAAATTTTTGATGCCACTTCAAATGATTTTATAAATAATACCAACTTATCTAACTTCATGAACTTTCGTGAATATATAAACGCTGCATATACGCAGTATGGAAGTAAGATTGGAAGTAAATTTTCATATTTATTAGGACTACGTTATGAAAGCACACGAATAACAGTTGATCAAGTTTCAAGTGGTGACTATAGTAAAAATGATTATTCAGGTTTATTTCCAACAGTGAACTTAAGTTATGAGTTGAATGACAATGAAAATATTACTTTAGGCTATAGCAGACGTATAAGAAGGCCATATTCATTCTTTATAAATCCATTCCCATCTCGTTCAAGTGTTACAAACATATTTAGAGGAAACCCTGAATTAGCACCAAGTTATTCTGGCGTATTCGATTTAGGTTATTATAAGAAATTTGGTAAAGTATCTTTAAATACTTCTGCATACTTTCAACATGCAACAGATGTTATTAGTTTTATAAGTTATGATACTGGTAGAACTGTAGAAGTAAACGGACAAGTACTATCAATAATTGAACGTACACCAATAAACCTTGCTGAAGAAGACCGATACGGATTTGAATTTACTGTTTCTTATAACCAATCAAGAAAATGGAACATTAATGCTAATTTTAATGTTTTCAAACAATCTCTTACAGGAACAGATCCTAATGGTATTTCTCTTGATAACGATAATACTAGTTGGTTTGCTAGAATTAATAACAAATATAC
>DFBO01000152.1:0-6997 GCA_002366675.1 Flavobacteriaceae bacterium UBA3078
AACAGACGTGACGAAAGGAAACCTAGAGAAGAATAAGAAGGAAGATTAATTTCTTTATACTGAATAAAAAAACCCATCAAATATTGATGGGTTTTTGGTTTTATATAATAAAACACTATTTAGGCATAAAACTTTTCATAGTTTTCATTTGTTCGTCATCAAGAACAGAACTCATATCATTTTGAAAATCTTTATCTAATAATAAGGCATTTTGAATTTCATCAGTGTTACCTGAAGCTCCTTTTGAAACCGTTAGCTTATCTGCTCCAACATTCCCTAATAGCTTTTGAAATTTCTCACTCTTTAACTGACTAACAACTAAGCCTGATGCTTGTTCCTGCTGTGCTTCATTTAAATTTAATTTTTTGGTTAAACTCTTAACTTGGTCTGCTGCTAAGCTTTCTACCATTGAATTACTTGACGAGACTACACCTTTCGCCATAGATGATAAATCTTGTGCAGATACTTGCATCATTCCAAATGCAAAAAATAAAAATACTAGTTTTTTCATATTCTAAATTTATTTATAATTAGTGGTAAAAGATACCATAATTTTGCTAATTTTTTAAAAAAATTAAAACTCAAAAAAATTATTAAGCCTTTTTGTAACAAAAGTTGCAATTTATACGTATAATTATAACATAAAGTAACACTTAACTTATTTATAGGCAAACACTAGATGAGACAACTTAAAATTACCAAGCAGGTTACCAATAGAGAAACTGCTTCGTTAGACAAATATCTTCAAGAAATTGGAAAAGTTGACTTAATTACAGCTGACGAAGAAGTAGAATTAGCACAACGCATTAAAGCAGGAGATCAACTAGCTTTAGAGAAATTGACAAAAGCTAATTTACGTTTCGTTGTTTCTGTAGCAAAGCAATACCAAAATCAAGGTTTAACCTTACCAGATTTAATTAACGAAGGGAATTTAGGACTTATTAAAGCTGCTCAACGTTTTGATGAGACACGTGGTTTTAAATTTATCTCGTATGCTGTTTGGTGGATTAGACAGTCTATTTTACAAGCTTTGGCTGAACAATCGCGTATTGTACGTTTGCCATTAAACAAAATTGGTTCTATTAACAAGATTAATAAAACATTTGCGTTTTTAGAGCAAGCTCACGAACGTCCACCAAGTGCTGAAGAAATAGCTAAGGAATTAGACATGACCATTAACGATGTTAAAGAGTCTATGAAAAATTCTGGTCGCCATGTAAGTATGGATGCTCCATTAGTTGAAGGTGAAGATTCTAACCTTTACGATGTATTAAATTCAGGTGAATCTCCTAATCCAGATAGAGATCTTTTACACGAGTCTTTAAAAACTGAAATTGAAAGAGCTCTTGAAACATTAACACCTCGTGAAGCAGATGTGATACGTTTATACTTTGGTTTAGGAAATCAACATCCAATGACTTTAGAAGAAATTGGCGAAACATTCGACCTAACAAGAGAACGTGTTAGACAAATTAAAGAAAAAGCTATTCGTAGATTAAAACATACGTCTAGAAGTAAAATATTGAAAACCTATTTAGGATAGTAAGTTAATTACGACTAAATAACCGTAACAAACAGTTACAAAATAACTGTTCGTTTTTTGATTGATGAAAGAAGCCAGAGCTGATTACTCTGGCTTCATTTTTTTGTCTATTTTTGCAAAAACAAACAGCAACACAACAATGAATTCTAGATTAATAGCACCTTCCATGTTAGCAGCAGATTTTGGAAACCTGCAACGTGATGTCGAAATGGTTAATAATAGTGAAGCCGATTGGTTTCATATAGATGTTATGGATGGGCATTTTGTTCCAAACATCTCTTACGGCATGCCAGTAATACAAGCCATGAAAAAGCATGCTACAAAACCCTTAGACGTGCATTTAATGATCGAAAAACCCGAACGTTATATTGAAGAATTTGCGAAAGTTGGTGCAGATATCATTACTGTTCATTACGAATCTACAGTCCATTTGCATAGAACACTTACTCAAATAGAAGATGCTGGATGCAAAGCTGGAGTGGTTCTAAACTTAACAACTCCTGTTTCTGTTTTAGAAGATATTTTACCAAAATGTTATATGGTGTTATTAATGTCTATTAATCCTGGTTTTGGTGGTCAGAAGTTTGAAAATATAACTTATAACAGGATTAAGAAGTTAAGAAAAATGATTGACGAACAAGGCTTGAACACACGAATTGAAATTGATGGAGGTGTTACAGACAAAAACATCAAACAATTGGTTGAAGCTGGTGCAGATGCTTTTGTAGCTGGAAGTCATGTTTTTAAAAGTGATAATCCAACAGAAACAATCAAGAATTTAAAGCATATTGCCAATTCATAAAAAAAACTGTCTAAAAAGTATCTTTCTGAATAGAATGTCGAATCTATTCTAAAAATATTTGATAAATTAATGACAGACTCAGATTCTTCGCTTTGCTCTGAATGACAAAAATTAAATACTTTTTAGACAGTTTTTTATTTGAACTATATTTTAATTATTAGAATTGTTCAATAAGGTAATTTATTAAATCTGTAGTTGTAACAATTCCTACTAATTTATTATCATCGACAACTGGTAATGCATGAAATTCTTTTTTAGATAAAATTTCTGCTACCTCTTTAATTAATGTTGATGATGTTACACTCACTAAATTTTTAGCCATTACCTGTTCTATAGTAAACATGTTATATACTACAGTGTCAACAGACTCTTCGTTATCGTCTAAAGCATCCGCAAAACTTATACGTAACAAATCTGTATAGCTTAACATACCTATAATTTGTTCTCCACTTACAACAGGAATGTGTCTAATTTTTTTAGATTTAAATAATCTTTCTGCTGCTTCTAAATCGTCTGTATGATTTAATGTAATGACTTCTTTGGTCATTATTTCTGAAATTGGTGTTCTTCGTTTCATCTCTTTAAGTTTAAATTCAGTATTAAAGTTATGAATTGAATTCATGAAAAACCATGATAAAAATCATATATATATATCTACTAATATCCTGCAAAATTAAAGTTCAACATTTGCTTAGTTTTATCATAGATGTCAGGAAATTGAGATTTAAATTCTCGTGGTGTTTCAATAAAAGTTTCTATAATTACAGCTACAAATTCAAATGGATTAGTTAGAGCATATTTTCTAAAATACTCCGAAGACACCATACGTTCACGTAAGTTTTCTTGACTAGCCAATAAATCGTGTATTTCGTAAAAAGCATCGGCAAAAATAGTAGCACTAATATGTTTCTCTCTCATACTGTTTAAATGAATGGCATGTGCAAACTCATGAATTCCTAAATTAAGATTATCGTTTTTTATGTCATAACCTTCTAAGAAATGTGTCCAAGACAAAACCAAGGCTTTTAACTTGAAATTATATTCGCCTTTATGATAGGCTTCGTTAGTTTCGGAATAGAATTCAGAAGGATAAATAAATATCATTTTTACTGAACGTATATAGAAATTTCTAAAACCAAAAGTCAACATAACTGCAGTCGCAGAAATTAAAACTTTCATTTCTTCTGAAATAATCACGCCTTGTCTTCCAACAAATTCTTTATCAGCCATAAATCGGAATAAGCGATTTTCAAAAAATCGTTGTTCTTTATCAGGAAGTCGCTTATAAAAAAGAAATTGTTGTTCTAAAATATGCTTTTGGTGTTTGGGTAATTTTTTAACGAATCCCAAACTGTGCCTATAGAGTGGTTTGTTAAAAACCATTACATAAGCCGTTTCTACCATATTAACTAAAGCATAAATCATTAAACCTGTTAATACAAAAACTAGAAAACCAAACATAACAAGGTATTCTATAGGTAATTTTGGTAGATCTATCATAGATTTGGTAAAGTGAATGTTCTTATAAATCTAAGAAATTAAAAATATAGTTGATAGGATTATCTTAAGAATCATTTAAAAACATAAATCCATAAACTTACAAATTCAAGTAAATATTGTTTTAAAGTAATGTACAGGATTAACTTCGCTTTGCTTGTTGATCCTGTAAAGCTACGCTTTGAAAACAAAATTCCTAAACTTACAAATTCAAGCGAGCTTGATTTGACGTTTAGGAATTTTGTTTATTCGTGACCTCGAGAGGATTCGAACCTCCAACCCTCAGAGCCGAAATCTGATATTCTATCCAGTTGAACTACGAGGCCATGTGTGAGACCTTTCTATTTGCTTCGCAATGTGCTTTCAATAAAAATTACATTTTCATTTCAACCAATGCTCAAGGTGACACTAATTACACTTTAAGAAGCTAAGACAACTTAGCCCTAACAATATTAGAAATAGTCTTGCCATCTGCTTGTCCAGCTAATTCTTGACTAACAATACCCATAACCTTTCCCATATCTTTCATACCTTCTGCTCCAACTTTATCTATAGTCATGACTACTACTTTTTCAATTTCTTCTTCGGTAAGTGCTTCTGGTAAAAATTGTGAAATAACTTCGGCTTCTGCTAATTCTGGAGCAGCTAAATCTTCACGATTTTGTTCTAAATAAACAGCAGCACTATCTTTACGTTGCTTCACTTGTTTTTGAAGTATTTTAAGCTCTTGTTCTTCGGTTAATTCTTCTTTAGCTCCACTTTCCGTTTGAGCCAATAATATGGCAGATTTTACTGCTCTTAAAGCTGTTAAGGCTGTTTGATCTTTACTTTTCATGGCTTCTTTTAAAGCAACCATAATATCATTTTGTAAACTCATCTTATTAATTTAATTATAGCACGAAGATAGGAAGAAAAATAGTTTCCTTTTTAGGTAATTAATAATTTAAAAAATAGAAAACCCAAAATATATCTTTGCAGATAATTCTGGGTTTTCAAGAAGCTTAAACACTAAACTTAATCGCTATTAATCAACGTTGTCGTGTAAAAACGAATTATTGCTCCTTAATTGTATATCATCATTATCGTCTGTACTTATACTTGTTCCAGACATACTAGAATCAGATGAATGCTGTACATCATCAAGATCGATTCCTTGACGCTTATAAGCTGGGATTTTTTCTATATCATCAATTTTCGAATTATTGAATTTATAATTAAAATCTTTCATTTTACGTCTTCTTTCTTCAGCACGTTCTTTTAACAATTCAGAAATAGGACTATTCATTGGGTCTATTTCATCTGTTACTTCCTCTAACTCTTCCTTTAGAACGGTTTTCTTTTCAAAAACAATTTCCTTCTCAAGCTCTTCAGCAATTTCTACGGCTTGTTCTTGCTTTTGGTTTTTATTAATACCAGATTCTATTTCAACATAATCGTCTAGAGCATATCTAGTCTCACCAAATTCGTTTGTTTCTGTTACTGGAATTAATTCCACATAATCTTTTACAGGCATTTTTTTAATGTTCTCCTCTAGATCATGAACCACAAAGTCGTCATCTTTATTTTCAATAGTTGATTCGCTAATTGGCAAATCGAATGTTAAGGTAATTTGCTGTTCTTCATCATCTATTTCTACCTCTTCTTGTTTAGTCTCTGATTGAACTTCATTAATAATAAAATCTTCTTCTTTTACTGAATCAAGAACTTCATCATAAATAACATTGATATTTCTTATTAACTCTGAAGTTGGAATTAATTCATTTTCATTAGAAACATTAACAGGACTATCAAGTTCTTCTAGCTCATTTAAATCTAAAGTATGCTTAACTATTGGCGTTTCAGTTGTTTTTTCTAACTCTATATTTGGAGTTATGATAGCTGGAGCTTGTTCTTTTTTTGACAAGTCTTGTTTTAAAGACTTATCTCCTTCTAAATCATGAATAACTTTTTTGATTTCTGTATTAGAAATTTCATCTTGTTGATCGATATCAAACCCTGTAGCAATTATGGTTACAGCAATAGATTCTTCTAAAGACTCATCTTCGCCAACACCCATAATAATATTAGCTCCATGACCAGCTTCGTTTTGAATGTGATCATTGATTTCGCCAATCTCATCAATGGTAATTTCTTGAGATCCAGAGACAATAAGCAGCAATACGTTTTTGGCTCCAGTAATTTTATTATCGTTTAATAAGGGTGAATCTAAGGCTTTAGAAATAGCTTCGAAAGCTCTATTTTGTCCTGATGACAATGCAGATCCCATAATGGCAGTACCACTATTACTTAAAACCGTTTTAGCATCACGTAAATCGATGTTTTGTGTGTAATGGTGTGTAATTACTTCGGCTATACCACGAGCAGCTGTAGATAGCACTTCGTCTGCTTTAGAGAAACCAGCTTTAAAACCTAGATTCCCATATACTTCACGAAGCTTATTATTGTTTATAACAACTAAAGAATCTACAACATTTCTTAATTTTTCGATTCCTATTTGCGCTTGTTGAATACGCATTTTCCCTTCAAACTGAAATGGCATTGTTACAATACCAACCGTTAAAATATCTAAATCTTTAGCCATTTTAGCGATAATTGGAGCTGCACCAGTTCCAGTTCCTCCACCCATTCCAGCAGTAATAAATACCATTTTGGTATTTGTATCTAACATGCCTTGAATGTCTTCAAAACTTTCTACTGCAGATTTCTCTCCAATATCTGGATTTGCACCTGCTCCTAAACCTTCGGTTAAGTTTAAACCTAATTGAATTTTATTTGGGACACCACTATTTTGAAGCGCTTGTGCATCTGTATTACAAATTACAAAATCGACTCCTTTAATACCTTGTTGGAACATGTGATTGATAGCATTGCTACCACCACCACCAACACCAATGACTTTAATGACATTTGATTGATTCTTTGGTAAATCAAATGAAATACTACTTTCGAATTCTTTGTTGCTGCTCATGAATTTCGTTTTTTATTTATTCTATTACTTTTCTTGATATTTAAAATATCTATGGATTAATTTTATTTGTTTCTATCTTTTAGTATCACTCAGCGTTATCTAAAAAATCTTTTACTCTTTCTGTTAACTTATCTAAGAACGAACGTCTTTCTGGTTTTTGTTTTAATTCTTGTTCAATATGGTCTTC
>DFBO01000152.1:7018-13270 GCA_002366675.1 Flavobacteriaceae bacterium UBA3078
ATTGTGTTTTCTACAACTTCATTTTCAATTGTTTCAATCCTTTTTCTTTCATGTCTTTTTAAACCATCCATTACCAAGCCTACTGCAGTTGCATAAAGAGGACTTGTTATTTCATCGTCACTATCTCCAGCCAAATGCTCATTTGGATAACCAATTCTGGTATCCATTCCTGTAATGTATTCAACTAGTTGTTTTAAGTGTTTAAGTTGCGAACCTCCACCTGTAAGAACAATTCCAGCAATCAATTTCTTTTTTTGCTCTTCGTGTCCGTAATTCTTTATTTCGACATAAACTTGCTCAATAATCTCTACAACTCGAGCATGAATAATTTTTGATAGGTTTTTTAATGTTATTTCTTTTGGATCTCTACCTCTTAAACCAGGAATTGAAACTATTTCATTTTCTTTGTTTTCTCCAGGCCATGCAGAACCAAATTTTATTTTTAATAACTCTGCTTGCTTTTCAATTATAGAACAACCTTCTTTAATATCTTCAGTAATGACGTTTCCACCAAATGGAATGACAGCAGTATGACGAATAATTCCATCTTTAAAAACAGCTAAATCAGTCGTTCCACCACCTATATCAATTAATGCGACTCCAGCTTCTTTTTCTTCTTGACTTAAAACAGCATTAGCTGAAGCTAATGGTTCCAGAGTAATTCCCTCTAGGTTTAATCCAGCACTTTTTATACAACGTCCTACATTTCTTATAGATGAAACTTGCCCAACAACCACATGAAAATTAGCTTCCAACCTTCCTCCATACATGCCAATTGGCTCTTTAATCTCGGCTTGTCCATCTATCTTATACTCTTGTGGCAATACGTGAATAATCTCTTCACCAGGTAACATAACAAGTTTATGAACTTGATTTATTAATCTTTCTATGTCATCTTCATCAATAACTAATTCTGAATTAGCTCTTGTAATATAATCGCTATGTTGTAAACTTCTAATATGTTGACCAGCTATTCCAACCGTTACATCTTCAATTTTAAATTCGGAAGCTGCTTCTGCTTCTTGTGCAGCAAGTTGGATAGATTGAATGGTTTGTGTAATATTATTTACTACACCACGATGTACGCCTAAGCTTTTAGATTTTCCGATACCTAAAATCTCCACTTTACCATACTCGTTTTTACGACCAATCATGGCCACAATCTTTGTTGTCCCTATGTCTAATCCTACTGCTATATTGTTTTCCATAGTTTATTTTTTAGTACACACAACCTGACTCTCAAACTGTAAGTTTACATTCACGTAATTATCAAGAGAATTCTCTTTTAACGCTTTTTTATAGAATGCTTTTAGATTCATAATTTTCTTATCTAAATTTTTTAAACTCCCTAACTGAACTGCAAAATTGCTTTGTCTAAATTTTAAAAAAAATGTATTTTTTTCTGTTTGACGAATTTCTATGACATGCTTTCTTAAAAATTCGTCTTCATTTACTTTCTTCGCCATTTTAAAAACATGACTTAAATTGTTTTTTTCTATGTGGCCAATTACAAGTGGTACTCTAGCAGTATAATTTAATGATAAAGGCATATAACCTCCCTGATCATCAATGTAGTATGATGCATTTGTACGTACTCTTGCTATAGGTTTTTTCTGTTCAACTTCGGCTGTAATCATCCCATTTACAGATAAATACACTTGAGCCGACTTAACCATTTGATTAGAATTCAGGGCAGATTCTAAAACATTCAAATCTAAAGTTTCTTTAGACTTATTTTTAACACTTTGATTTTTTTGTATTAACAATTTACTAACATTCTCATGCGTCAAGAAAAGGTTATTATCTCCTTTAAATTTTATTATTGGATTAGACACGTTTCTAACCGTATTTTTTGCCGAAGAAAACGCATACAAGAACACTACCAATCCTAGTAGTAATAGCATTTTTATGTAATTCCAATTAACTTGCAACACTTAACGCTTGTTTAATAGATTTAACCTCTTCTCCTATATCTCCAGCTCCAATTGTTAATACAATTTGTGCTTGACTTTCTTTTATTTTTGAAATTATATCAGCTTTATTAATTAACTGCTTTTTAGAATGATCTATTTTATTAATTAACCACTTAGAGTTAACCCCTTCAATAGGCAATTCTCTTGCTGGATAAATGTCTAATAACAAAATCTCATCAAATTGCGATAGACTCTTAGCAAAATCGTCTGCAAAATCTCTAGTTCTACTAAATAAATGAGGCTGAAAAATGGCTAACACTTTTTTATCAGGATACATTTCCCTGACTGCTTGATAAACAGCATTTATTTCTACTGGATGATGAGCATAATCATCAATAAAAACCAATTTATCTGTTTTAATATGGTATGAAAATCTACGTTTAACTCCTTTGTAAGATGCTAAAGCTTTGGCGAGCTGCTGGTGAGGGCAACCGTACTCTACAGCCATCGCCAAGGCTATTAATGCATTCGACAAATTATGTCTACCAGGTAGGTTAAATTGAAATTTTTCTAGCGTTGTTTTTGGTGTCTTAACATCAAAAACATACGTACCATTGTTTATTTTTATATTGTGAATTGAATAATCTGAATCATCTTCAATTCCGTAAGTAATTCCTTTAATTGGTAAACCATTTTTAACAAATAACTTACCATTATTTTTAATTCGTTTTGAAAAATCTTCAAACGATTTTATTAATTCTGAAGCATCACCATAAATATCTAAATGATCTGCATCCATAGATGTAATACAAGCTAAATCTGGAGAAAGCGTTAAAAAAGATCTATCAAATTCGTCAGCTTCAACTACAGAAACCTCTGTTCCGTTTAGTATAAGGTTAGAATTATAATTTTCGCTAATGCCTCCAAGAAACGCAGTTACAGGAACCTCACATTCTTTCAATAAATGTCCTAATATACTTGTTGTTGTTGTTTTACCATGTGTTCCAGCTACAGCTAAACAGAATGTGTTTTCTGTAATAATGCCAAGAATTTGTGAACGTTTTAAAACAGTAAAACTTCGTTCATTTTTAAAATAAACCAACTCCATATTATTTTTTGGAACGGCAGGTGTATAAACAACCAATGTTGTATCATAATTTAAAAATGCCTCTGGAATATTTGATATCGAATCATTAAAATGTACTTTAACACCAATAGATTCCAAACTATCTGTAATGTCTGTTCGAGTTTTATCGTATCCAGCAACACGCATGTTTTTTGCATGGAAATACCTGGCTAAAGCACTCATGCCAATACCTCCTATTCCAATAAAATACACGTTATTTATGTTGTCTAATTTCATTTAATTCTACGACTTTAATAGCTTCTCTACTTCGTCTGCAATCTGTTTTGTAGCATTTACTAATGCTAATTTTTTTATATTTTCACTTAATTCGTTTTGCTTTTCAACTGAAAGCATTAGTTGTGAAAATTTATTTTCGAAATCCACCTCTAAATCGGCTTCCTTAATTAACAACGCTGCATTTTCATTAACAATTGCCATAGCATTTTTTGTTTGATGATCTTCTGCTACATTTGGAGATGGAATAAAAATGACTGGTTTTCCAACTATACATAATTCGGACACTGAACTTGCTCCTGCTCTAGAAATAATAATATCTGAAGCTGCATAAGCGAAATCCATGTTATTAATAAATTCATGAACTTGAACATGTTTTGTATTACTATATATTTTATACTTATCGTAATATAATTTTCCACATTGCCAGATCACTTGTATATTAAGGCTAAGTATAAAGTCCAGTTCCTTTTCAATTAACTCGTTAATTCGTCTTGCACCTAAACTTCCTCCAAGAACGAAAAGCGTCTTTTTATCTTGCTCAAGTGAAAACATCTTTTGAGCTTCATCTCTTTTTGAATCAATATCTAATAAGCCTTGTCTTACCGGATTTCCGGTTTTAATAATTTTATCTTCAGGAAAGAAACGCTCCAACCCATCATAAGCGACGCAAATTTTATTCGTCTTTTTAGATAACAGTTTATTTGTAATACCTGGAAAAGAATTCTGTTCTTGTATTAAACTTGGAATCTTCTTTGAAGTAGCCACTTGCAACAATGGTCCACTAGCAAAACCTCCTGTACCTATTACCACATCAGGTTTAAACCTTTTGATAATCTTTCTTGATTTAAACAAACTACTTATAAGTTTAAATGGAAAACTCAAATTCTTTAATGTTAGTTTTCGTTGAATTCCAGAAATCCAAAGGCCTTCAATTTGGTAACCAGCTTGAGGTACTTTATCCATTTCCATTCTGTCTTTTGCTCCAACAAATAAAAATTTAGCATCAGGATATCGCAGGCTTAATTCGTTTGCAATAGCAATAGCTGGATATATGTGTCCACCAGTTCCTCCACCTGATAAAATGATTCTATATTCTTTTTTACTTGACACTAACGTTTATTTATATATTATAAAGCTTCAGAAAGAATTTCTAACGGATTGTCTTCTCTTTCTTCTTGTTCTTTTATTTCTTCTCTTTTTGCACTCACACTTAGTATTATTCCAAGTGCTAAACAGGTCATCCAAATAGATGTTCCTCCACTACTTATTAATGGCAAAGTCTGCCCAGTAACTGGAAATAACTCTACTGCAACTGCCATATTTATTAAGGCTTGAAATACGATTGGCAAGCCTACACCAAGCACTAATAGTTTTCCAAAAATGGTGTCTGATTTTTGTGACACTATAACGATTCTAAAAAGCAACCATAGATAGAAAATCATAAGGGTAAAACCTCCTAACAATCCATATTCTTCAACTATAATGGCATAAATAAAATCTGAAGATGACTGTGGCAAAAAATTCTTCTGAATACTTTTTCCTGGCCCAACTCCTTGAATGCCACCAGAAGCAATTGCTATCTTTGCTTTTTCAATTTGATAATCGGCTTCAGTATCTCCATTGCTAGTAAAACTTTCAATTCTACTCATCCATGTGTCAATTCTATTTGGCATAGCGTCAGGGAACGCTTTAGCTATTAACACGAAAAGAGTTAATGCCAATATTCCAGTTCCAATAATAACAGCTAAATATTTAATTGGATAGCCTCCTAAAAACACAAGCATAACAACCATTAAAAACATAATTGCTGCAGTAGAAAAATTAGCTGGTAAAATAAGCACTAACACTAAAAAAACTGGAATCCAAAGTGGTAAAATAGATTCTTTGAAAGTAATTTCTTTATCCTTTATTTTAGACATGTATCTAGCCACAAACACCATTAAAACCACAAAGGCAAATGTTGAAGTTTGAAAAGACATGTTTACGATGGGTATTTGTATCCATCGGCTAGCATTAGCACCTTCAATAGTTGTGCCTTGTAGCATAGTTATAACCAATAACACCAATACTACTGGAATTAATACAATAGACAAGCCTCTGAAATAACGATAAGGAATCTTATGTACACCAAACATAATAGTAAAGCCTAAAAACAAATGCATAAGGTGTTTTAAAAAGTATGAAAAGGTATTTCCACTTTCTCCAACATAAGCTAAATTACTTGCAGCGCTATACACAGGAAGAAATGAGAAAATCGCTAACAATGCAGCAATTGCCCAAATTAATCTATCTCCTTTTATGTTATTAAATACGCTTTTCATTTTCACTTATAACTATTATTTTCCTCTTTTAGAATAAAAGTAATTTCTATAAATTCCTTACTGCATCTTTAAATTGTCTTCCTCTATCTTCATAGTTTTCAAACAGATCAAAACTTGCACATGCTGGAGACAACAAGACATTATCGCCAGCCTCTGCTATCTTGTATGCTATTTTAATAGCTTCACTCATGTATTGTGTTTCAACAATAACATCGACCATTGAGCTGAAATTTTCTAATAATTTTTCATTATCCAAACCAAGACAAATAATAGCTTTCACTTTCTCGTTTACAAATGGATATAATTCTTGATAATTATTTCCCTTATCTTGACCACCAACTATCCAAACTGTAGGCGCATCCATACTTTCTAGGGCATAATAAGTTGCGTTTACATTGGTCGCCTTAGAATCGTTTATATATTGTACTTTATTTATTTTAAGCACATTTTCTAACCTGTGTTCTACACCATGAAAGTTCTCTAAACTCTCTCTAATTGTTTGTTTCCTTATTCTTAATAAGTGCGCTACTGTTGAAGCAGCCATGGCATTTTTAATATTGTGTGTTCCTTGTAATGCTAAGTCCTTTGTTGGCATGTCTATTTGGTTATTATCTATTGTTATTTTTATTCTTCCTTTTTCTAAATACGCACCATT
>DFBO01000152.1:13349-14255 GCA_002366675.1 Flavobacteriaceae bacterium UBA3078
ATATAGTTTTCAAACTGATAATTATATCTATCTAAATGGTCTGGAGTAATATTGGTAATTACTGCAATATGTGGCTTGAAATCTATAATATCGTCTAACTGAAAACTGCTAATTTCTAACACATAATTTGGGTAATCTTCTTCTAAAATTTGCTTGGCAAAACTGTCTCCAATATTTCCTGCCAAACCAACTTCTAATTCTTGGGTTAGAATATGATGAGTTAAGGATGCTGATGTTGTTTTACCATTGCTTCCAGTGATTCCAACAATTGTTGCATTGGTATATTTAGCAGCAAACTCAATTTCTGAAACAACTTTGATTCCATTTTTACGAATTTGTTTTACCAAAGGCGCTTTATCTGGAATTCCTGGGCTTTTCATTACTATATCAGCATTCAGAATTTTTGATTCTGTATGAACCTCTTCTTCCCATTCAATCTCATTATGTATAAGAACTTGTTTGTATTTATCTTTAATTACTCCTTTATCTGAAACAAATACATCGAAACCTTTTGCAGTTCCTAAAATCGCTGTTCCAACACCACTTTCTCCTCCACCTAATATGACTAATCTTTGTTTTGTCATTCTGTTATATCTTGAGATGCTTCGACAAGCTCAGCATGACAAAATTTTATCTAATTTTTAATGTCACGATAGAAATGATAGCCAACAAGATTCCAACAATCCAGAATCTGGTAACTATTTTACTTTCATGATATCCTGATTTTTGATAATGATGATGTAAAGGCGACATCTTAAAAATGCGCCTTCCTTCACCATATTTTTTCTTGGTATATTTAAACCAACTCACTTGCATAACTACTGATAGGTTCTCTGCTAGGAAAATTCCACAAAGCACAGGAATCAACCATTCTTTTCTAACTGCAATTGCAATAACCGCAATGAT
>DFBO01000152.1:14325-31005 GCA_002366675.1 Flavobacteriaceae bacterium UBA3078
CCAACAAATGCTGCTATGTAAATGGTAATTTCTTCAACTCTTGGGATATACATAATGTTGAGATAATCTGAAAAAATAATGTTACCAGAAACCCATGCAAAAATTCCTAATGTCAATACAATTATGGCTGAAGTGCCTGCAGCTAGACCATCTATTCCATCGGTTAAATTAGCTCCATTTGATACTGCAGTAATTATAAAAATGACTATTGGTATGAAAATAATCCAAGCGTATTTTGCCCAATCTGGATTTACCCAAGAAATAATTTCGGCATAATCAAACTCATTAGCTTTTACAAAAGGGATCGTTGTTTTAGTTGAGCGTTCTTCTTCTTGAAAAAGTTTTGACGATTCTACTTTTGGGTTTGATGCTAAAATTTCCTGTTGTTGTTCAATAGGCAACTTCTCTTTTAAGGTAACATCAGGATGAAAATACAAGGTTGTTCCAACTATAATGCCCAAACCGACTTGCCCCAGCACTTTAAATTTCCCTTTTAAACCCTCTTTATCTTGTTTGAATTTTTTAATATAATCATCTATAAAACCAATGGTTCCCATCCATAATGTTGTTACTATCAATAGGATTACATAAATATTTTCCAGTTTCGCTAATAATAATACTGGAATAAGTGTTGCAAGAATAATGATAATTCCACCCATTGTTGGAGTACCAGCTTTCTCAACTTGACCTTCAAGACCAAGATCTCTAATGGTTTCACCTACTTGCTGTTTTTGCAAATACTTAATAATGCGTTTTCCAAATATGGTAGAAATTAGCAATGACAATATAATGGCCAAAGCAGCCCTAAAAGTTATAAAGCCAAAAAGAGATGCTCCAGGAATCTGGAATTGCTTTTCTAAATATTCGAATAGGTAATACAGCATAAATTTATTTTCTTTTTAAGACCTTTCGACTGCGCTCAAGGTGACACATATTTATTTTTGTAATTGTTTTAAAAATTCTTGCACCATTTTATAATCATCGAAATCAAATCTCTCTCCTTTTATTTCCTGATAGGTTTCATGACCTTTACCTGCAATCAAGATTATATCGTTTGGATTAGCCATCTGACAAGCTGTTTTTATGGCTTGTTTTCTATCTGTTATAGACACTACTTTTTTGAAATTTAGAGGCTCAACCCCCTTTTCAATATCTTCAATAATAATTTCAGGAACTTCGCTTCTTGGGTTATCACTTGTTATAATTACTTTGGAACTTAGAGCAGAAGCTATATGTCCCATCTTTGATCGTTTCGTTTTATCTCTATCGCCTCCACAACCAAAAACTGTAATTAAATCTTCGTTTTTAGTGCGAATGGTATTAATTGTTTCTAACACATTTTTTAGAGCATCAGGTGTATGTGCATAATCTACAATAGCAGTTACTTTTTCGTCTGAAATGAAATATTGAAATCTTCCAGAGACACTTTCTAATTCGCTAATAATTCTTAAAGTTTCTACTCTTTCCAATCCTAATAATTCAGCAGTACCGAAAATTGCCAACACATTATAGGCATTAAAATTTCCTATTAATCTTGACCAAACTTCGTTATCGTTTATTTTAAGTAATAGCCCATTTAATTGATTCTCCAGAATTTGAGCTCTATAATTTGCGTACCCTTTTAAAGCATAAGTGTATTTTTTAGCCTTTGTGTTTTGCAACATGACTAAGCCATTTTTATCATCAACATTTACTAAAGCAAAAGCTGAAACTGGCAGATTATCGAAAAACGATTTCTTTACATCTCTATATTCTGCAAAAGTGTCATGATAATCTAAATGGTCGTGAGATAAGTTGGTAAAAATCCCTCCTTCAAACACTAAACCCACTGTTCTATTTTGATGAATACCATGAGAACTAACTTCCATAAAGCAATACTCAACACCTTGAGTATTCATTTCCTTTAAATACTTATTAATAGTCAATGAATCTGGTGTGGTATGAGTTGCTTTATATTCTTTATTATCTACCATAATTTTTACAGTAGATAGTAGTCCAACTTTAAATCCTGCCTTTTTAAATAACTGATATAATAAAGATGCAATAGTAGTTTTACCATTTGTTCCTGTAACACCTACAAGTTTTAAATTTTCTGAAGGCACTTGGTAGAAATTGGAAGCCATTATTGCTAAGGCACTCGATGAGCTTTCAACTTGAACATAAGTAATACCCTCAATAATATTATTTGGCAACTCTTCGCATATAATAGCAATAGCACCTTGTTTAATTGCTTTATCTATAAAATCATGACCATTAGAAATGGTTCCATTTATAGCTACAAAAGCATCGTTTGTTGAAATGTTTCTTGAATCGAAATCAATATTTTTAACAGACACACTTGTTTGACCAACAACAGCGTTAAGGGTTACTTTATATAATATGTCTTTTAAAGTCATCATGATGCTTCGATAACAATGGTTTGATTCTTCTTTATTTTAATTCCTTTATCAAGAGATTGAGATGTTACATTGCCTATTCCTTGACTCTGCACTTTAAGTCCCATATTCTCTAATAATGCTAGAGCATCCATTAAAGGCAATCCAACAACATTTGGCATAATGGTTTTATATGTTTGAGCCGTTTCATAATAACTATCAAACTCCTTTTCTACTATATCGTTTTTTACATTCAAGCTTTCAACTTCATCAATAATAGGTGTGTCTGTAAATATTTTTTGAGCAATTCTTTTAAAAACTGGCCCAGAAACATCGGCTCCATAATAGCCTTTTTTAATACTTGGCTTATGTATGATTACTATACATGAGTATTTAGGGTTATCGGCTGGAAAATATCCTGCAAAAGAAGACACATATCTACGGTCTTTATCCCAATCTTTCATCCAGTATTCTGTTTTTGCAGTTCCTGTTTTACCAGACATTGAGAAATATGGCGAATACAACGATCTTCCTGTTCCACGAACCACAACATTCTTAAGAATCTCCTGCATTTCCTTTATGGTCTTATCCGAACAGATTTTATTATTAATAATTGTTCTATCGAATGTTTCTACTTGCTTATTTAATTCTCGTACTTCTTTTATAAATGTTGGTTTAACCATGACACCATTATTTGCAATAGCATTGTAGAATGTTAAGGTTTGCAAAGGCGTTAAACTTAAATTGTAGCCATAAGACATAGAAGGCAGGGCATTTTTACTCCATTTTGAATGACCAGGCTCATAAATTTTAGGTATTCCTTCACCTAAAATCGGTAATCCCAATGTCTTATCTAAATTCCAACTTTTCAATCGGTTAAGAAATTTTTCAGGATTTTTAGAATACGCTTCATCAATAATAGTTGCTAACCCAATATTAGAAGACACTTCAAGGGTTCTTGCTGCAGAAATTTTTCCATAACCACCATGTTTCGAATCGTTAATGGTTCGTCCATAGAACATTTTACTTCCATTCCTTGTGTCAATTACTGTCGCTGTATCTACTACCTTGTCTTCTAAAGCAGCCATTAACGCCATGACTTTGAAAGTAGATCCTGGTTCGTGAGACTCGCCAACGGCATAATTTAATTTTTCGTAGTAAGTCCCACTTGAGGTTCTACCCAAATTTGAAATGGCTCTAATTTCGCCTGTTGCCACTTCCATTACAACCACACAACCATGGTCTGCTTCATAATCCTCTAACTGCTGTAATAAAGAATGATGTGCTATATCTTGAATATTAACACTAATAGTTGTATATAAATCATACCCATCTTTTGGTTCTACTTGATTATAATCTGCAATGGGTTTCCATTGACCATTACCAATTTTTTGTTTCAGCCTTAACCCATCAGTCCCTCTTAAATATTTTACGCCATAAGCACCATCGATACCTGGTCGTGTAACATTTCCATCTTCATCGAATCTTTCATATCCAATAGTTCGCTCTGCAACTCCACCCATAGGATGCTCTCTTTTTGTTGTTTGCTCAACTATTAACCCTCCTTTAAATGCTCCAAGATTTAATAATGGGAAATTTCTAATTCTGATATAATCTGAGTAGCCAATATCTCTAGCTAACAAATAGTATCTGTTTTTGTTAGCTCTCGCTTTTCTTATTCCTTTTTGATAATAAGAAGAAGGTTTTCCTGAGTATTTAGAAAGCGAATCTGATAATGGTTTTAAATATTTTTCGAATGTTACAGCCGAAGGTGTTATGGCATCTATTCTTATATCGTATTTAGGAATCGATGTTGCTAACAAATTACCGTTAACAGAGTACACATTGCCTCGATTTGCTGGAATAATAACGTTTTTTATGGTTCGTTCTTCCGCTAAATCTCTGTATTTATCTCCTTGAACAAACTGAATACTCAAAAGTTTAAACACAACTGCTAGAGCGAAGATGAACATACATCCTGCTATAAAATACAATCGGTTTAATATGTTCTTTTCGCTTACTGCCAAGTTGAACTAATTTTGAGATTTAACTTTAATTTTTGTTGGTGGAATCTCGGAGATAGCTAAGCCTTTTTCCTTCATCTTCAATTCTACCATTGATTCTTTTTTGAGTTCCATGAGTTTTTTTCTGCCATCTACAAATGCCGAACGCAATTCTTTGGCTTCATTATTTAGTCTGGCTATTTTGTGAACTTTTTTATCTGCACTATGAGAACTAGCAATCATTATTAAAGCCAATAATGAAATAAAAAGAATCATTCGCCAGTTTTTAAACGCATCATCGTTTACTAGAAACTTTCCTTTTAAAATATTTATAATGCCTTTTTTCATTTATAGCTTTTCAGCAATTCTTAGCTTAGCACTTCTGGCTCTATTGTTAATTTTAATTTCTTCTTTACTAGGTATTATTAATCCACCTACTTTTTTTAATGGCACTTCAAAATTTCCAAAAACATCTCTTTCTGGTTCTCCTTCAAACATACCATTTCGTATAAATCTTTTTACCAATCTATCTTCTAATGAATGATAAGAAATAACACTTAAGCGCCCTTTTTCTTTTAACAAACCTGGTGTTTGTAACAGGAGTTCTTTTAAGGCTTCTATTTCTTGATTAACTTCAATTCTAATTGCTTGATATATTTGCGCCAACACTTTATTCTCGTGTTTTGGTGGTAAAAACTTCTTTAACACTTGCTTTAATTGATTGCTAGTTTTAATTGGCTCCAATTCTCGATTAGCAACAATAACACTTGCCATTGCTGGTGCAGATCTCAATTCGCCATATTGGAAAAGCACTTGTTTTAGCTGCTCTTCATCATAATCATTAACAACATGATAAGCAGATAGCTCACTCTCTTGATTCATTCTCATATCTAAATCTGCTTCAAATCGGGTTGAGAATCCTCTTTCAGCAACATCAAATTGATGAGAAGACACTCCAAAATCTGCTAAAATGCCATCCACTTCTTTCACACCATAAAACCTTAAGAACCTTTTTATATATCTAAAATTTTCATGAATCAAAGTAAATCGTTCATCGTCAATTTTGTTTTCAAGAGCATCAGGATCTTGATCGAATGCGAATAATTTTCCTTTATCTCCAAGTCTTTTTAAGATTTCTTTACTATGCCCTCCTCCACCAAATGTGACATCAACATACACACCATCTTCAACAATGTTCAACCCATCAACAGTTTCCTTTAGCAATACTGGATTATGATATTCCATCTCCATCATCTTCTTGTCCCATTACCTCTTCAGCTAAATCTGCAAAGTCACCTGTTGCATCATCTATAGCTTGTTCATACTTGTCTTTATCCCAAATTTCAATAATGTTGACTGCTGCCGAGACCACAATCTCTTTTGAGATATTTGCAAAAACCACTAAATCTTTAGGGACCAATAATCGACCAGTAGCATCCACTTCAACAACTTTTACTCCAGCTGTAAAACGCCTAATAAAATCGTTGTTCTTTTTCTTAAAACGGTTTAGCTTATTTACATTCTGCATTAAAGCTTCCCATTCTGACATTGGATACAACTCCAAACAGGACTGAAAAACCGCTCGCTTTAAAACAAACCCATTTTGCAAAACAGGCAACAACTGCTTTTTCAATGCAGCCGGAAGCATAAGCCTTCCTTTAGCATCTACTTTACATTCGTATGTTCCTATTAATGAGTTCAAAGGGATTTGTTTTCAATTTTGTGTTTAAGTTTCAAATATATCGAAAAATATACCACATTTTACCACATTCTACCACTTTGTTGATAAATTTTCGATTAACAGTAATTTTATTTCGTTATTAAAATAACGCACACCTTGTTAATTGCTCAATTTCAAGAGGTTACAGAATGAAACAGATTTAATATTTTAATGTTAATATCTCTTTATTAACACGAGATAATGAGAAGCAATAATTTTAAAAATAATATGAATGATTTAACTATATTTGTTTTTATAGAAAAGACTAACTGATTAATGGCGCATCGACTAAAAAAGGAAAAAGATTACAGATATATTGAAGTTGGAGAAGGAACACCAATTATTGTTCTCCATGGTTTAATGGGTGGATTAAGTAATTTTGAGTCGGTTACAAATTACTTTAGCGAAAAAGGCTATAAAGTTATTATTCCTGAATTGCCTATTTACACTATGTCTTTATTGAAAACTAATGTGAAGAGTTTTTCAAAATATTTACATGATTTTATTGATTTTAAAGGATTTGAAGAAGTTATTTTATTAGGAAACTCTTTAGGTGGACATATTGGGTTATATCACACTAAATTGCATCCTAAAAAAGTAAAAGCTTTAATAATTACAGGCAGTTCTGGTTTATACGAAAGTGCCATGGGTGGAGGTTACACCAAAAGAAGTGATTATGAAGTAATAAAAAAGAAAGCACAAGATGTTTTTTATGATCCTGAAATTGCTACAAAAGAAATTGTAGATGAAGTTTATGAAACTGTAAACGACAGAAATAAACTTATTAAAACTTTAGCGATAGCTAAAAGTGCAATAAGACATAATATGGCAAAAGATTTGCCTAAAATGAAAACTCCAACCTGCATAATTTGGGGAAAAAACGATACAGTTACTCCTCCAGAAGTAGCAGTAGAATTTAATGAACTTTTACCGGATTCAGAATTATTCTGGATTGACAAATGTGGACATGCTGCAATGATGGAGCGTCCAGAAGAGTTTAATGAAATTCTAAACAACTGGTTAACCAAAAAGGGGATTTAAAACACATCATTCTTAAAATAATACTCCCTCTTTCTTAGGATATAACTATGAAAATAAAATCGGCTGAATTTATAATGAGCAACTCTGATGTTGCTAAATGTCCAAAAAACCTTATTCCAGAATATGCTTTTATTGGCAGAAGTAATGTTGGAAAATCATCACTAATTAATATGCTTACCAGCAGAAAAAGTCTTGCTAAAACATCTGGAAGACCTGGTAAAACACAATTAATCAATCATTTTTTAATTAACAAAAATTGGTATTTAGTAGATTTACCAGGTTATGGTTATGCTAGAGTTTCGAAAAGCGCAAAGAAAACGTTTCAAAAATTTATTACCCAATATTTTAGTCTACGCGAACAACTTGTTTCTGCTTTTGTTTTAGTTGATATTAGACATAATCCACAGCCAATAGATTTAGAATTCATGCAATGGTTAGGCGAAAATGGAATTCCTTTTTCCATTATTTTTACTAAAGCCGATAAGCTAAGACCAAAAGCTATTGAAAACCATGTTGAAGCATACAAAACTATAATGTTAGAAACTTGGGAAGAAATGCCAAATTATTTTATTACCTCTTCTTCTAAAGATATTGGTAAAGACGATGTTTTAAAATATATAGATGATTTGAATAGTAATATGACTATTGATTAACCACTTTTAACATCTAGAGCATCCCGTAAAGCGTTACCAATAAGCATAAACGCCATTACCAAACTCATAATGCATAACCCTGGAATTAACGCCAAATAAGGTTTCCCTAAAATAATATAATTATAGTGATCTTTAATCATGGCTCCCCAACTTGCCATAGGTGGTTGTGCACCAATACCTAAAAAACTGAGCCCACTTTCAATTAAAATAGCTGCGGCAAAATTAGCTGCAGAAATAACAATTACTGGAGCCATTATGTTTGGTAATATGTGCTTGGTAATAATTCTAAAATCGTTAAAACCAAGTGCTCTTGCTGCTGTTACATATTGCATTTCTTTCACACTAATAATTTGACCACGAACTACTCTTGCTACTTCAACCCACATGGTTAAACCCACTGCAATAAACACTTGCCAAAAGCCTTTTCCTAATGCCAAAGTAATAGCAATAACAAGTAATAATGTTGGTATGGACCAGGTTACATTTATTATCCACATAATAAAGGCATCTACTTTTCCACCAAAATAACCAGCTATACTTCCCATAAAAATGCCAATTACAAGAGAAATAAAAACTGCTACGAAACCAATAAAAAATGAGATTCTGGCTCCAACCAAAACGCGACTTAATAAGTCTCGTCCATATTTGTCGGTTCCAAATAAAAAGGTTCTTTCTTCTATTAAATTGACAGGATTGTCTGTCGCATAATTAGATAGATCAAGCTCTTTTACTGCTCCTTCTAAACCATCTGAAGCATATTCGGTGTAAAACAATGTATTGTTTTTAATTTGATACGTCGAAATTGGGATTTCGGTTTCTGTGTTATTATTCCCAAAAAACAGTTTATCCACAAACGATTGATTATTTTCTATTGAAGCTGGCAAGGTTAAAATTTGTACTTTAAAACCTGGTTTTTTTGAATGAATAGCCAAATGCATTTGGTTTGCATTTTTAGAATCATCTGGTGCAAAAACGTAAGCAAATACAGAAACGATTCCAACAAAGACAATAAACCAAAAGCTGAAAACGCCCCAAAAATTGTGTTTAAATTTTTGGAGCGCTAATTGACTTAATGAGCTAGAATTTTGACTCATTTAAAATTAATCTTTAACTGTAGCTACTTTTTTAATTGAATAAGACATTTTTAAATCCTCAAGGACATTAATAGCCTCTTCTATATATACATCTTTACTTAAACTTTTATGCCATCTATCTCTTTTTTCTTGCAGAATTGTATCTTTTACAAAAAGTTCCTTTTCATAAGGCAAGGACTCGAAAGTAAGATTTGTATTGTATTCAGAAATTTTATCGAAACGCTTAGATTCTTCTTCATTTAATTTTAATTGTGCTTTATACGTATCATACTTTAAAGAATGTTGCGTTTCATCCATTCTTGTTTTAATCCATTTAGCATTTTCGCCAATAAGTTTTAATTGCTCATTTCCACTCATTCGTTTCGAACTATTTTCTATGGTTTCATTATAATCGAAATAACCTTCCCAAAAATTATAATCTACGGCTTCTATTTTATCCCATGGCAATGGATTTTTTTGGTCTTTTTCACCTACATCAATAAAACTATATCTATCTAAAACAACAACATCACTTTTCACTCCTTCTAATTGAGTTGACCCTCCATTTATTCTATAGAATTTTTGAGTTGTCAATTTTAAAGCTCCTAAATCGCCATTTTTATTATTACGAACCATATTATTCAAATCCAGAAAATTCTGAACTGTTCCTTTACCATAAGTTTGTTTGCTACCTATAACTATAGCTCTCTTATAATCTTGCATAGCTGCTGCAAGAATTTCAGAAGCAGATGCAGATAATTCATTTACCATAATAACTAATGGGCCATCCCAAATAATTGACTTGTCTTTGTCCTTTAAAACTTCCTTAGGTTCTCCTGTTGCTCGAACTTGGACTACAGGTCCATCTTTAATAAACATACCAGCAATATCCACTACAACTGGAAGCGAACCTCCTCCATTATTTCTAAGGTCTAAAACAAGACCTTCCATGCCTTCTGCTTTTAATCTTTCAATCTCTTTTTTAATATCTGATGCTGCGTTTCTACTTTTATAATCTTCAAAATCCACATAGAATTTTGGCAAGTCTATTACTCCAAAACGTCTATCGTCTTTAGTAACTATAGATGACTTAGCATAAGTTTCTTCTATTTCTACAACATCTCTGGTAATGCTAATATCTTCAATAGTCCCATCAACTTTTTTAACGGTTAGCACAACTGTAGTTCCCTTTGGGCCCTTAATTAATTTTATGGCATCGTCTAGACGCATACCAACAATATTTACAGACTCCTCTTCTTTTTCCTGACGCACTTTCATGATTATATCTCCAACTTCCAACTCATTTCCTCTCCAAGCTGGACCTCCAGAGATAAGCTCTACAATTTTAGTATTGTCCATACGCTTAGACAAACGAGCGCCAATTCCTTCTAATTTTCCAGACATTTGCTGGTTAAAGTTCTCTTTATCTTCTGGAGCATAATAATTTGTATGTGGATCGAATTTTGTAACAATAGCATTTACATACATAGAAAACCAATCCTTTCTCACAAGGTCGTCTAAATAGTCGTTATAATATAAATCGATAGACTTTAAAGTTTCTGCACGAGCCTCTTCTTCAATTTGAGTTAAGCTTTTCTTTTCCTCAATTGTTTCTTGCTCTATCATTAAATCATCATAATTAGCCAAATTAGAGAATTTTAATTGTTGTCTCCAACGGTCTTTCATTTGCTTTTTATTCTTAACATAGTCCAAATTTTCATAATCTGAATTAAAAATCTCGTCTAAAGCATAATCAAATGGATCCTTTAATACATCTTTATATATTGCTTTAGATTCTTCAATTCGCTGAACTAGCCTTTCATGAGTTAGATTAAAAAATGAAATATCATATTCTTTTAATTGATCGTCTAATAACAGCTTGAATTTTTCAAATTCCTCTATATCTGATTTATAAAAGTATCTTTTTAATGGATCTAATTGGTCTATATAATCTGTATAAACTTCAGTTGAAAAATCATCATTCATTTCTTTAGGATCGAAATGACCTCTTTGCAAAACATAAGTTATTACTTGTATTAGTAATTTGTCTTTGTCTGGATCTTCAAAAGTTTTAGTTGTAAAACTACACGAAGTAAATGCCAATAAAAGCACTAATACTAAAATCTTATAATTCCTTTTCATAAATCTTATCATATTAATTTAATAATGCATTGCAGTTGTTAATCGTTTTAAGCTATAATAATACATAAAACACTTCTACAATTCAAAAAGTATTTGATATTTATTTTACTAAATTAAAGAAAAAACTATGCCAATAATCTCAATTGGTACTAATTTTTTGTTAAACCACATAAATTAATGGGTTACGTAGGAAATTATGTATTTTAGCAATGTTAATTTAAATTAATTTATGTCTAAAAGACCACTTATTTTAGTAACAAATGACGATGGCATAACGGCTCCAGGGATTAGAGCTTTAATAGAAGTGATGCTAGAAATTGGAGATGTAGTAGTGGTTGCACCAGATAGTCCACAAAGTGGTATGGGACATGCTATTACAATTAATTCTGTATTATATATTGAGAGAGTTTATATAGATAATGGAAAACAAATAGAATATAGTTGTTCTGGAACTCCTGCAGATTGTGTAAAACTAGCTGTAAAAGAAATTCTAAAGAGAAAACCCGATTTATGCGTTTCTGGAATTAATCATGGTTCAAATTCTTCAATAAATGTGATTTATTCTGGAACTATGAGTGCAGCTTTAGAAGCTGGTATTGAAGGCATTCCTGCTATTGGATTTTCGCTTTTAGACTATAATTACAATGCAAATTTTGAAGCTACCAAAAAGTATGTGAAAATTATTGCTAAAAATGCTTTAGATAAAGGAATCCCAAATAATGTGGTTTTAAATGTGAATTTTCCAAATCTGTTGGAAAAAGACATCAAAGGCATAAAAATTTGTAGACAAGCAAAAGCTAATTGGGAAGAAGAATTTGATAAGCGTCAAACACCTCAAGGCAAAGATTACTATTGGCTTACAGGGAAATTTGTAAATTTAGATAATGGGGAAGACACAGATGAATGGGCTTTAGAAAATGGTTATATTTCTGTAGTTCCTGTGCAATTCGATTTGACTGCTCATCACGCCATATCAAACTTAAATACATGGAATTTAAATGATTAAAAAAGAAATATTAATAGGCTTTATAATTGGACTAATAGCAAATGCCATTGGATTATATTTTGCTACATTATTCTTTGGAGAAGGAAGAGACTTTTTTACAGTATTAAAATCTGCCTCTTCAGAAGGAATTCTTGGTAAACTAATTAGTTTAGGCGCCATTTTAAATCTCTTAGCGTTTTTTGTTTTTATTAAAAAGAAACAGGATTATCGTGCGAGAGGGGTTTTATTAGCAACTGTTATTATTGCTATTTCAACTTTTGTTTTTAAATTTATATAGACTAATATATATGAAATACTATATTATTGCTGGAGAAGCCTCAGGAGATCTACATGGCTCGAACCTTATGAAAGCATTGCTTAAAGAAGATGATAATGCAAATTTCAGGTTTTGGGGTGGAGATTTAATGAGTGAAACTAGCAATACTTTAGTAAAACATTATCGCGACTTAGCTTTTATGGGTTTTGCTGAAGTGATTATGAATTTAAGAACTATCACTAAAAACCTATCATTCTGCAAAAAAGATATTGAAGAGTATCAACCAGATGTTATTATTTTTATTGACTATCCTGGTTTCAACCTACGTATTGCAAAATGGGCTAGAAAAAAAGGGTTTAAAACACATTATTACATTTCGCCACAGATTTGGGCTTGGAAAGAAAACAGGATTAAAGACATAAAAAGAGATATTGATAATATGTATGTTATCTTACCTTTTGAAAAAGATTTTTATGAAAAAAAGCATCAGTATCCTGTAGAATTTGTTGGCCATCCAACTATAGATGCTATTTCCAATAGAGACCAAGTTAATGAATATACCTTTCGTGCAGATTACGAATTAAACGAAAAACCTATAATAGCTATATTACCAGGAAGCAGAAAACAAGAAATAAAAAAAATGTTGTCTGTAATGTTGTCGGTTGTAAGTCAATATCCAAATTATCAATTTATTATAGCAGGAGCTCCAAGTCAGGATTATAGCTTTTACAAACCCTTCATTAAAAAAAATAATGTTCGCTTTATTTCAAATAAAACATACGATTTGCTTTCGGTTTCAACAGCTGCATTAGTTACTTCAGGAACAGCTACTTTAGAAACTGCCTTATTTAAAGTACCACAGGTTGTCTGCTATAAAGGCAACTGGATTTCTTACCAAATTGCTAAACGGGTTATCAATTTAAAATATATTTCTTTAGTGAATTTAATAATGGATAAAAAAATTGTAACCGAATTAATTCAAGAGGAATTTAATAAATCTAATCTAACCAAAGAGCTAGATAAGATTTTAGATCCTTATGAGCGTACCACGTTTTTTGTTGATTATTACGAACTTGAAAAAAAATTGGCTGGCAAAGGCGCCAGTAAAAAAACGGCCAAATTAATTTACAACTCTTTAAAAAGCGGAAAATAGAATGAGAAAAATTACCTACTTATTTATTCTTTTATTAACTATTTCTTCATGTAAATCAACCAAGACTGGTTCTGTTAGCTCGAAACCAAAACAGGAAACTCGTTCTGTAATAAAAGAAAGAAATGCTACAGATATTTCTACCATTAATAATATTATTAAAACAGCCGAAAAGTACGAAGGTGTAAAATATAAATATGGAGGCTCCACAAAGAAAGGCATGGATTGTTCTGGACTTATAACCACTGCATACAATAGCGAAAACATTCCTCTTCCAAGAACTACAGGAGATCTATCTACAACTGGAGATTGGGTAGATGTTAAAGAAGTTCAAAAAGGCGATTTATTATTCTTTGCAACTAAGAAAAATAGTAGACATGTTAACCATGTTGGCCTGGTAACTAATGTGAGGCATGGTTATGTAGAATTTATACATTCTACAACAAGTAGAGGTGTTATGTTCTCAAAATTATCTGATAAATATTGGTACTTTGCATTTGTACAAGCTCGTAGAATATTGTAAGATTTTCAGTATCTTACTTATGTGAAACTGTTACATTTTACTATTATCAAATTAACTATCTTCTTGATTATAGGCATTTTATTGTCTCATTATTTTTCAATTTCACTATATCAATCTGCTATACTAACCATACTACTATGTATAGGATTAGCCATTATTTATTTTATATCTAAACCTCTATTCACAAAGAATGTCTGGTTTGGAATTATGGCTTTTTTGACTATGATTTCTATTGGTATTCTAGTAGTAAATATTCATGATCATAGAAATTTTAAAAATCACTACTCTCATTCTAACAATTTCGAAAATGGAAACCCTTCATTTATTACTTTAAAAATTACCGATCGTTTAAAATCAAATAATTATAATGATAGATATGTAGCAGATATTCTAAAAATTGATGGCCTAGAAAGCGTTGGGCTGGCTATTCTAAACATTAATAATGACTCCATTTCTAAACCAATTAATGTAGATAATGTTCTAATAATAGAATCAAAACTCTATCCATTAACAGATCCATTAAATCCAAGTCAGTTTAATTATAAAGCTTTTCTGGAAAATAAGAATATCTATTCTCAATTATACACAAACTACCAGTCGTTATATATTGTTAGTCAAGAAAAGTCCTCAGTTTTTGGTTTAGCAGATGCGTTTAGAGCAGCCATAAACAAAAGATTAAAGCAATATAACTTTGGTGCTAATGAATTATCTATTATTAATGCACTTATTCTTGGTCAAAGAAAGGAAATAAGCAATGAAATTTATGATGATTATAAGAAAGCTGGAGCTATACATATACTGGCCGTTTCTGGTTTACATGTTGGTATTATTCTCCTCTTTCTCAATTTCTTTTTTAAACCCATTGAGTTTTTTAAAAATGGTCATATTTATAAGATTACACTAATCATTTTATGTCTTTGGAGTTTTGCTATTGTAGCTGGTTTATCTGCTTCGGTTACTAGAGCTGCAACCATGTTTAGTCTGGTAGCTATTGGAATGAATTTAAAACGACCAGTAAACACGCTAAACATTTTAGCGATATCTGCTTTCATTTTACTTCTTATTAAACCATCTTTTTTATACGATGTTGGTTTTCAATTAAGCTATATGGCAGTTATTGGTATCGTAACTTTTTACCCTTATTTTTATCGCTTATTCAAACCAAAGTACTGGGTTTTTGATAAGATTTGGCAAGCATTTGTAGTTTCTATTGCTGCACAATTTGGGATACTTCCTATTAGCTTTTTTTATTTTCACCAATTCCCTGGATTGTTTCTTTTATCTAACGTTGTTATTATACCAATTCTCGGAATTATTTTGGGGTATGGAATAACCCTAATTGGATTGGCATTACTTGGCCTGCTTCCAAATTTTGTTGCTACATTTTATGGTAACATTATTAGTTGGATGAATAATTTCTTTAAATGGATTTCTCAACAAGAAGTTTTTTACTTTAAAGATATTACGTTTAATTTATTAGAAGTTATAACTAGCTATTTTATTGTATTGGCCATCTATCAGTTTTACAAAGCTAAATCATTTAAAAATATCAGTTATATTTTAGCAACCATTATTCTATTCCAAGGTGTCCAGATTTACTTAAAACAAAAGCACAAAACAGCAAATGAATTTATAATATTTCACAAAAGTAGACAGACTCTAATAGGGCTTCATCAAGGTGAGACATTAAAATTCCATCATAATTTAACTGACTTTAATAAGAGTCAAAATCAACTCATTTCAAATTTTACAACAGATAATAATATTTCAACTATAAAAGAAGACTCCATTCAATCTATATACACTTTCAATAATGAAAAAATTCTAGTAATAGATAGTTTGGGCATCTATAACGTTTCAAGCTTTAAACCTGAATATATATTATTAAGGAACTCTCCAAGAGTGAATTTAGATCGTGTTTTAGATTCTTTAAACCCCAAACTTATAATTGCAGATGGCAGCAATTATAAATCCTATTTAAGAAGATGGAAATCTACTTGCGAAAAACAAAAAACCCCTTTTCATCAAACAAGTGAAAAGGGAGCTTTTATATTAAAGTAACTAATAATTAGTTTGAAAACTCTGGTTTAAAGGCTTTTTGATAAGTAGAAAAATCACTTTGAGTTTTCATTCCGGCATGATCATTATTATTAAAAAGTTTTAAATACAACTCCAACTGTTGTGGTGTTTTATAACCTATTACTGGACTTAAAAGTTCTCCAGATTCGTCCAAAAACAAAATGGTAGGATACGATCTTACACTAAAATATGTTGATAATTGGTGAGGTGAATTTCGTCTCTTTGCATTAGCAGGATTATAGCCAGGGTTTGAAAAGGTATTCCCTTTAAAATTAATGGTCTCATTTCCTTCTGCATTAAATTTTACTGCATAATAATTCTTGTTTATATAATCAGCAACATCTTTATTTTGAAAGGTATTTTTATCTAACATCTTACATGGTCCACACCAAATTGTATAGGCATCTATCATAATTTTTTTAGGTGTTTTCTTCTGAAGCTCTACAGCTTGTTCTAAAGTCACCCAGTTAATTTCTTGTGCTGAAACATTTGCAACAAAAAACAATATGGCAATTACTAATAATCCTTTTTTCATCTTAATTCATTTTATGATTTAACTCATTATGAGTTCATAACATCCAAAAACTGTTCCTAAAATATAAAAAACACTCCAAATAAGGAGTGTTTTCTATTTATTTTAACTATTTATTCGATTAACG
>DFBO01000041.1:0-5919 GCA_002366675.1 Flavobacteriaceae bacterium UBA3078
CACGCCTTTATCCAAAGCTTGTTGTGCAATAGAAGACGCACGAGATAAATCTTCGTAAGATGAATTGGTACATGATCCAATTAATCCCCATTCTACTTTCAATGGCCAATCGTTTGCTTTCGCTTTTTCGCTCATTGTTTTTCCAACTGTTGTTGATAAATCTGGTGTAAATGGTCCATTTAATAATGGTCCTAATTCAGATAAATTAATATCAATGACTTGATCAAAATATAGTTCAGGATTAGCATAAACTTCAGCATCTCCAGTTAAATATTCTTTTACTTGATTTGCAGCTTCAGCAACATCTGCTCTGTCTGTAGCACGCAAGTAACGTTCCATAGATTCATCATAACCAAAAGTTGATGTGGTAGCTCCAATCTCAGCTCCCATATTACAAATAGTTCCTTTTCCAGTACAAGACATTGAAGTTGCTCCTGGTCCAAAATATTCTACGATAGCTCCTGTACCTCCTTTAACAGTCAAGATATCTGCAACTTTTAAAATCACGTCTTTTGGTGCAGTCCAACCAGATAATTTACCTGTTAATTTCACACCAATTAGTTTTGGGAATTTCAATTCCCAAGCCATTCCTGCCATAACATCTACAGCATCTGCTCCACCTACTCCAATGGCTACCATACCTAATCCACCAGCATTAACTGTATGTGAATCTGTACCAATCATCATTCCGCCAGGAAATGCATAATTTTCTAAAACTACTTGATGAATAATACCAGCTCCTGGTTTCCAAAATCCAAGTCCATACTTATTTGAAACTGACTCTAAAAAGTTGAATACTTCGTTACTTGTATTTAAGGCACTCTGCAAATCCATGCTAGCACCATTTTTAGCTTGAATTAAATGATCACAATGGGTTGTTGTTGGTACTGCTACTTTCTTTTTCCCAGCTTGCATAAATTGCAATAATGCCATTTGTGCAGTTGCATCTTGTAAAGCAATTCTATCTGGAGCAAAATCTACATAATCTTTACCTCTTTGAAATGCTTTATTTGGAGTGCCATCCCAAAGGTGTGAGTATAAAATCTTTTCTGAAAGTGTTAATGGTTTCCCTACAATTTCTCTAGCTTTATCTACACGCTCTGCCATTGTAGAGTAAACTTTTTTTATCATTTCTATATCAAATGCCATAAGTTATATTTAAAGATTAAAGTTGTTTTTAGTTAGTCAGGCAAAATTACAAATTTTATGGGAGATTTAAAAATATGTAACGAAATCGATTAATCTTTGAATATAATTCAATAAATGTTTAAATTTTTAGTAAATAATTAATGATTTCGTAATTTATTAAGCTATAAAATAATAAATTAACAATCGTGTTTTAATATTTTCAGAAACTAAATCAATAAAATTTCAAAAAAAAGAATGGATTTTAATATATCCTTATTAAAAAAGACTTTTAATAATATCCTCTTCCGTTATGCCTTCAGCTTCTGCTTTGTAGTTTTTTATGATTCTGTGCCTAAGAATACTACTTGAAACAGCTTGAACATTTTCAATATCTGGTGAGAATTTACCATGAATTGCAGCATGCGTTTTAGCAGCTAATATTAAATTTTGTGAAGCTCTTGGTCCTGCTCCCCAATCTAGGTAGTTCTTAACTAAATCTGTAGCTGCTTGACTGTTAGGTCTTGTTTTACCAACCATTCTTACAGCATATTCTATAACATTATCAGCAACTGGAATTCTTCGAATTAAATGCTGAATATCTATAATTTCCTGAGCTGTAAATAATGAGTTTACTTTTGCTTGTACATCTGTTGTTGTAGATTTTACAACCTGAACTTCTTCTTCAAAAGTTGGATAATCTAAATTAACAGCAAACATAAATCTATCTAATTGCGCTTCTGGCAATGGGTAAGTACCTTCTTGTTCAATCGGATTTTGAGTTGCTAAAACAAAATACGGTAAACTTAAACTGTAATTATGTCCAGCTACAGTAACAGAGCGTTCTTGCATAGCTTCCAATAAAGCTGCTTGAGTTTTTGGAGGCGTTCTATTTATTTCGTCTGCCAAAATAATATTAGCAAAAATAGGTCCTTTAATAAATTTAAAATGTCTGTTTTCGTCTAGAATTTCACTACCTAAAATGTCGCTAGGCATTAAATCTGGAGTAAACTGTATACGTTTAAAATCAAGCCCTAAGGTTTGAGCTATGGTATTAACCATTAAGGTTTTTGCTAAACCTGGAACACCAATTAATAAAGCGTGACCTCCTGAGAAAATAGAAATAAGAATTTGACTAACAACCTCGTCTTGACCAACAATTACTTTGGCTATTTCAGTTTTTAGTGCATGATATTTTTTTACTAATTCTTCTATTTTCGCAACGTCTGACATATTTATTTTTTTAACCAGTTACTAGAATATTCGCAGTCTCTATGTTCTCCATTAATTTTAATGTAAGTTTCCATAATCTTTTCTTCCTGCCATTCTTCAATAACTTTTAATCGCTTTTCAACTAAAGCTAAATCCTTTATTTTTAAATAATCTCTTGAAAATTCTGCAACATGCTCGTCTACTCTATCGCTAACTTTCATTATTTTAAATTTTACATTTCCAGTTCGACCTCTGTCTGTAATTATTAAACTAACATCTTCTTCTTTTAGGTCTTGAATTTGTCCATATAATTCTGGATCCATTCTTGTAAGCTCAAAATTATAATCTTGTGTAGCAGGATTAATTAAATAACCTCCTTCACTTCTAGTTTCCTTTTCATCGCTAGATTCTCTTGCAGCATCTTCAAATGAAATATCTCCAGCAACGATACGTTCTCTAATAGTCTCTATTTCTGTTTTAGCAGCTAAAATGGCATCTTGAGATACTTCAGGCATGATAAGTATATGTCGAACATCATATTCTTGACCTCTAATTTTTTCTAAATAAATAATATGATAACCGAATTCTGATTCAAAAGGATCTGAAATTTCACCTTCTTCCATTGAGAATGCTACATCTCTAAACTCTT
Organism: Flavobacteriaceae bacterium UBA3078; assembly: GCA_002366675.1. Classification (GTDB taxonomy): domain Bacteria; phylum Bacteroidota; class Bacteroidia; order Flavobacteriales; family Flavobacteriaceae; genus Xanthomarina. Next base: position 2,987 of record DFBO01000041.1, read on the forward strand.
TAACCATTCTTGGTTTCTTTCTATATAAAGTGTAAAGGCCTCCTGTTTTTATTGATTCTTTATCGTCTGTATAAAGGACAACTTTTGAACGAAAACTAGCGCCATTTTCTAATATATCAGCTTTAAATTGCTTTAATTGATTAATAGCCTTTTGTTTGTTTTCTTCTGAAACTTCAGGTTCTATAACAATTTGTGATACTTTTAATTCTGTACCAAAGGTTGGCCTTTCATCTTCAGGTATTTTATTAAAGAACTGTCTAACTTCCTCTGGAGTAACTTCAACCTCTTCAATAATTTTTCTTTGCATTTCGCTTGCCAACTTATTACTTTTGTTTATTTCAAACATTTCTTCTCTAAAACTTTTTTCGTCTTCTTTGTTATAGAATGCGATAAGTTCTTCCATGGTTTTTCCAGATTGATCTAGAAATTGTTGCAACTGATAATCTACTGATGAACGAATTTCTGCATCTGAAACTATAACACTATCCTGTACTGCTTGGTGTGCATAAAGCTTATCTTCTAATAATTTACCAAAAAGTTGGCAACGTGTTACACCTTCCATTGAAGCTCCTTGAGCTTTAAGCTGCAAAATAGTATTATCTATATCTGAATCTAGAATAATGTTTTCTCCAACTACAGCAGCAACTCCATCAATTTTTCTAGATTGAGAGGTATCTACAGTATCCGTTTTCACATCTACAACTTCATCTTCTTCAATAATTATTTGAGAAGAAACACTATGTGTTACTAAACATGTTAAACAAATTAGTAAGTACTGGTTAAATTTAATTATAGATTTCAAATTTTTTGTTTTTAATAGCATCTTTAGTAATATCTTTTTCTAACTCTCTTATGAGTTCTAATTTTCTTTTATTTATAACGATTTTATCTATTGTTGGCTTTACATATTCTAAGGGAGCTGTGTTGCTTCTTAACAAGACATCGTTAATATGCACCAAATATAATCCTAATGAATCTTTGAGTTGTATAAAATTAGATTTTTTTAACAGTTGATTTTTGTTTTCAGAAGTAATTGCTGGAATTTTATCTACAACTTGATCGACTTTTACCCAAACAGAATCTTTTAATGAAAAGGAACGAAACTGTATAGATATTGAATCTAAATATCTTTTATCTTGATGGTTGAATCGTTTAAATTTTTCTTCAATTTCTTTTTTATCAATCCAATTTTCTTCTAGATTTATATACCTAAGCTTTATTAAATCTTCATTTAATTTAAATACTTGTTTGTTTGCATTATAATAAACTTTAGCCTCTTCAGGAACTATAACTGTATCGATGTTTTTACTCACTAAGGCTTCTAAATACGCCTTTGAGAAAAGTTCATTTTTATATTCTAAAGCTAATTTATTAAAAGCGTCTTGTTTAGATTCTGATAAATTACGTTTAGCTCCACGGACTAATAATTGCTCTGTAGCCCAATTATTAATAAAACTTGTAACGAGCACTGTACTATCTTGTTTAGATATACCTTCTTTTAACAAGTCTTGAATATCTTCTTCGTAAAGATATGTGTCATATACTCTGGCAATGGGTATTCTATCGTCTGTTTCTTTAAAAAAATCGCAGGATAGAAATAATAATAAAACAGATGTAATTAATAATATGTTAGTTCTTAAATTCAAATTAATTCTTTAATTGAGATTTAACTTGTTCCAGTACTTCTTGATTGATAACTACTTTGTATTTTTTTTCTAAATTTAATATCCAGTTTGCTTCTTTATAATTTTGAAAATCGCTTATAACAGCTCCTCTAGCTTCTTTAAAAACTTTTAATTCTTTTGGCAACACTTCTTTAACATCTGCAACTATAAAAGCATCATTTAATTTATATATATCTGAGACACCAATTTTAAATGAAAAGTTTTCTGGTAACGATTGGTGTTTTGCATCCATAATACCAGAAGTGAAAATTACGTTTATAGATTTATCTGTATTTAATACTGTTTTAATTTGTTCTGGAGATTGATTATTACGCAATAATTTTTCTACTTCTTTAATAGTTGATTTTTTAGCTGATGATGCTACAACTGCATCTGCTCTTTGGTTCCAATAATAATTTTCTTTATTATCGTTATAATATTTCTGCAACCCTATGGTATCTTTTTTTGCTGCATTCCAAATTTCTGTTTCCATAAGTTCGAATAAAAGAAGTCCATCCCTATATTCATCAACGATAAAACCAAAATCTGGGTTCTCGAATTCTAATTGCTCTTCTTTATACTGAATCAATTGTTTTTCCAGAAATATATTATAGCTGTCTGACACTAGTTTGTTTAGCCCTACTTTTGGTGTTTTTTTTCTTTGATTTTTCTCTAAGAAAGCACCAAACTCCTGGTTAGTAATTTGCTTACTTCCAATCTTCACAAGTTCCTCAGTCCTTTTAAAATCTTGTGGCAAAAACCATTTCCCTGAAAAATAACTATCATCCAAAATAGAAACAAAATAGCTTAAATCTGGTTGTATATCTGAAACCAAATATTGTTCTTTAAGCTTATTAACTAAAGAAGTGTTTATTAGTTGAGAACGAGAATCCTTTTTTACTTTAGCACCAAGTTCTCCCTTCATTGCTTCATAAGTGTCTACAGATTTTTTGTTGTAAAGCTTAATAATGTGCCATCCAAATTCTGTTTTAAATGGTTGAGAAATATCTCCAACATTTTCAAGACTAAAAGCTTCTGTTTCAAATTCTACCGAAGTTAATTGTCCTCCACTAAAAGGAGACAACATACCACCTTTTTCTGCCGAACTTTTATCTTCTGAAAATTGTTTTGCTAATGACTCAAATTTTTCACCTTGTTCTAATTTTATATATATTTCATTAATTCTCTTTTCTGGATTCTCTATAAGAGATTCATCATTATTCGTACTATTAATCATTATATGAGCTACAGTACGTTCTCCTCTAGAAG
>DFBO01000041.1:6031-10415 GCA_002366675.1 Flavobacteriaceae bacterium UBA3078
TCATGAACTTCACTTTTAACAGTGTCAAACCCTTCATTAACAACTCTCTCTCTCAATTTAATTAACTCATTATAAGCAGCTAAGGTGTCCTGAGGGCTTGGGTTTTCAGGAAGTCTAATTAATATATGACTCGCTTTTACTTCCTCAATAGTTCTTTGGTAAGCCTCTTCAATTAGCTCGTCTGTTACTTTAGAATCTGTTAAATAATTTTTAGCTAATTGCGATTTGTAATTTGCTAATTCGCTGACATAAGTAGGTTTTTTATCTAAACCTAAAGCATGAGCTTCTTTTAATTTCAACTTATAGTTAACAAATAGTTTTAAATATTCATCTACATCTTTTTGAGATTCATCTTTAACTAAATCAATGTTTTTATTAAAAACTCTGGTGAATTCTGAAACATAAACTGGATCACTATCAACAGTAAATAAAACTTCATCTTTTGAGTTTTGAGCATTACTTAAGAAAAAGCACAAAGAAAAAACGACAACTAATAAATATTTATGCATGTTATTTAATTTAATTTTAATTGTTGCAAAAATAGTAATATTAACCATTAATACAAGCTGCATTAATGAACGGTTTTGAAAGTTTTTTAGTATGCTTTTTTACATGGCTTTTTTAAGCATTAGAATTATTGTACCTTGTTCTGATTTTAATCATATTTTATGAAATATACTTCTGAAATAATTGTTAATCTTCCTTTGGAAACATTTAGTAAAAAACTAGATAATCCAGAAAACATGAAACATTGGCAACAAGGCTTAGTAGGTTATGATTACATTTCTGGGACTCCTGGAGACATAGGAGCAAAAATGAAGCTGATTTATAAAATGGGGAAACGAGATATGGAGTTGATAGAAACCATTACACACAAAAATATGCCTCACGAGTTTCATGCTATGTATGATACAAAAGGTATGCACAATATTCAAGAAAATTATTTTGAAGAAACTAAAGAAGGACATACTAGATGGATTTCGAAAAGTGAATTTATTCCTACCAGTTTTGTTCTTAGATTGATGACTTTAATCATGCCAAGTGCTTTTAAAAAACAATCTAGAAAATATTTACAAGATTTTAAAAATTTTGCTGAAAAAGGAACTTCTGTAGCTAATGCGTAAATTAAAACTTATATGGGACTTTAGAGGTCCTAATGCTTCTAAAACAGCTGAACACCACGAAATACATTTAAAAGAATATATTACCATCAGGAATCTTGACACTAACATTACAGGTTTTGAGATTATCAACAATATGCAAGCCATAGCTTATATGGTTGTAAATGAAGAAGACATGAAACCTGTTCGAGATGCATTAAAACCTCATCGTGGTCAAGTTTATAAAGATTAGTCTTATTTTTTTAAATCTATTTCTTTTAAATTTTCTATTCTGTTTCTAACTAAAAAGGCATCAATAGTCTCGAAATGCTCAATAACCCTTTGATCTTTAAATTCGAATACTTTTTGAGATAAGCCTTGTAAAAAATCTCTATCGTGAGATACTAAGATTAATGTCCCATCGAAAGACATTAAAGCTTCTTTTAAAACATCTTTAGATTTTAAATCCAAATGATTGGTAGGCTCATCTAGAATAAGCAAGTTTACTGGTTCTAACAGCAATTTAACCATTGCCAATCTAGTTTTCTCTCCACCAGATAATACACTCACTTTTTTATCTATATCGTCTCCACCAAACATGAAGCGACCTAAAATATTTTTAACTTGTGTTCTTACGTCTCCTTCTGCAACCTCATCGACAGTTTGGAAAACCGTTAAGTTTTCATCTAGCAAAGACGCCTGATTTTGAGCAAAATATCCTACTTTGACATTATGTCCTAAACTACATTTTCCTTGAAAATCTATTTCACCCATAATGGCTTTAATCATCGTAGATTTTCCTTCGCCATTTCTACCTACAAAAGACACTTTCTCTCCTCTTGAGATTGACATATTAGCGTTTTTAAAAACCACATGGTCTCCATAAGTCTTCGTTAAATCCTCAACTGACACAGGGTAATCTCCAGAACGTTGTGCTGGAGGGAAACGTAATTTTAATGATGAATTATCAATTTCGTCTATTTCAATAATCTCTAATTTTTCAAGCATTCGTTCTCTAGAACTTACTTGATTTGTTTTAGAATAAGTGCCTTTAAAACGTTCTATAAAGGCCATATTATCTGCAATAAATTTTTGTTGCTCTTGATAGGCTTTAACTTGGCTAGCACGTCTTTCTTCTCTTAATTGCAAGTAATGTGAATAGTTGGCTTTATAATTATAAATACGACCCATTGTAACCTCTATAGTTCGATTGGTTATATTATCAATAAAAGCTTTATCATGAGAAATAACCATAACAGCTTTGGCCTTATTAACTAAAAAATCTTCTAACCATATAACAGATTCTATATCAATATGGTTTGTTGGCTCATCTAATAAGATTAAATCTGGTTTTTGAAGCAGAATTTTAGCTAATTCAATTCGCATACGCCAACCTCCACTAAACTCACTTGTTAATCTATTCATGTCTTCACGTTTAAAACCAAGACCTCTTAATGCTTTTTCTACTTCAGCATCGTAATTTACATCTTCAAGTGCATAATATTTCTCACCTAAATCTGAAACTTTTTCAATAATAGACATGTATTCATCAGACTCGTAATCTGTTCTGGTTTCTAAAGCTTTGTTTAGACTTTCCATTTCATCACGCATTGTAAACACATGCTCAAATGCTTTAGAAGCTTCTTCAAAAACGGTACAATTATCATCTGTTAATAAATGTTGTGGTAAATAAGCGATAATAGCTTCCTTAGGATATCTAACATGTCCACGAGATGCTTTTTGTTTTCCAGCTATAATTTTCATCATAGTCGATTTTCCAGCTCCATTTTTCCCCATTAAGGCTATTTTGTCGGTTTCATTTATTACAAAAGAAACGTCCTTAAATAATGAGTGCCCACCAAATTCTACTGCTAATGCGTCTATTGAAATCATTGTGTAATTTTAAGAATGCAAAATTATGGAAAAGGAAAGAGATAATATAATTAAAGCATAGGAGAAAATAATCGAGCTAACTTTTCTAGGAATTTAATATAAACAGGTCTATTACTCCATAATTCTAAATCAACTTTTGTGGCATCTAGAATGTCGTTATAGAAGGCTGTTCGCAATTCGTTTGCAATTTCCTCATCATAGACAATAGCATTGACTTCAAAATTTAGATCGAAACTTCTAACATCCATATTAGCTGTTCCAACAATAGCTATTTCATTATCTATAACCATAGTTTTTGCATGTACAAAACCTTTATTATATCTGTAAATCTCAACTCCAGATTTCAATAAGCTTTCATAATACGAACTTGCTGCAGCATTAACTAGTTTAGAATCCGAAATTTCTGGAACTAAAAGCTTAACACTTACACCACTCTTTGCTGCAATTATAATAGCTTCCTTTATACTATTACTTGGTATAAAATATGGTGTTGTAATTAACACTTCTTTTTCTGCAAGATTAATAGATTGAAGTAAAGCAAAGAGAATGGTTGGCACATCTGAATCTGGACCACTTGCTGTAATCTGAACATGCTTATCTTTTTGAGAATTAAAAGAATCTTTTGGAGGAAATAACTGATTGTCTATCTCCACAGTATCTTTAGCGCAAAAATTCCAATCGCATAAAAAGAGATATTGCAAATACCAAGTTGCAGGACCATGTATTTTTAAATGTGTATCTCTCCAATAATATTCGTTTTTATTAGGCTCAGAATTTATATATCTATCACTAACATTAATACCTCCTACAAATGAAGTCTGACCATCGATTACAATAATTTTTCTATGGTTACGATAATTCATTCTATTAGCTAAAGCAATAAGTCTAATTTTATAAAATGGGAATATCTGAGCACCAGCATGTTTTAATCTTTCGATTTGATTTTTTCTGATTGAGCGACTCCCAAAATCATCGTATATAAATCTAACTATAACACCTTGATTTGCTTTATCAATTAATAAATCAATGATTTTATTACCAATATTATCATCTTCAAAAACATAATATTCTACGTGAATATGTTTTTTAGCCTGACTAAGGCACTCTACTACTTCAAGAAACTTGGCTTCTCCATTAATAAGTAATTTAACATCGTTATTATTTGTAAGAGGACTTAAATTCTCTTTTAAAATAAGATTTACTAATTTAGAATTTTCTTGTATTGAATCGTCTCCATCTTTTAAAACACCTTTAGAATATGATATAAGCCCTGCTTCAAGATTGTTTTGAAGTTTTTCATTTGTAAGCAACTTTTTATCATATATTTTTCTTATTCGATAATTTACACCAAAAGAAAAGTAAAATATAATTCCTACTATTGGCAAAAAAAT
>DFBO01000088.1:0-1886 GCA_002366675.1 Flavobacteriaceae bacterium UBA3078
TAAGGGTTTATAAATACGATTATCTATCTGAAGTTTGGACTCAAATAGGTGTAGATATGGATGGAGAAGATGAAAATGATCTAAATGGTTTTAGTGTCTCTATATCGAGTGATGGTAGTACAGTCGCTAATGGGGCTATTCATAATGCTGGAAATGGGCATGATTCTGGACACGTACGTGTATTTGATTTAACAGATGCTTTATCAATAAAAGAATTTAATTTATTAGGTTTTAATATTTATCCAAATCCAGCACAAACCCAAATAACTATTCAGTTACAAGAAGGAATAAAATTAAACCAAGCAACTATTTATAATACGTTGGGTCAGTTTATTAGTACTTCAAAAGATAATATAATTAATACATCACATTTATCTCCTGGTATGTATTTAATAAAAATAGAAACCAATCAAGGAAAAGCAACTAAACAGTTTATTGTAGAATAATTATTAGATTATTTAAAGTGAAGCGAAGAAGCTTCTAAACTTATATAGATTGAATTCTCTTTAAATAATTCATTGTGTACTTTTATGTAATTTAACAGTTTAGAAACATCATTTAATATTAAAAACGTAGCTTTGCAGTATTCTTAATGAATTGATTTAAAAGAATTCATAATAATTAAAAGAGTCTTCCTATATTAAAACATTCGTCCGAATGTAGAAACATCAATTACATTGAGATTAATAAATGATTACAAAATAAATGACAAAAAAGAGAAAGAAGAAATCAAAAAATCAGATTTCAAACCTTACAAATACCATTCTTAGTATTTTAAAAAAAGAAAGAAACCAATCCTTCAACTATAAACAAATTGCTTCAAAACTAGGTGTTAACGACGCTAGTAGTCGCAATCAAATTATAAAAAAACTTCAACAACTTAAAGTAAAACAAGAAATTGAAGAAGTAGAAAGAGGAAAATTTAAAGCCATTGTAAATACAGAATATCATACAGGAATTTTAGACTTAACAGCTAAAGGTTCTGGATATGTTATTTCAGAAGATTTTGAAGATGATATTTATATTTCATCTAATAACATCAATAAAGCTCTTAATGGAGATCAAGTAGAACTCTATGTATATAAACGTAGAAAACGTGGTAAACTAGAAGGAGAAATTACGCAAGTTATTAAACGTGCTAAAAACGATTATGTAGGTGTTATTCAATTTAGTAAAAACAATAATTTTGCTTTTGTAATACCAGATTCAAATAAAATGTACAAAGATATTTTTGTACCTATAAGTAAAATTAATAAAGCTGAAGATGGAGATAAAGTTCTTGTATCTTTAGAAGATTGGCCAGAAAATTCCGATTCACCAAATGGCAGTATTTTAAAAGTTTTAGGAAAACCCGGAGAACACAATACAGAAATCCATTCTATTTTAGCTGAATACGGTTTGCCTTACGAGTTTCCTCACGAAGTTGAAGAATTTGCTAACAATTTAGATACATCCATTACAAAAGAAGAAATTGCAAAACGTCGCGATATGCGAGATGTTTTAACTTTTACAATAGATCCAAAAGATGCTAAAGATTTTGATGATGCTTTATCTTTTCAAGTAATAGAAAATGGCTTATTTGAAATAGGAATTCATATTGCAGATGTTTCACATTATTTACAACCAGATACTGTTTTAGATAATGAAGCTTACGAAAGAGCAACGTCTGTTTATTTAGTAGATCGCGTGGTACCAATGCTACCCGAAGTATTATCCAACAATGCATGTTCTTTAAGGCCACATGAAGAAAAATATACTTTTTCTGCAGTATTTCAAATAAATGATAAAGGAGAGGTTAAAAACGAATGGTTTGGAAGAACAGTAACTTATAGCGATGCTAGATTTGCTTACGAAGAAGCGCAAGCTATTATAGAAAATAATGCAAT